>NZ_JASPGN010000002.1:0-267712 GCF_030232655.1 Corynebacterium sp. MSK218
TGAACTCAACGGAATACTTTCTAGGCATAGTTCAATCCTTCCTTAGCTGAGGTAGGAACTAAACCCAGGACGCTTCAGTCCCAAAGAACGCCCGGTGATGCTTATCGGGGTGCGCACAGCTGTCGTCACAGGTGGACTCTTATTGGCGACTGCGCTGATTGCGGTGTACTCCTTGGTTGATGGTTCTGCATCCATCACCGTTGGTGAAGCGTTCCAGGCGTTGACCGGCAACGGTGATTCCTACACCAACATGATTGTGGTGGAATGGCGCGCACCGCGCACGCTTCTGGCAATCCTGCTGGGCGCAACACTGGCCATGAGTGGAGCTATCTTTCAAAACCTCACCACGAATCCATTGGGCTCACCGGATGTGATTGGTTTTCAGACCGGTTCCTACACTGGCGCGCTCATCGTCATGTTGATTCTCGGCGGTGGCACCACCGCTACGTTGTTGGGGGCTCTCACTGGAGGTATCGCTACCGCGATGGTGGTGTTCTTCCTTGCCTCCAAGCGCGGATTCGCTGGTGGCGTGCGTCTTATCATCGTTGGCATTGCTGTCAGCGCCATGCTGGCCTCGGTCAACGTGTGGATTTTGCTCACTGCCACGGTGGAAGATGCCATCATGGCGAGTTTGTGGGGCGCGGGAAATCTCTCCGGTACCTCCTGGAATTCGCTGCTGCTGGCATTTTGTGGTTCTGCCGTGCTCATCCTGATGGCAGCACTGCTGGCACGCCCGATGCGTTTGATGCAGATTGGTATTCCTTTCGCGGTTGCGCTGGGACAAAACGTCCGCAGGGTGCAACTATTGGCAGTTGTCGCCGGCATCGGATTAACGGCGCTGGCAACTGCCACCGTCGGGCCGATTTCCTTCATCGCGCTGGCCGCGCCCCAGATTGCCCGTCGCCTGGTACACGTTGATGGCCTGGCGCTGGCCCCCACCGCAGCCGTGGGGTCTTTCCTGTTAATACTCGCCGATACGGTTGCCCAAAGAATTGACCCTGAATCCCCGCTCCCAGTAGGTATTGTCACCGTATCCATCGGTGGCGTGTACTTCCTGTGGTTGCTCATGAGAGAAGGCCGACGCAAATGACACGACTTCTAGTAGAAAACGCCCGGCTTGGATACGGCGACAAAGTTATCTGCCCAGGCGTGGATCTTCAGATTCCAGATGGCCAGTTCACGGTCATCGTTGGCCCCAATGCCTGCGGCAAGTCCACTTTGCTCAAGAGCTTGACCCGTTTGATTGCGCCGCAAGAGGGGAAGATTCTTTTAGACGGGCAGTCTTTGCACAAAAAGCCCACCAAAGAAGTAGCGCGTGAAGTGGGTCTTCTGCCGCAAGGCCCGGTTGCCCCGGACGGCATTCGCGTCATCGATCTGGTCTCACGAGGACGCTACCCGCACCAGAGTTTGTTCAAGCCTTGGTCGCCCGAGGATGAGCAGGCGGTGAAAGAGGCCATGGAGGCAACCGGAATTAGGGAGCTTTCAGGCAGGCTTGTCGATGAACTCTCGGGCGGTCAACGCCAACGCGTCTGGATGGCGGTGGCGTTGGCGCAGCAGACGCCAATCTTGCTTCTCGATGAACCTACCACATTCTTAGACGTCAGCTACCAGATTGAGCTGCTGGAACTTTGCCGCATGCTCAACCGGAAACGGGACTACACACTGGTCGCCGTATTGCATGACTTGAACCAGGCAGCGCGCTACGCCGATCACATCATCGCCATGAAAGACGGCGAAGTTGTAGCCACCGGCGTTCCTGCAACCGTTATTACTGAAGAGCTCGTGCGCACCGTATTTGGTGTGGATTCTAAGATCATCGCTGACCCAGAGTCTGGAGCACCGTTGATGATCCCAACGTGGAGCCACCAAGTATCAAATTCAGACAGATAATTCTGACATTAATTTTACCTGTTCCATGTGCACCTCAGTTTTCGCGTTGTGGACGCAATCGATGCGGGTGAGATGGTCGATCTGAAATTGACGATAAGCGGTGAGATCGGCCGCCACTATTCGCAGTATGGCATCGCATTCACCAGCCATGAGGTGGCATTCCACGGCTTCTGGAAGTGGCTGAATCTCTTGAATGAATCGCTCAACAGTCTCAAGGTCCTGGCTGGTGAGCCAAACTCTGACATAGGCGGTAAATCCTTTGCCGACCTTTGTGGGATCAAGCAGGGCAACGTAACCCCGAATAATTCCAGCGTCCTCCAGTGCATGGACTCGTCGGATACAAGTGGAAGGGGGAAAGGTGCACGGCATCCGCGAGTTCATTGACGATTCAATCTAAGCGGAAGTCCACGCTTGAAGACCTGGTGAAACGCCTATTTGATCAAGGGCAGCTTAATCGAGTGTGTGAAGCGTCCTGGGTTTACTTCGGGCCTTTTTCTTTTCGTTTTCGTTCTGCATATTGGGGAACCTTCGGGGAACTCTAGCGCCGTTTTGTGTCATATAATGACCTAATGACGTAATGACGTTAGAAATTACCTAATATAAATGCAGGTTAAATAAGCATAATGCCAGCTAGGCAAGGGGTAATATTTAGAAACCGATGGAATCCCGTTAGCTCCACCAGTGGCCGTCTCTGTTATGGAGGCGGCCTTTTCCTATGCTGGGAACATGGATGTTTTCACCAAGACCGTGTCCCGTCCTGATCAAGCTGGTGCCGAGGCTGCTGGGTTGAGATGGCTGGCGCAGGCGCATGGCGACGTCGTCGTGGACGTCGCCGAAGTCACTCCCACATCTATTAGCACTCGGCGGGTTGAGCAGTCGCGACCGAGTGTCCTCGCTGCCCGCGCTTTTGGTGCTGCGCTCCGTACGGTCCATGAAGCAGGAGCGCCCGCTTTCGGCGCGCCGCCGGCGGGCTGGGAGGGCGCGAACTTCATTGGACGCGTGGAACAACCCTGCGAACCATGTGAAGTCTGGGGCGAGTTCTACGCCGAGCAGCGGGTGTCGCCTTTTATAGGAGGACTGCCTCAAGAGCTACAGGGGATAGTTCGGCAAGCATGCGAGGCTATAAAAGCCGTTGAGTGGGACGTGAAACCGGCGCGAATTCATGGCGACCTGTGGGCAGGAAACGTATTGTTTACTGCCTCGTCGGCCGTGATGATCGACCCAGCCGCACACGGCGGACACCCGTGGACGGATTTGGCCATGCTGGAGCTATTTGGCACGCCGTACTATGGCGAGATACTGCGTGGTTATGGGGTGGGGGAGGAGTATCACCAGTGGGTGCCGGTGCATCAACTACACCCGCTGGCGGTTCATTCGATGACGCATGGTCCCGCGTATTATGCACCGCTCGAGCGGGCCGCACGTGCCACGCTCGAAGCGTTGGGCGGATAGTCTTCCTTGTGAGGCGTTAGGCACTAGTGGGTCCTGGCGGCATGGCGCGCTTATGGGCGCCGCGGCGCCAGAGGGTTTCGATGCGCTCGCGGGCGTCGTCAGGCACGTTCTTGCCCTCGAGGTAATCATCGATGTGGGTATAGGTGACGCCGAGGGCTTCTTCGTCCGAAAGCAGCGGGCGATCATCCTCAAGGTCCGCGGTAGGGATTTTTGTCCACGTGGATTCAGGTGCACCGAGGTGCTCAAGAAGCTGGGCGCCCTGGCGCTTGTTGAGGCCGGCTAATGGGATGAGATCGGCAGCGCCGTCTCCCCATTTGGTAAAGAATGCAGTGACGTTTTCTGCGGCATGGTCACTACCAATTACCAGGGCGCCGACCTCCCCGGCCACCGCGTACTGGGCAGCCATGCGGAGGCGGGCCTTGAGATTGCCACGGTTGAAGTCACCCAGCGTGGAAGTCTCGAGGGCAGAGGCCACCGCGCTATCGAGGGCCGCTGTGGCTTCAGCGATATTGATGGTCAGGCGGTAATCGGGCCGGATGAAGTCGAGCGCTACCTGGGCATCCTCCTCATCTGCCTGCACGCCGTGGGGAAGGCGAAGGGCCCAGAAGTGCGCGCCGTCGACGCGTTCGACGGCTAGCTGAGCCAAGCGGCCGGCCAGCGTGGAATCTTGGCCGCCGGAAATGCCGAGAACAAAACCTTTCGCGCCGGTGGTGCGCAGGTAGTCGGCGAGGAATGTGACGCGGCGCTCAACCTCCTCGGCTGGATCGATTAAGGGCTTGGTACCCAGGGCTTTTATGATGTCCTGTTGGAGGTTTGCGGTTTCGTGTGACATGACGACCATGGTAGCCGCCTGCGACAATATGCACTCGTGAAGAAAGATTCCTACGTGTTGGTCGTCGCCGGCGTGGCAGCGCTGGGTGGCCTCCTTTTTGGCTATGACACCGGTGTGATGTCTGGCGCACTGCTCTTTGTGGGCCCAGAATTCGATATGTCAGCTCAGGAGGAGGGGCTGGTGACCTCGATGCTGCTCGTCGGGGCTGCCGCTGGTGCGCTGGCTGCGGGGCGTGTAGCGGATAGGCTTGGCCGTCGGCGCACCCTCATGGCCGGCGGCCTTATTTTCTTAGCGGGATCGGTGTGGTGTGCGTTGGCGGGATCGACGGCGGAACTAGCTACAGCCCGCACCGTCTTGGGACTGGCGGTGGGCGCGGTGTCCATCGTGTCTCCGATGTACATCTCAGAAATCACTCCGGCCGCGGTACGTGGTCGGATGGTCTCACTAAATACTCTCATGATCGTTGTCGGGCAGTTGGTGGCTTATGGGGTGAACTCCGCGCTTGCCTCAACGGGCAGCTGGCAATGGATGCTGGGACTCGCGGCGGTGCCGGGCGCCGCGTTGGCCATTGGAATGTTCTTCTTGCCTGATACGCCGGTATGGCTCGCTGCACAGGGCCGTCACGACGACGCCGCCGCTGTGCGCGCACGGGTAGGGGCGGGGGAGGAGAAGGGGGCGTCGCCAAGCACAGGCGAATGGGCCGCACTGTCCGCGCACAGTTGGATGCGCTGGGCAGTCGGGCTGGCCATGCTCATGGGGCTGACGCAGCAGATTACGGGCGTTAATGCGATTGTGTACTTCGCGCCGACCATGATGAATCAGGTGGGCTTGTCGACGACAAACTCGGTGTACACGTCCATGGTGATCGGCGTGGTGTCGGTTATTGCCTGTGTGGTCGGTATGCGCGTTGTAGACCGCGTGGGGCGGCGTCGCCTGCTCATGGTGGGGCTGGGCGGCAACGTAGTATCGCTCGTGGTGCTTGCAGTGGTGTACTACTTTGCGCAGGATTCGACGCCCTTGGCTATGGTGTCGTTGGCCTGCATGGCGGCGTTCATCGCCTGCCAACAAGCGGCGGTGTCACCGGCAACGTGGCTGCTTATATCTGAGATCGTGCCGACGCAGGTACGCGGACTGGGAATGGGCCTTGCGGGCCTAGCGCTGTGGGTCAGCAACTGGGTAGTTGCGCAGTTCTTCCTGCCGGTGGTGGAGTGGCTCGGTGGCTCACTGGCGTTTGGTGTCTTTGCAGTGCTGGGTGTGGTCGCGCTGGGGTATACGCGGGCACTCGTGCCGGAAACGATGGGCAAGACGCTGGGCGAGGTCTCCCAGGAATTGCAGTCGAGATACTCTCAAAGGTGAGTGTTTTGGTAATGACGCGCTTGTGCGGTAACATTTTTCCTCGTGTCATTGCTGGGCCCTCGCCCAGCTATGCTATGAACTAACCATTCGCATGAAGTTTGCGCATAACGAAAGGAGCGCCCGATGAAGGTTCGCAAGTCGCTTCGGTCGCTGAAGAAGAAGCCGGGCGCCCAGGTTATTCGCCGCCACGGTAAGGTCTTCGTGATCAACAAGAAGGATCCGCGCTTCAAGGCTCGCCAGGGCTAAGAATCGAGGGATTCTCATTCCGCCTCCTCCACTTAGTTTGGGGGAGGCGGAATTTTTTATACCCGTCTGCCTCGCCAAATTAGCTCCGATGAATATAATTATTGGGTGGGTTTAGAACATTCCCCAGCGGACAATAGAAGGAAGAAATAGCGTATGAAAAGGCGTATCGCGGCGGCGATGTGTGCTGCCGTCGTTGGGTTCTCGGCACCGGTGGCCCACGCTGTAGACATCGATTTGGTCAGTACGGCTGACCCGTCACTGGGCATCAACGATCCCTCCTGTGTGGCGAGCGGTGAGGTGCGTGAGCCGGTTGTGCTCATACATGGAACATCTGACAATGCCTCTACGTGGGACGAACTCATCCCAGTTCTGCAAGACCGAGGGATGTGCGTGTGGGCGTTTGACTACGGGGCTTATGATGTGACGCTGCAGAACGCAAGTGCACGCACGAAGGGGATTGCCGACCTCGACGAGTCGGCGCGTGAGGTCGCAGAACAGATTGACTATGTACGGGAAGTGACCGGAAGCGAGAAGGTGAACCTCGTGGGGCACTCGCAGGGCGGGTTGCACATTAAGACCTACACCCAGATGTATGGCTCGCCGGAGCATGTTTCCCATGCGGTGGCACTCGGTGGCAATTTCCATGGCACCACGCTCGACGGTATGGGGACGGTATTGGCGAAGATGATTGCGGCCATGCCGAACTTGGCGCGCTTCTTTGCAAGCAGCGCTGGTATCCAGCAGGTGGTGGGGTCTGAGTTCATGGAAAATCTCAATGCCTTGCCGGACACAGCGCCGGGCCCGTTGTATACCTCGATTTACTCGCCTGCTGATGTCACCGTGACGCCCAACTCGACCTCTGTGCTGGAGGCTGTGGGCGGCGCTGACGTGGTTAATATCGACCTCGGTGAGCTGTGTGGGGCAGAGCCGCTACATCCAGATTTGCCTCGCGACACCACGGTGATGAGCCAAGTGCTTTTTGGTTTGACCCGTGAAGAGGGGCAGGGGCCGGACCCGTCAACGTGTATGAGGGACTGAGGTCTCCTGACTGCTTCGTGAATCAGACTTAACGGGCGCGGCACCGGCCGCGCCCGTTTGTGGTGTTTGCCACAAAACGGGTGAACGTTTGGTTAACTTGCGGGAAATACCACGCGTGTAGTTACGGCGTTGGCGAAGAAGCGGGGTGCACGAGGTCAATATGTGGGGTCCGGGGGACTTACATCCTGGGAATATCACTGGCGTAACTACTATATGTAGTGTTAGTTGCGGGGTTTCGGCACAAAGTATAGTGTCGTTGATGTTGCTCAGGCGGCGGCCCTACACCGCGTAGCCAGAGCTAAAAGTCACTCAGCAGAATTCATTAGTCACTACGTGTGCAGCGTCAAAGGAAACCGTCACATGAGCATCACTCTCTACACCAAGCCCGCCTGCGTTCAGTGCAACGCCACCAAGAAGGCTCTCGACCGTGCAGGTCTTGAGTACGACATGGTGGATATCTCCATGGACGACGAGGCTCGCGACTATGTCATGGCCCTTGGCTACGTCCAGGCGCCGGTCGTCGAGGCCAATGGCGAGCACTGGTCCGGCTTCCGCCCTGACCGCATCAAGGCCCTGACCTCCCTGGCGGCAACTGCATAACAACTCATCATGTTGGTCGTGTATTTCTCTTCCGCCACGGAAAATACCCACCGCTTCGTCGAGAAGCTCGGCCTTCCCAGCGCCCGCATTCCGCTGCGCCTGACTGATGAGCCGCTCATCGTCAACGAACCCTACGTCTTGGTGTGTCCGACGTATGGGGGAGGGGCGTCGATAAGTAAGCAGAACACGCGGCCTGTGCCCAAGCAGGTCATCCGTTTCCTCAACAATGAGCACAACCGCAGCTTTATCCGTGCGGTCGTAGCAGGAGGAAACAGTAATTTCGGGACCGACTTTGGCAAGGCCGGCGACGTCATCGCCGCCAAGTGTAAGGTGCCTTATGTGTACCGTTTCGAACTTCTTGGTACCGAGGAAGATGTCACAATTTGCCGCGAAGGCCTGTTGGCCAACGCTGCAGCCTTAGGCCTCGCAGCCTAGGGCTTCGCCTTATATTCCCTGTAGATTTCGTCTCTCTAATTTCGCCATAAAAAGAAAGGCCCGTGAACGTCGTGACCACGCAACTGGGTAAGACCGTCGCCGAACCTGTGAAGCCTGAAGAGCAGCTGGACTATCACGCGCTGAATGCACTGCTCAACCTCTATGACGAGAACGGCAAGATTCAGTTCGACAAAGACCGCGAGGCCGCGAACCAGTTCTTCCTCCAGCACGTCAACCAGAACACCGTCTACTTCCATGACCTGGAAGAAAAGATGCACTACCTGGTGGAAAACAAGTACTACGAGCCGGAGCTGCTCGAGCAGTACGACTTCGAATTCATCAAGTCCCTGTTCAAGCGCGCGTACTCCTACAAGTTTCGCTTCAAGTCCTTCCTGGGTGCCTACAAGTACTACACCTCTTACACGTTGAAGACCTTCGATGGTCGCCGCTACCTTGAGCGCTTCGAGGATCGCGTGTCCATGACCGCGCTGTTCCTCGCGGACGGCAATACCGAGGTGGCTGAGCACCTCGTGGACGAGATCATGACCGGCCGTTTCCAGCCGGCAACCCCAACCTTCCTCAACGCTGGCAAGGCCCAGCGCGGCGAGCTCGTATCCTGCTTCCTGCTGCGTATCGAGGACAATATGGAGTCCATTGGCCGCTCCATCAACTCCGCACTGCAGCTGTCCAAGCGCGGTGGCGGCGTGGCGCTACTGCTGACCAACATCCGCGAATCGGGCGCGCCGATCAAGCACATCGAGAACCAGTCTTCCGGCGTCATTCCGGTGATGAAGCTTCTGGAGGATTCCTTCTCCTATGCCAACCAGCTTGGCGCGCGCCAGGGCGCTGGTGCGGTGTATCTTAACGCGCACCACCCGGACATCATGAGCTTCTTGGATACCAAGCGTGAAAACGCGGATGAAAAGATCCGTATCAAGACCCTGTCGCTAGGTATCGTCGTTCCGGACATCACCTTCGAGCTGGCCCGCAAGAACGATGACATGTACCTGTTTAGCCCGTATGACGTTGAGCGCGTCTACGGCAAGCCTTTCGCAGATATCTCCGTCACTGAGCACTACGAAGAGATGGTGGAGGATCCGCGCATTCGCAAGAAGAAGATCAACGCCCGCCACTTCTTCCAGACCATCGCAGAGCTGCAGTTCGAATCCGGCTACCCGTACATCATGTTCGAGGACACCGTAAACCGCGCGAATCCGGTCAAGACCGGCCGCATCAACATGTCGAACCTGTGCTCTGAGATCCTGCAGGTAAATGCTCCTTCTGAGCTCAACGAAGACCTGACCTACAAGAACCTGGGCAGTGACATCTCCTGCAACCTGGGCTCGCTCAACATTGCGGCCACCATGGATTCCCCGGACTTTGCGCTGACCGTGGAAACCGCTATCCGTGGCTTGACTGCAGTGGCTGATAAGACGTCTATCAACTCCGTGCCGTCGGTGCGCAAGGGCAACGATGACTCCCATGCCATCGGCTTGGGCCAGATGAACTTGCACGGCTACCTCGGTCGCGAGCATATCGAGTATGGCTCGGAAGAAGGCTTGGACTTCACCAATGCATACTTCGCAGCCATCATGTACGCCGCACTGCGAGCATCCAACAAACTGGCGCGTGAACGCGGCGAGTACTTCACCGAGTTCCCCGAGTCCGAGTACGCAAGCGGTGAATTCTTCGACCGCTACGACCCAGCTGACTTCGCGCCCCGTACCGAGCGCGTCAAGGAGCTGTTCGCGGCTTCTTCCATCCACACCCCGACGGCGGAGGAGTGGGCGCAGTTGAAGGAGGACGTCGCCAAGCATGGCATCTACAACCGTAACCTGCAGGCGGTGCCGCCGACTGGTTCGATTTCCTACATCAACAACTCGACCTCCTCTATCCACCCGATTGCCTCCAAGATTGAAATCCGTAAGGAAGGCAAGATTGGCCGCGTCTACTACCCAGCGCCGCACATGGATAATGACAACCTTGAGTACTTCAAGGATTCCTACGAGATCGGCTACGAGAAGATTATCGACACCTACGCTACTGCCACCAAGTACGTGGACCAGGGCTTGTCGTTGACCTTGTTCTTCAAGGACACCGCCACTACCCGTGACATCAACCGCGCGCAGATCTATGCATGGCGCAAGGGCATTAAGACCCTCTACTACATCCGCCTGCGCCAGATGGCGCTGGAGGGAACTGAGGTTGAGGGCTGCGTATCCTGCATGCTTTAAACCTTTGAGCTAGGTCTCGTTCGCACGTGCCTCCGTCAGGATGGCGCGTGCGATTTTTTCTGCCTCTGTAGCGTCACAACGATGGATAGCTTCCGCTAGATCCAAGTGGAGGCGCGCCGTTCCCGCGGTGGGATTGCGCTTGCGCGAGCCAAACACTGAGCGACCGCGCACCATGGATAAAAGAAACGGGCTCAGAGCCGCAAACATTTCATTGCCCGAGGCATGCAGCACCATGGTGTGGAAGCGCAGGTCTGTTGCTAGCTGTTCACCGACTCGGCGCGCGGGAGCTTCCTCAAAAGAGTGCAAACGCTGTGCTAGCTCGAGGATTTCTGCCTTGTCTGCCGGGGAACCATGCTGAGCCGCCAGGGATGCTGCAATAGGTTCGATGGCTAGGCGCAGTTCATTAAGTGAGCTGCGCTGCTCGTCCCGTGACTTCTCTGAGTTGAGGCGCCACGTGATGATGGAGGAATCGTAGACGGCCCACTCACTAATCGGCAGCACCGTAATGCCGACGCGCCGCGAGGACGACACCATGCCCAGTTGCTCAAGTGCGCGCATAGCTTCGCGGGCAACGGTGCGTGAAATATCAAAGCGCAGACAAATATCGTTCAGGGTGAATCGCTCACCAGCGGGGAGGGTGCCGCTGACGATGTCTGATCCCATGGTGTCCAGCACGGTGCTTAGCAGCGGAGTGTGCGGCTCTTGCGACGTCGTCACGATGCCACAACCTCCCTCTGTGTGGGATACGCGAACTCGGAACACATAAAACGTCAGTATAAATAAGCCCGTCGTCGCTACTGGATGCATGGGGAGTGGCGACACTTACCGGAATGCAGGCCAAGTGGGTACGATGGCCACAGGAACACTCAGACTAGAAAGACGAGGTAACGCGCGTGTCTCACGAGTATGACGACTACATCGCCAGCCACGAAGCTCCGGTGAAGGCGGTCAACTGGAATACCGTCCCGGATGAGAAAGATTCCGAGGTGTGGGACCGTCTCACGGGTAACTTCTGGCTCCCGGAAAAGGTTCCAGTGTCCAATGACATCCCCAGCTGGAAGACGCTGACGGAAAAGGAGCAGGAGACTACCATGCGTGTCTTCACCGGCCTGACGCTCCTGGATACCATCCAGGGCACCGTGGGTGCGGTTTCGCTGCTTCCCGACGCCGTCACGCCGCACGAAGAGGCTGTCCTCACCAACATCGCTTTCATGGAGTCGGTACACGCGAAGTCCTACTCCAACATCTTCATGACGTTGGCATCGACCCCGATGATCAACGATGCATTCCGCTGGTCTGAGGAAAACGAGAACCTACAGCGCAAGGCGAAGATCGTCATGTCCTACTACCAGGGTGATGATCCGTTGAAGAAGAAGGTCGCGTCCACGTTGTTGGAGTCCTTCCTTTTCTACTCTGGCTTCTTCCTGCCGATGCATTTCTCGTCCCGCGCCAAGCTGACGAACACGGCCGATATTATTCGCCTCATCATTCGCGATGAGGCCGTGCACGGCTACTACATCGGTTACAAATTCCAGCAGGGCTACAAGCAGCTCTCCCCGGAGCGCCAAGAAGAGATGAAGGGCTACGCCTTTGATCTCCTCTACGACCTCTATGAGAACGAGATTGACTACACCGAAGATCTCTACGACGAGCTGGGGTGGACCGAGGACGTTAAGCGCTTCCTGCGCTACAACGCCAACAAGGCGCTCAACAACCTTGGTTTCGAGGGGCTGTTCCCGGCGGACGAAACTCGTGTCTCCCCGGCTATCCTTTCCTCGCTGTCCCCGAACGCCGATGAGAACCACGACTTCTTCTCTGGCTCCGGTTCCTCCTATGTCATTGGTAAGGCGGAGGAGACGACCGATGAGGACTGGGATTTCTAAAGAAGCCCCACACCCGGACACGCAAGTCACCGGCGCGAAAGGGCGCTGATCACGTGCGCACCAGCGCTCATCTCGGCCTCGGGCATGACACGCACCTGCCGAAAGGATCAATCGAAAGGTTGATTCTTTCAGGGGGTGCGTTTTTCGCGTTTTGGGCCGGGCACGGTCTTGGTGCTGTGTTCTGGATCACCTGGCGAGTGTGGCTAGGGGCGAGCATCGGCACAGTGGCTGCCGTCGTGCAGGCAGTTCGTGGACCTTTCCTGCTCCAAACGGGGTTAGCAAGGTTGGCGGAAGTTTAGAGAGCGCTGGAAATTTGCCTGCGCGGTGCCCTAATATAATGCGAGTAAACCTAGGTGTTTGATCATGTGGATCTTGGCGCGAAAACTGGCGCTACGCACCACGTGGTGAGGCACTTGTTCTTCAGGAGGATTTTATGACCGCTGTGGCGCCACGGCTCGACGATTACGTCGCGCCTACACGTCCAGAGCCGACTGGTAACGCTAAGACTGGCTCCAAGGCTTGGACGCTACTGACCACCACCGACCACAAGCAGCTGGGCATCATGTACATGATCATGGCCTTCAGCTTCTTCTTCCTCGGTGGCTTCATGGCACTGCTGCTCCGCGCTGAGCTCTTCACCCCGGGCCTGCAGTTCCTGTCCAACGAGCAGTTCAACCAGCTGTTCACCATGCACGGCACCGTGATGCTGCTGCTCTTCGCAACGCCGGTTGTCTGGGCGTTCGGTAACTACGTTCTGCCCCTTCAGATTGGTGCACCGGATGTGGCCTTCCCGCGTCTGAACGCCTTCGGTTTCTGGATCACCCTGACCGGCGGTATCGTCATGCTGCTCGGTTTCGTCACCCCAGGTGGCGCAGCTGACTTTGGTTGGACCATGTACATGCCGTTGGCTGACTCCGTTCACACTCCGGGTATTGGTGCGGACATGTGGATCGTCGGTGTGGGCGCTACCGGTGTCGGCACCATTGCTTCCGCAGTCAACATGATCACCACGGTTCTGACCCTTCGTGCACCGGGCATGACCATGTTCCGTCTGCCGGTCTTCACCTGGTGTGTGCTGACCGCATCCATCATCGTTCTGATGATCTTCCCGCTGCTCACTGCAGCAGCTCTCGGTGTTCTCTACGACCGCAAGCTGGGCGGCCACATCTATGACTCCGCTAACGGCGGCGCCATCCTGTGGCAGCACCTGTTCTGGTTCTTCGGCCACCCGGAGGTCTACGTCCTCGCTATCCCGTTCTTCGGTGTTATTTCTGAGGTCGTTCCGGTCTTCTCCCGTAAGCCGGTCTTCGGCTACATCGGCTTGGTCTTCGCTGTTCTTGCCATCGGTGCACTGTCCATGGCGGTGTGGGCTCACCACATGTTCGTGACTGGCGCCATCCTGCTGCCGTTCTTCTCCTTCATGACCTTCCTTATTGCGGTCCCGACTGGTGTGAAGTTCTTCAACTGGGTTGGCACCATGTGGAAGGGGCACATCACCTGGGATACCCCGATGATCTTCGCCATGGGCTTCCTGGCTACCTTCCTCTTTGGCGGTATGACCGGTATTATGCTGGCTTCCCCGGCCTTGGACTTCCACCTGGCTGAGTCTTACTTCCTTATCGCTCACTTCCACTACACCCTGTTCGGTACCGTGGTGTTCTCCGCCTTCGCAGGTCTCTACTTCTGGTTCCCGAAGATGACCGGCCGCATGCTGGATGAGCGTCTGGGCAAGATCCACTTCTGGCTGACCTTCATCGGCTTCCACGGCACCTTCCTGATTCAGCACTGGGTCGGCAACATGGGTATGCCGCGTCGTTACGCTGACTACCTGGAGTCTGATGGCTTCACGGTCTTCAACCAGATTTCCACCATCTTCTCCTTCGTCCTGGGTGCTTCGGTTATCCCGCTCATCTGGAACGTCTTCAAGTCCTGGCGCTACGGTGAGATTGTTACCGTGGACGACCCGTGGGGTTACGGTAACTCCCTGGAGTGGGCTACCTCCTGCCCGCCGCCGCGCCACAACTTCGTCTCCCTGCCGCGTATCCGCTCTGAGCGTCCGGCCTTCGAGCTCCACTACCCGCACATGGTCAAGCGTATCCGTGAGGAAGCACACTACGGGCACTAATTCCGCGGGTCTCGCGCTCCCACTGAGCTAACTGCCGCGCTAGCCCAGAAGGGTGCGGAGAAAGACGCGAACTCCTGAAAACGCCGCCTCCCCATCACCGCGATGGGGAGGCGGCGTTTCTCGTGTGTTCTGTATGCGTTGGTTGGGAGGTTGTCGGTGAACAAACTGGCCATGCGATAATGACAGCGTGGATAACCAGATCGATTACCCCAACCAGACCGCTTTCGCCGTTGTGACAACGTCCGGTCCCGATAAGCCAGGCGTATCCGCGGCCTTCTTCCGCGTCCTTGGTTCCTATAACGTTGAGCTCGTCGATGTCGAGCAGGCCATCTTCTCTGGGCGTATCTCTCTGTCGGCTTATGTGCGCGTTGATAGCTCGCGCGTCGAGGCGATGGAGAAAGGACTGCGCAACACCCTCAGTATCTATGCCCAGTCGCTCACCGTCGAGCTGCGCGAGGATGAAACCACATCCCGTCCGCGGTCTACGCACGTCGTCGTGGTGCTCGGCCGCCAACTCAACGCCAGCCATGTCTCTGCGATTGCGCAAGAACTGGCTAACTTCAACGCCAACATTGACCGCATCCGCGGAATCTCGACGTACCCACTTAACGGTCTTGAGCTGTACATCACCGTGGAAGGTTCGGCGGACCCCGTCCGCGCCGCGTTAGCCCGTCTGGCCACGGAGCAGGGCGTGGACATTGCCATTGAGCGCTCCGGCCTTCAGCGCCGCTCCAAGCGCCTGATTTGCTTCGATTGTGATTCGACGCTGATTCAGGGCGAGGTCATCGAAATGCTCGCCGCCCATGCCGGTAAGGAAGCAGAAGTGGCCGCGGTGACCGAGCGCGCAATGCGCGGAGAATTGGATTTCGAAGAATCCCTCCGTGAGCGCGTAGCCGCCTTGGCTGGTCTTCCGGAATCCGTCATCGCGCAGACCGCCGCTGATATTGAGCTCACTCCGGGTGTACGCACCACCATCCGCACGCTCAAGCGCATGGGCTACCGTGTTGCGGTTGTGTCCGGCGGCTTTATCCAAGTCCTTGAGGGGCTAGCAGCGGAGCTCGACCTTGACTACGTTCGCGCCAATACCTTGGAAATTGAAGATGGCAAGCTTACTGGCCGGGTCATCGGAGACGTTGTCGACCGCAAGGCCAAGGAAAACTTCCTTCGTGAGTTCGCCGCCGATTCTGGTTTGAGCATGCGACAGACGGTTGCAGTAGGCGATGGTGCCAATGACATTGACATGATTTCTGCGGCGGGCCTCGGCATTGCCTTTAACGCCAAACCTGCGCTGCGTGAGGTTGCGGACACCTCCGTTAACCATCCGTATATGGATGAAATCCTGCAAATCCTAGGTATTCCCATGGAAGAGGTCGTCGTTGACTAACCTCCGCGAGGCGCACCGCCAGCTGGTTGACGCTTGTAGCGAGCGCAGCTGGCGCGATGATCCTGAGGACCCTAATAAGCCCGAGACCGTCCAGGCCATGCAGATTGCGCTGAACCTGCCTAAGCAGGAGCCGCCGAGCCGCACGGAGGTGCTGGAGGCGGCGGCGAGGGCCGTCGTCAAGCTCTGCTTGGATGAGCGTGCCGGCCAGGATGGTGCGTTCGCCGAAGCATTGGGGCAGTGGTATGGGCATCGCATCCGTAAGATTGCACGTCGTGCGCGCAACAAGGCATGGCGCGATGTGCAGGGCTTGCCTGGTGTGACGGTGGCAGATCGCGCCCGGGCCTTCGTGCCCTCTTCGGTTTCCGAGGTCGATCCGCTCGTGGCCAAGCTACAGATCGGTCACACGGACCTGCCGAAGGATGCACCGCGGCCGGCGCTTGGCGACGTCCCCCTCATCCTCATCGATGCCTCCCTCGAGATGAGCGCAGGCAAGGCCGCAGCCCAGGTGGGGCATGGCTCCATGCTGCTGGCCGCGGCGATGAGCTTTGACGAGGTGGAAAAGTGGGCAGCGCAGGACTTCGCTTTGTGCGTGCGTGAGGTAGACCCCGAGGGCTTCGCTGAAGCCTGCGCCCGGCAGGACGCCGTGGTGGTCCGGGATGCAGGTTTTACCGAGGTGGCACCAGACTCGGCCACGGTGTGCGCGCTGCGCCGTCCTTAGCGGGCTTCGATGAGCCTTTTAAGTGCGCTGCGGACGACCTCCGGGTCGGTGGTGCGCCACATCTGCGGCATGGAATCACACAGGTATGAGCCATAGCGCTTGGTCACGAGGCGGTTATCAAGCACAGCGACGACGCCGCGGTCATCGACGGAGCGCAACAGTCTTCCCGCTCCCTGCGCCATGAGCAGCGCTGCATGCGTGGCGGAGACCTCCATAAATCCGTTTCGGCCAGCTGCCTTCGCGGCCTCTGTGCGGGCTTGCATGAGCGGGTTATCCGGGCGGGGAAAGGGGATGCGGTCAATGAGTACAAGCGAGCAGGAGGGACCGGGCACGTCGACTCCCTGCCACAAGCTCAGGGTTCCAAAGAGACAGGAATTCTCATTCTTGGTGAACTTATCCACCAGCGCACCGATGGAGTCCTCACCTTGGAGGAAGATATCGAAAGGAATCTTCGGCTTGAGTTCCTCGGCCGCCTGCTGAGCGGCGCGGCGCGACGAGAATAATCCCAGGGTGCGCCCGCCAGCGGCCATGATGAGCTCGCGGATTTCCTCGATGGTGTCCGGACTTAGCCCATCACGGCCCGGCTGTGGCAAGTGGCTCGCGGTGTACAGGATGCCGCTGCGCGCAGGATTAAAGGGATAGCCCACGTCGAGGGAATCCCATGTTCCTTTCGGCAGGCCCCACTGTGCCGCCATGGCATCGAAGCGACCACCCAAGGCCAAAGTTGCGGAGGTAAGCACCACGGTCTGCTCGCCAAAGAGCTTTTCGTGCAGCATGCCGGCGATGGAGAGCGGTGCAACGGCGAGGGTATCGGTCAGCGTGCGCTCATCGCGCTCCAGCCACACCACATCCGCATGCGCGGCCGGATCCCCGGTGGCGAAAACATCGAGGATGCGGGCGATGGCCTCGACGAGGGTGGAGAGGTGGTTGGCCAGATTCTGGCGCTCGGCAAATTTCTCGGGGTCGTTAGCCTGTTCGCCCTCTGGGGTGCGGGCGATAGTCTCGCGGCAGGAAGAAAGTGTGTCGGCCAAAGACATGAGCTGCTGCTTGGCTTCCTCCGGAAGGTCGGTCCAGCGGCCGGGGAGGAATTCTCCCAAGAGCTGGGTAAGCTCGGCTGCCTGCTCACTTAAGCGTTGGTCTTTGCCGTTGGCGCCCAGCGCCTTGGCACGGGTCGCAGCCATCTTGAGGGCGCGGCCGGTAATTTCTGAGGTTGACACCGAGGTGATGCGGCCGTCAAGCTCGTGGGCCTCATCGATGATGACAACGTCGTGTTCCGGCAGGATATTCACGTCTGCAACGGCGTCGATAGCCAGCAGCGCATGGTTGGTGACTACCACGTCGACGTCAGCAGCGCGGCGCCGCGCCAGCTCCGCAAAACAGTCCTCGCCGTGCGGGCAGCGCGTCGCCCCAACACACTCGGCAGACGTCACCGAGACCTGCCGCCAGGCGAGATCCGGCACGCCCGGTTCGAGATCCTCGCGGTCACCAGTGCCCGTATCCTCAGCCCACTCATAGATGCGTTGGACGTGGCGGCCCAAGTGGGAAGGGGAGTCGGCAGCATCGAGCAGAGCTTCTTCATCCTCCATCTCGGAGGCACGAGCAACCTTGTTAAGGCAAACATAGTTGGAGCGGCCCTTCATGATGGCGAAGGTCGGCTTCTTCTCCAAGAGTGGCTCGAGGGCCTCGGCCAAGCGCGGAAGATCGCGCTCCACCAGCTGACGCTGCAAGGCCAACGTAGCGGTGGACACGATAACAGTGCTGCCGGTTTCCTGGGCATGCCGGAATGCGGGCACGAGGTAGGCCAAAGATTTACCGGTACCGGTGCCTGCCTGCACCGCGAGGTGGCGTTCCTTCTCCAGGGCGGAAGTGACCTCTTGGGCCATGCGCACTTGGCCCTCGCGCCGGGCACCGCCGAGGGCGGCGACGGCGGCGTCGAGAAGGTCAATCGTTGCTGAGTGCTCGTCCATTTGCCCCAGTGTAGTGCCCCGCTTAAGCCGGGCGGAACGGGTATGCCTTTAGGAGGAGAAGCCGATGAAACGCGTCGGCACCGCCGGTTCATCGCGAGTAAGCGCTAGGCCTTCCCACGGCAGAGTCGTGATGGCGTTGGCGAGGTAATCGCGGGATTCGTGGAGGGAGGGAAGTCCGTCGACGATTTCCCCATCGCGCATAAGCGGCACGGTCATAGCGCGGGCGGTGAGGGTGCCGGTGTCCGGATCCTCGGCGTCGAAAGGCAGCACGAGCTCCTCGACGGCCACCCCGGAAGAGCGGTACGTACGCAGCGAACGTTTGGCTCCGCCCTGGGACTTCTTGGAGGAGGAGCGCTTGGCCACCGGATGACCGTCGACCTCCACGACCTTGTACACCATGCCGGCAGTCGGCGCACCCGAGCCAGTCACCACGGAGGTGCCCACTCCATAGACATCGACGGGGTCTCCGCGCAGGCCGGCGATGGCGAATTCGTCGAGGTCGGAGGAGACCACGATCTTGGTGCTGTGGTTGCCCAAGTCATCGAGTTGCTTGCGCACACGGCGCGTGACCGCGGCCAAATCACCCGAGTCGATACGCACGCCGCCGAGTTCCGGGCCGGCCACCTTCACGGCGGTTTCTACGCCTTTGGTGATGTCGTAGGTGTCGACCAGCAGCGTGGTGCCCACGCCAAGCGTCTCGATCTGGCCGCGGAATGCAGCTTCCTCATTCGGCGTGCCGTCGTCGTTGACGTGCGCCAGGGTCCAGGAATGCGCTGCCGTACCAGAGACCGGAATATCGTAGCGGTAGCCTGCCTCGAGGTTGGAGGTGGCCTCAAAACCCGCCAGGTAGGCGGCACGCGCAGACGTCACCGCGGCGTATTCGTGGGCGCGGCGTGAGCCCATCTCAATAATCGGGCGGCCATCGGCAGCCACGACCATACGCGAGGCGGCCGAGGCCACCGCAGAGTCAGAATTCATGATGGAGAGAATGACCGTCTCCAAGATGAGGCACTCGCCGAAGGTACCGCGTACGGTCAGCAGCGGAGAGTAAGGGAAGTAAATCTCGCCTTCACGGTAGCCATCAATCTGGCCGGAGAAACGATAATGCGCGAGGTAGTCCTTGGTTTCCTCATCGAGGAAGTCCATCTCCGCCAGCTGGCGCGCGGTAAAGCGGAAATCCCGCACTGCTCGCAGCACGCGTTCGGTGCCGGCGACGACACCATAGCGGCGCTCGTTGGGCAGGCGACGGGCGAAAACCTCGCAGGTTACCTGGCGGTGAGCGGAACCATCGCGCAGTGCTGCCTGCAGCATGGTGAGCTCGTATTTATCGGTGAGCAGGGCCGTGGAACGGTCAGAAGGGACATTTCCAGCGTTCACGACGTTGTCTGAGGTACTAGTCACATCGAAGATGCTACTCAGCGTGCAGCAAAAATTCAGCCAATCTATTCTTCCAGCTGGATGACTACGTAAACTTGACCGTCGTTATATGCCACGCCGACGGCAGCGGTGGACATGCGGCGGTCCCGGAGAGCCGCGACGTGGGACGGGGACTGGCGGAAGGCTTCCACGAATTCATAAGCACTGGCCTTGTCCAGAGGCAGGTGATGCTGCACCATCTGGATATTCTCGTCTGCTGGCTTTTCGGTCTTCGTTACCGCATTGCACTCGGCCTTTTCGCGGGCCGCGGTCTGGCGGTCGATCCACGGCACGAGTGGGCCCTGGTTGTCTTCTGCGCGCCAGGTATTGAGGGCCTCGATAAGCTCGTATTGGATAGTCTCCAGTTTGGTCTGGATGCGGCCTTCAGGGAGCTCATAGTCGCAGGACGCCGGAGTGGGTTCTGGAGCTGGCCTGTCATCTGAGCTTCCGCTCTGTGAAGGGGACGTCAGGCTGGCCACTGCGGCTACTAGTGTGCCGCCCAGCACGAAGGCGGTGAGCACAAGCTGGAGAAGGCGAGCAAGATCCTCGCGGGATGGAGTACGACCAGCAAGAATATCCGCCAGGGCGGTGGGGAGAGCAAAAGAATTCATCGACGGCAGCCACCTGGAAACGATAATCACATATTGAGTCCCCGTCAGTATAGCCGCTCACAGCGTTACAGTTTTTGGCTAGTGTAGAGGACATGAATGCGCACCGAGAAACGTCCGCGGGCGTGGTGATGAGTTCGCCCATGGCCACCCCGGAATTGGATGAGGCCATTGAGGTCGACGTCGCCACGAGCGAAAACCTGCCGTGGATGTGCATCGTCTGGGATGACCCCGTCAACCTCATGAGCTACGTCTCGTATGTCTTCCAGACGGTCCTAGGCTACGACAAGAAGCGAGCTAACGAGCTCATGATGCAGGTTCACACCGAAGGCAAGGCCGCCGTCTCCAGTGGTGAGCGTGACAAGGTCGAGGCCGATGTGAAGAAGCTGCAGGTCGCGGGACTGTGGGCCACGATGCAGCAGGCAGGCTAAGGAGAGGACAGTATGCAGGCCTGGAAGAAGAAAAAGTCCTTCATGCGCGGTGCTAAGTACACCGCTGTTTTTGAGCCCATGGAGCGCGAGGTGATAGGGGATCTCACCGCGACGGTCTCGGAGGCCATCATTGCCCGCGCCCAATCGGCGCCGAAGGATGAGTTGGCGGACATGGTGGATATGCCTACCGGTCACACGGAAGCGCCGGAGGACCCGTCCCTTGCCCGCCTCTTCCCGGATTTTCAGAAGCCCGGCGATGAGGAGTTTGATGGCGATAATGCGTTGCTGCGCTCCTTGCACGAAAACGATATTGCCCGCGCCAAGCTGGAGAACCTCCAAGTCATCAACACAGCGCTCGGCCCAACCGGCGGGGTTGAGGTCACCATTAGCGAGGAAGAAGCCCATGCTTTCCTCGCGGGTCTCAATGATTTGCGATTGTTCGTGGCATCGGGCGATGTTGAGCACGGCTCTCAGGGAGCGGACCGCGACACCCTCGTGGAGTGGTTAGCCTTCTGCCAGGACTCCCTGCTCAACGTCATCATGGACTAAGACCATGCGAACTGTGCCTGAGCTTGGCTTTTCTGTTGGTCATGCCACGCGTGATGATACCGGCGTTACCGTTATCTATTGCGGTGAGCAGGGAGCCGTCGCCAGCGTTGATGTACGTGGCGGCGGTCCCGGCACGCGCGAAACTGATTTGCTTCAGCCGCACAACACCGTCGAGCGCGTCCACGCTATTGTCCTTGCAGGTGGCTCGGCTTTTGGCTTGGCCGCGGCCGATGGCGTCATGAGGGGACTTGAGGAGGCCGGCATCGGGTTTCCGGTCTTCGGCGAAGATAAACCAGGCCCGCGCGTTCCCATCGTGCCCGGTGCCGTCATCTTCGACCTACTTGCAGGTCCCCAGCGTCCCACCGCAGCAGATGGCGCGCAGGCGCTGCGCTCCGCATTGGCGGGGCATGATGACACCACCGGTAGCGTCGGCGCCGGCGTGGGTGCCTGTGCCGGAAAAGTCCGGGGCGGGGTGGGCATGGCGCTTGTCGACGTCTCCCCCTACACCCTCGCCGCCGTCGTCGTAGCCAACCCCGTGGGCCAGGTTATCGATGATGCGACCGGCCGGCTCTTTGGCGCACCCGACAAGCCAGCTGTAGACATCAAGCGCTTCGCCGCTGCGAAGAGCCTTGCGGAGGCCCATCTCAACACCACCATCGGTGCTGTCTTGACAGATGCTCCCATCACCAAAGCCCAAGCCAAGCGCCTTGCCTTGGCCGGCCACGATGGCATCGCCCGCGCGGTGCGCCCGGCTCACTCGCCGCTGGATGGCGACACGATCTTTGCTGCGTCGACGGGAAAGGTGGGGGAGACGTCGGCAAGCACGGCGGGAACCGCACCCAGAGTCGATGCCGAAGTTCTCGCCTCCCTCAGCGCCGCGGCGGCCGATGCCGTGGAGGCTGCCATCGTGGATGCCGTGGTCAAAGCTGCCCCTGGCTTGGGCTTGGAGGCGTACTCCTCGCTGCTCTCTTGCTAAAGTTGGGGCATTATGACGAGCAGTGGACCGTTTGGCCAGCAGAATTCCTATCAGCCCAATCCCTTCCAACCCACTCCGGACAGCGCCGGAGTAGGTCAGAAACGCACCGTTAATGCGGGCGATTCGAAGAACTACACACGCGCCGGACGCCTTAAAACGGCCCTGTCGCTCACCGTAGGCTTCCTTGCCATCGAGTGGATTATCCACATCATCAACTTCCTCTTCTTCGGCAATGACCTGGGGCAGTACGGCATTCACCCGCTGGACTTCAACGGCATCTGGGGAATCTTCACCGCCCCGCTGTTGCATGCCAACTTTGAGCACCTCATCGGAAACTCACTGCCAGGAGCTATCTTCTGCTTCCTTATTGGTCTGTCCGGCCGCAAGGCGTGGTGGGAAGTCACGATCATCGTTGTGCTCATCGCTGGTGTAGGCACGTGGCTCCTCGGCGGGCCGGGCACCTCCCATATCGGCGCCTCGGGCATGGTTTATGGCTGGTTGGCTTACCTTATCGTGCGCGGCATTTTTAACCGCTCGCTCAGTCAGTTCCTTGTGGGCCTTGGCTTGGGTTTTGCTTACTCCGGTCTCATTTGGGGCGTGCTGCCCATCTATGAAGGTGTGAGCTGGCAAGGGCACCTCTTTGGCGCCATCGGCGGCATTGTGGCGGGCATGGTGATTACCTCCGATGACCCAATTAAAAAGGTAAAGCCGCAACCGCAGGCGGGGATGCGCTGATGCCTGACGCCTCTTCTCCCATTGGTATTTTTGATTCCGGTGTGGGCGGGTTGACCGTCGCGCGCACCATCATGGAGCAGCTGCCGGACGAGTCCATCATTTATATTGGCGATACCGCCCACGCGCCGTATGGCTCACGCCCCATCGCACAAGTACGTGAGTTGTCCACGGCGATCGCCGACGAGCTGGTGGAGCGCGGCTGCAAAATGCTCGTCATCGCCTGCAATACCGCTACGGCCGCATTTCTCCACGACGCCCGCGAGCGCTACAGCATCCCTGTCGTCGAGGTTATCCGTCCGGCGGTGCGCCGCGCTATCGCCACGACGCGCAACGGCAAGATTGGCGTCATCGGCACCGAAGGTACTATCACCTCCGGGGCTTATCAGGACCTGTTTGCGGTGAACCCGAACGTTCAATCCTTCGCCGTGGCCTGCCCGGATTTCGTGAGTTTTGTGGAGCGCGGTATTACCGCTGGCCGCCAGATCCTCGGCGTGGCGGAGGGCTACCTCGCTCCGCTGCAGTCAGCGGGCGTGGATACCCTCGTGTTGGGCTGTACACACTACCCGCTGCTGACTGGTGTTATTCAGCTCGCTATCGGGGACAATGTCGCACTGGTGTCCTCTGCCGAAGAGACCGCGAAGGATGTCATGCGCATCCTCACCACCACCGACATGCTCGCGCCCACAGGACAAACGCCCACCCGCAGCTTTGAATGCACCGGTGACCACGAGTCTTTCTCGCGATTGGCGGCCCGCTTTCTCGGGCCCCAGATTTAATGGCGGATCAGCAGGTACAATCGATTCAAATCCAGCAATCCTCATTGTTTCGTGGAACTATTGAACGCATGAAGTTGACCATCCTCGGCTGTTCAGGCTCGGTGCCTACTATTGGTAACCCGGCCTCTGGCTACCTCGTGTCTTTCGACTCGGCCCCCTCCATCGTTATGGACTTGGGCCCGGGAACCCTCGCACGCCTGCAGGAGCATCAGGATCCGTGCGATGCCCATGTGGCGTTGACTCACCTGCACGCAGACCACTGCCTGGACTTCCCGTCACTGATGGTGTGGCGCCGCTTCCACCCCACCGCTCCGGCGGCCTCCCGCAACTTCTGTCTTGGCCCGAAATCCACGGAAGACCATTTGGGTCGCCTTTCCTCGGATGAGCCCAACGGCGTGGATGATATGAGTGATACCTTCGCGTTTAGCCCGTGGGTAGACCGCGAACGCCAATTGGTCGACGATGTCTACATCACCCCTTTCCGCACCGTGCATCCGGTGGAAACCTATGCGCTACGCATGGAACACGCAAAGAGCGGTGCCACGCTGTGCTACTCCGCGGACTCGGCGTATACGCCGGCGCTGATTGACGCTGCCTCGGGCGCCGATATCTTCCTCTGTGAGGCCGCGTGGGGCGAAACCTCAGAGGACAAAGCTCCCAACATGCACATGTCCGGTGCAGAAGCTGGCCGTCTGGCCCGCGAAGCTGGGGTAAAGAAGCTTGTGCTTATTCACCTGCAGCCGTGGGGCGATGCCGCCGCGACGTACGCGGCTGCCGCGCGTGAGTTTGATGGCGAGATTGTTCTGGGCGCCTCGGGGATGGAATTCGAGCTCTAAGCCCGCGCGGTAGGGTAGGGGGCATGACTGATTTCACTCGTGCTGATGGTCGCGCGCTCGACCAGCTCCGTAGCGTCCGCATTACCCGTAACTTCACCACTAACCCGGCTGGGTCGGTGCTTGTAGAGTTCGGCAACACCCGCGTCATGTGCACCGCCTCCGTGGAGTTCGGTGTCCCGCGCTTTAAGAAGGATTCCGGCGAAGGCTGGCTTACTGCTGAATACGCTATGCTGCCCTCCGCTACGCATGAGCGCATGCCGCGCGAGTCCATGAAGGGCAAAGTCAAGGGCCGCACGCACGAGATCTCTCGCCTCGTGGGCCGTTCCTTGCGTGCAGCGGTGGACCTGTCTGAGCTGGGGGAGAACACCATTCAGTTGGACTGCGATGTGCTGCAGGCAGACGGCGGTACTCGCACCGCGTCTATTACCGGTGCGTATGTGGCTTTGGCGGATGCGATTGCCTACCTCAAGGAGGAAGGCGTTGTACCGGGCGAGCCACTGCTCGACCCCATCGCTGCGGTCTCCGTTGGCATCATTGACGGCCACGTGTGCTTGGACCTGCCTTATGAGGAGGACTCCCGCGCGGAGGTTGATCTCAACGTGGTGATGCAGGAAGGCGGCGACTTTGTGGAGATTCAGGGCACTGGCGAGCACGGCTTGTTTGGCCGTGCGGAGCTCAACGAGATGCTCGATGTGGCCCAGGTAGGTTGTGCTCAGCTCATTGAGGCACAGAAGGCGGCCCTGGGATGGTAAAGCTTCTCGTTGCTTCCAATAACGCGAAGAAGCTAAAAGAGCTGGAGAAGATCCTGGCTGATGCCGGAATTGAAGGTATCGAGCTTCTCCCATTGTCGGCCGTGGATCCCTATCCGGAGCCCGTCGAGGATGGCCGCACCTTTGCTGACAACGCTCTGATCAAGGCCCGCGCCGGGGTACAACACACCGGGCTTGCCACGATTGCAGATGACTCCGGTCTCGCCGTCGAAGAGCTTAACGGCATGCCGGGAGTGCTTTCTGCCCGCTGGTCGGGCGCCCACGGCGATGATGAAGCGAATAACCGCCTACTGCTGGGCCAGATGGCGCACGTTCCTGCTGAGCGCCGCTCGGCAGCCTTCGTCTCCGTCTGTGCACTGGTCACTCCCGACGGTGAGGAACACGTGGTGGAGGGCCGCTGGCCCGGTTCGCTGCTCACCGCACCGCAGGGAGAGAACGGCTTCGGCTACGACCCCCTCTTCCGACCCGAAGGCGAGCAGCGCTCTGCTGCCGAGATGATGCCTGAGGAGAAAAACGCGGTCTCGCACCGTGGTCGGGCCCTAGCCCAACTGCGCGAGCCCTTAGCAGCCCTCGCCCGCCAAGCCTAAGCAGCCGCAAAGCCATTACCGCCAGCCTCGGCTTCCACCAGCTGGCCTTGTTGGGCAGGAGACCAAACTAGAAGGACCATCTGCGAATCGGCTTCTGTGTTTCCCCAGGTTCAATTCGCAGAATGCGAGCAGATGGTCCCGTAACTTTGGTCTCTCCTCACATGCTTGCACTCATAAGGTTTCCTTACCCCCAAACGAACCTTGTGCGGTCTGGTACATGGTTTGTTTGCCCCCAGAGGAACCCGATGAAGGAAACCTCATGACTAGAACCATGCACGGGGCCATCGCCCCTCAAGAAAGAAAGCCACGGTAAGAAACAAGGTCTGCGTTGAAGTATGAAGCTTCAACGCAGACCTTGATGGTGTGCGCCCGGTGAGACTTGAACTCACACGTCATAAGACACTAGAACCTAAATCTAGCGCGTCTGCCAATTCCGCCACGGGCGCTGAAAGACGTAGCCGCGAAACACACTGTGTTCGGAGCAACGCTGAATAGCTTACAGGGCGGCAGGCCTACGATGGAAATCCACTTTTCGAACCATGGTGGGTAGGCTGATACGCGTGAGCACCAACCAAGCCCCGAGAAAGAAGATGAAGGTCCGATGGTGGCACATCGTCCTCATCGCGTTTTTCGTCGTGCTCTTTTTGTTCCTTGCCTATTGGCAGTGGACCCGCTTTAAATCTGGCTCCGGAACCTTCCAAAACTTGGGCTATGCCTTCCAGTGGCCGCTGTTTGCTGTCTTCGTGGTCTATGCCTACCGCACCGCGATGCGCTATGAGAACGAGCGCATCGATGCGGAGAATGAGGCCCTAGAAATGGGGCAGGAGCCGGCTCAGTATGAAGCTAAATCCAAGGACGCAGCCAAGGAACAACAGGTGACTAAAATCGACGAAGACTTCTTGCCGCCGCGCCCGCAGGTGGACGTCGAGACCTTTAATGCCATGAATAAACAGCGCCGCCGTCGCGGCACCGAAGAGGAGAACTCATGACTAACCCAGCGAACAATGCCGTGCACCCAGACCGCAAAGAGCGCATTCGCGGACCGTTGAAGTTCTTCTCCATTGCAGCCACGGTTACGGGTATCTTCTTGCTCATTCTGGTCGTTCGTATGATTCTGCAGTACGGCGTGGGCATGGAAATGCCGTCGTGGGCCACGCTCATCGCCCAGGCACATGGAGTGGCCTACATGGTGTACTTGGTGTCGATTCTGATTCTTGGCCCTCGTGCACTGTGGCCGGTGGGCAAGCTCATCACTACCGCTTTGGCCGGTGTGGTGCCGTTCCTGTCCTTCTGGATGGAGCACAAGCGCCGCGTTGAGGTTACCGAGCAGTTCCAGCTTTAAGCTCATGTCTAACCGCAAGCTCAGCACCACGCTTATTGCCGTCGTGGTGCTTCTTTCCCTCGTTTGTGCCGCTTTGGGTATGTATATCGTGCGTCAGCCGCGCGATGTGTATAGCGCCCCTGTCGAATCCACGAGTTCCCAAGTAGTCACTGCAGTGGAGCGCCAGGAGCAGGTAGTGCTGCTCAGCCTGGGCATCCAGGGACTGGCGGAGAAGTCCTCCGCCGGCGAAGTCTTTGGGGTGCGGGTGCCGTGGACTGATCGCACACAGTTCGTGCAGTATTCCTACAAGGCGAAGCTGGGAATTGAAGGCAAGGATGTTCGCGTCACGGAGACCGGTGAGCACGCCTATACCGTCAGCATCCCGGAGTTTATCTTCATCGGTCATACCGATGAGGAGTTCAAGACCGCAGTGGAGGACAACGGCGTGCTGAGTTGGACCACGCAGCCACTTGATGCTGCCTCCACGGTGTCTGATGTCCTCAGTGCTGATAAGAAGCGCAAGGACATCAACGATAACCGCGACCTCCTGCAGGACCAAGCTCGCAATTTCTATGAGGGCATCATCCGCGGCGTGGACCCGGAAGCTCAGGTCACCATGGAATTCCAGTGACCCGAATCTACGTGGAATGACCTGATCGAACGTGGAGTGACCTCTGGTCACTCCACCTCGGTGAACTTGCGGTCCCAGTAAGCGCGCACCGGGTTGGCATCGGCCAGCAGGATGTCGAAGCGGTCGTTGGCAATCTCGATGATTTCGCTCAAGATGACGCGCTGCTCCAGCTCGTCGGAGTTGGCGAGGCGGCGCACGCCTCCGTCGATGACGCGGTCGGCAGAATCGTTGGTGTCTAGGTAGGCCACGAAGGGCATGTCGAAGCGCTCGCGGTAGGCCCGGGAGACGTCGATAAGCTGCTGCGTTTGGACATCGTCCAAGTCATCGAGGGCAAGTGAGCCGCGGTCGGCGGAGATGGTGGCGGCCTCGGTAGCGTCGGCAAGCAGCAGCTCATCCATGGCCGGATAGTCGTGGATAAGTGCACGGCGCTGCTCGCGCGGCGCAGTCAGCACGGCGACCTGGATAGCCTCACGCAGGCGGCTGACGTCGTCGAAGGGGCGGGACTCCCAGGCAGCCTCCAGTGGCCACGTCTCGTTGTTGAAGAGTGGGCGCAGTGCATTGACAAACTCGTCGCGCTCCATGGCGTTGAGCTCGGAGAGAGACACCCCTTCGCCGTCGATGCGGCTGATATCGTCACCGGATTGCGTACCGATGTGGAAGAACAGCAGGTTGAGCAGAATCGCCGTAATCGCGCCAATGGACATGCCGGAGGAAACGAAGATCTGTGCCCACTCCGGGAAAGCCGCTGCCACGTCCGGCTTGAAGGTGACGAGCATGGCCAAGCCCAGCGCGGTCGTGACGATGGCGGCGTTGCGGCCGTCGGTGATGTCTTCTTTCGCAATGGTCTGCAGGCCGGCCCACGCGACGTTGGCAAAGAGAGCCAAGGAGGCACCACCGAGGACGGGGGACGGAATGGCTGCCACCACGGCAGCTGCCTTGGGTAGCAGGCCCAGAACAATCATGAAACCGGCAGCAGACACGGCAACCCAGCGGGACTTCACACCGGTTAAGCGAACTAGGCCGACGTTCTGCGCGAAGCAGGTGTAGGGGAAGGAGTTCATCACGCCGCCAAGGGTGGTGGAGAGGCCATCGGCGCGAATGGCACGCACAACGTCATCGCGCTTGATGCGCTTCTTGACAATCTCACCGGTAGCAAAGACATCGCCGGTGGTTTCCACCATGGTGATGATCATGACGATGATGAGGGAAAGAATTGCCATGATGTCGAACTTCGGCATACCAAAATAGAAAGGCGTGGTGATACCGATAGCATCGGCCTCACGCACGCCATCAAAGGACGTATCACCCAGTGCCAAGGCCACGCCCGTGCCGATGACGAGGCCGAGGAGCACGGAGAGTGTGCCTAGGAAGCCGCGGAAGAAGCGCTGCACGATAATAATGATGGTGAGCGTGCCGAAACCATAGAGAAGGTCGCGCGAAGCGGGGGTGGCGTCAGCGTAGTTCACGAAGTCATTGGCGGAAACCGCGAGCAGAGATGTACCCATGACCAGAAGTACAGTGCCGGTGACAATTGGTGGGAAGTATTTGAGCACGCGTCCAAAGACCGGCGCGGCGAAGAACGTAAAGATACCGGCGGCAATAATCGCGCCATAAATCGTGGGTAGCGGCTGGTCACCTGCACTCATGCCGATGGCAATGATGGGGCTCACCGCTGTGGTGGTCACGCCCTGGATGATGGGGAGACGGACGCCGACGTGCTTGCCGACGCCCACCGCTTGGATCAACGTGGCCAGACCACAGGTCAACAGGTCGGCGTTGATGAGGTGAATCGTGGTTGCCTCATCGAGGCCCAAAGAACCAGCGATGAGCAGCGGCACGATGACTGCGCCGGCGTAGAACGCGAGGACGTGCTGGAGACCGAGAGCCGCCAGCTTGGGCGCTGGCGGGACAACATCCACGGGGTGGGTGGGGGCAGTGGCAGGGCTAGCAGTAGCGGCGGTGTCAGACACGCGAAGAGCTCCTTGCTGAAGGGCGAGACGAGGATACTGCGCATAACAATAGAGCGCTGCGTGGACACACACCAAGATGGAGCCTCAACGCATGAAATTAACGGGAAAATCTGTGGTAAATGCCACTTTAGGGGGTACGGCACCCCCGTGAGTCAACAGTACGGTCGTTACCCATGGATCCGGTGACCAGCGGGGTGCCCACAAAATGGCGTTTTTAGTGATTTGTCCCATAAAACGCAGGATATGAGCTTTTACAGCTTTGCCCTTACTATGGGCTGCAGAGAGGGGTTCGGTGACAACCGTGATGACCGAATTGCCCGTGAACTGGAGTCACCAAAACCCTTCTGTGGCAGATTTTCCACACGTCGTATGAAGTACGAAGGGAGTCATTATAGTGACCACCGCAACTGAGCAATCCGTCCAGTTTGAGGGATGGAAGGGCTTTGAAGAAGGCCCGTGGACCGAGAATATCGACGTCCGCGATTTCATCCAGCGCAACTACACCCCCTATGACGGAGATGCTTCCTTCCTGGAAGGCCCGACCGAAAAGACTAAGCGCGTCTGGGAGCACCTGGAAGAAAACTACCTGTCCATCGAGCGCAAGAAGCGCATCTTCGATGTCGATACCCACACCCCAACTGATATTGACGCTTTCCCCGCTGGCTACATTTGCGAAGAGGATGACGTCATTGTCGGCCTGCAGACGGATACCCCGCTGAAGCGCGCCATGATGCCGAATGGTGGCTGGCGCATGGTCAAGCAGGCTATCAAGGAGGCCGGCAAGGAAACCGACCCCGAGGTGGAGAAGATCTTCACCCGCTACCGCAAGACGCACAACGACGCCGTCTTCGATATCTACACCCCGCGCATCCGCGCTGCTCGTTCCTCCCACATCATTACCGGTCTGCCGGATGCTTATGGCCGTGGCCGCATCATCGGTGACTACCGTCGCGTGGCTCTCTACGGTGTGGACTACCTCATCGCTGAGAAGGAAGCGTCCAAGCATGCAGTGGGCGATGTCGGATTCTCCGAGCACTGGGCTCGCTACCGTGAGGAGCACGCCGAGCAGATCAAGGCTCTGAAGAAGCTCAAGGTCATGGCTGAATCCTACGGCTTTGACATCTCTAAGCCGGCCAAGACCGCTCACGAAGCTGTGCAGTGGACCTACTTTGGCTACCTGGCTTCCATCAAGTCTCAGGATGGCGCCGCCATGTCCATCGGCCGACTCTCCGCCTTCTTCGATTGCTACTTCGAGCGCGACCTTGCCGCTGGCATCATCACTGAGGAAGACGCTCAGGAGATCATCGACCAGCTGGTGCTCAAGCTGCGCATCGTGCGCTTCCTGCGTACCGAGGATTACGACCAGATCTTCTCTGGTGACCCGTACTGGGCAACCTGGACCGATGCTGGTTTCGGATCCGACGGCCGCCATATGGTCACCAAGACCTCCTTCCGCCTGCTGCAGACCCTGGTCAACCTTGGCCCGTCACCGGAGCCGAACATCACCATTTTCTGGGATCCGCAGCTGCCGGCTGGTTACAAGGAATTCTGTGCTCACATCTCGATTGAGACGTCGTCCATCCAGTACGAGTCCGATAAGCAGATTCGTGAGCAGTGGGGCGACGACGCCGCGATTGCCTGCTGCGTGTCACCGATGGCCGTCGGCAAGCAAATGCAGTTCTTCGGCGCCCGCGTGAACGCCGCTAAGGCCCTGCTCTACGCCATCAACGGTGGCCGCGACGAGGTCAGCGGCAAGCAAGTCGTGGACGGCTACGAGGCTATCCAGGGCGATGGCCCGCTGGACTTCGACGAGGTCTGGCAGAAGTACGAGGAGATGCTGGACTGGGTTGTGGGCACCTACGTTGAGGCCCTCAACATCATCCACTACTGCCACGACAAGTACGCCTACGAGTCCATCGAGATGGCGCTGCACGATTCTGACATCGTGCGCTCCATGGGCTGCGGTATCGCGGGTCTGTCCATCGTGGCTGACTCCCTCTCCGCCATCAAGTACGCCAAGGTCTACCCGGTGCGCGATGAGACTGGTCTCATCGTGGACTACAAGACGGAAGGTGACTTCCCGTTCTACGGCAACGATGATGACCGCGCCGATGACATCGCCGCCACCATCGTCCACACCGTGATGGCGAAGATTAAGGCCATCCCGATGTACCGCAACGCCATCCCGACCCAGTCTGTGCTGACCATTACCTCCAACGTGGTCTACGGCAAGGCCACCGGTTCCTTCCCGTCTGGCCACCAGGCAGGTACTCCGTTCGCCCCGGGCGCAAACCCGGAGAACGGTGCAGACAACCACGGCATGGTTGCTTCCATGCTGTCGGTGGGCAAGCTGGACTACAAGGATGCGCTCGACGGCATCTCGCTGACGAACACCATCACCCCGTCCGGTTTGGGCCGCACGCCTGAGGAACGCATCACCAACCTGGTGGGTGTCCTCGACGCCGGCTTCATCATGGATTCCGAATAAACCACTTTCACACCACTTCCGAAAAGGAGAAAACATCATGGCTACCCCAACTTTCGACGAGCGTCTCGCAACCATGAAGGCCAACCGTTCCGCCAACAACATGGACTCGGGCCTCTACCACGCCAACATCAACGTCCTGGACAAGTCCACCCTGGAGGACGCTGTTGAGCACCCGGAGAAGTACCCGAACCTCACTGTCCGTGTGTCTGGCTACGCAGTGAACTTCGTCAAGCTGACCCGCGAGCAGCAGCTCGACGTCATCTCCCGTACCTTCCACCAGGGCTCCTAAATGGCAGATGGCATTACCGGCGTCGTCCACCTGTCCCCTGAAGAGGGTGACAAGGTGCGCGGCGCCGCCGCCGGTTTGGGCACAAATAATGACCTCGACGAGTTCAGCCGCCCGGAGTTGATGCAGGCACGCCGTTCTGGCGACATTGCCCTCGTTCACTCCTGGGAGCTGGTGACCGCCGTTGATGGCCCTGGAACCCGCATGACGGTGTTCATGTCGGGATGCCCGCTGCGCTGCCAGTACTGCCACAACCCTGACACGATGGAAATGAAGGTCGGCACTCTGGAGCGCATCGAAGACGTGGTCAAGCGCATTAAGCGCTATAAGCCAGTCTTTACCGCCTCCGGGGGCGGACTGACCATGTCTGGCGGCGAGGCGCTGTTCCAGATTGCGTTCGCTCGGCGTTTGCTTAAGGAGGTCCACGACGCGGGTATCCATACGACGATTGACACGTCGGGATACTTGGGTGCGCGCCTGCGCGATGAGGACTTGGACAATATTGACCTCGTTCTCTTGGATGTCAAGGCTGGTGACGAGGAGACTTACAAGGAAGTCACGCGCCGCGAGCTGCAACCCACCATCGACTTTGGTGACCGTCTCAATGAGATGGGCAAGCCGGTGTGGATTCGCTTCGTGCTCGTCCCTGGCCTGACGGATTCCCCAGAAAACGTCGCCAACGTGGTCAAGATTGCGTCCCGCTGGAAGAGCAACGTCGAGCGAGTCGAGGTACTGCCTTTCCACAACATGGGCGCAGACAAGTGGCACGAGCTGGGCTACCCATACACTCTCGAGGACACCAAGCCACCTAAACCGGAAGACGTTGAATCTGTCCGAGATGCGTTCCGTAAGGAGGGTTTCGTGGTCTACTAGAAGCATGAAACGCTTCGGCCACACCATCAAGGAACACACCCTCACCGCCCCCTGGGATTATGACAATCCCGCCGCAGGTTCTTTCGAACTCTACGCGCGCGAGATCATCCCACCGGGCGGTGAGAACTACCCGGCACTGCTCTATAACCAGGGCGGGCCGGGTTTCCCGTCTCCGCGGCCGGTTGACGCTACCGGGCTTATCGGGAAGGGCCTGGAGCGCTACCGCTGGATCCTCATGGATCAGCGTGGCACCGGGCGCAGCCACCGCATCGACGAACTTAGCCCGGCTGAGGACCGCACGGCGCAGCGCTTGGCGCAGCTGCGCCAGGAGAACATTGTGCGCGATGCCGAGCGCCTGCGTGAGCACCTAGGGGAGGAGTCCTGGGATCTCTTCGGCCAATCCTTCGGGGGATTCATCATCACCGCCTATGCCTCGATGTTCCCACAGTCCATCGGTCGGGCTTTCCTTACGGGTGGCTTGCCCACCTTGACCAAGGGGGCGGATGACCTCTACCGCACGACCTTTGCCAAGCTCAAGGTCCGCCATGAGCGCTTCTACGCCCAGTTCCCGTGGGCTCAAGCGCGCGTCGAGGAAATCCTCCACCACCTAGACAACTCGGAGGAGCTGCTGCCGACAGGGGAGCGCCTGTCTGCGCGCCGCTTCCGCACCATCGGTATTGAATTGGGCCGCGGCACTGGCTTTGATTCTTTGGCCTACCTGCTGGAGCAACCTTTCCGCACCGTGAGTGGCGAGAAACGCCTGCGCTCGGACTTCCTCAACGATGTCGGGCAGCGCGTCAGTTTTCAGGCCGGGCCTCTCTACGCGGCGATTCATGAATCCATCTACGGTGGCGTCGGCGGCCAAGCCGTTACAGGCTGGGCGGCGCACCGCATCCGCGAGGAGTTTCCCGAGTTTGCTGAAGTCGGCACGTACCTTACCGGCGAACACATCTTCCCCTGGCAATTCGACGAGGACCCAGCGTTGCGCCCCTTCAAAGAAGGCGCGGAGGAGCTGGCTGCGCATGAGTGGACCAGCTCCCCGTATGATCCCGCAGTGCTTGCCGACGTCCCCCTGATCGCTGCTGCCGCCATCTACCTCGACGACATCTTCGTCCCCTTCGAGGATTCCATGGCAACGGGGGAGACCTACCGTGACCTGCGTCCGATGGTGACTAATCATTTCCAGCACAACGGGATTGCTGAGGACGGTTCGGGGATTCTGGACGAGCTCTTCCGATTGGCCGACGAGCGCTGAGGGCGAGCGCTCGGGAGGAGCGGCTAGGGCACTCGGGGCGCAGGCGTAATGCTCATGAGCAACGATTGCTGGGGAGTGCTCCACGCAGCCTCGTGGCGGGTGTCGCGTTATGGCAAAATAGTTGCGAAAAGTGAACTGATCCTAGAAAGGTTAATCCATGGGTCCCCTCATTGTCTTTGGCGTGATAGTCCTGCTTCTCGCCGCCCTCGCTTTCGATGGCTTCTTCATCGTCCGTACGAAGGAAGCTGCCATCATTGAGCGTATGGGTAAGTTCGTCAACGTTGCCCACGCGGGCTTGCACCTCAAAGTGCCGTTGGTCGACCGCGTCCGCGCCAAGATCAGCCTGCAGATTCGCCAGCTCGACGTCATGGTGGAGACAAAGACCAAGGACAACGTCTTCGTTCAGATTCCCGTGGCGGTGCAGTATGAGGTGGTTCAGGGCAGCGAGCGTCAGGCCTTCTACACCTTGTCCAATCACGAGCAGCAGATTGTGGCCTACGTGCAGGACAACGTTCGCTCGTCTGTGGCGAACATGGACTTGGATGATTCCTTCTCCTCCAAGGACACCATTGCCCGCAATGTAGCGATGTCTTTGCGCGATAACATGGCTGCCTACGGCTGGAACTTCGTCAACACCCTCGTCACTGATATCCGCCCGGATGCCCGTGTGCGTGAGTCCATGAACTCCATTAACGCCGCACAGCGAGAGCGTGAGGCTGCCGTGGCTCAGGCAGAGGCCGAGAAGATCCGTGTGGTCAAGGAAGCTGAAGGTGCGGCTGAGGCCAAGAAGCTGCAGGGTCGCGGTGTGGCTGACCAGCGTAAGGAAATTGTCGAAGGTATTGCCCAGCAGTACGAGCTGCTGCGCGCTGCTGGTGTGGAGGAGAACCCAGAGACCCTCATGCTGGTCTCCCAGTACCTCGATGCCATGGTGGACGTGGCAGACCGCGCTCACACCAACGTGCTCTACATGCCGTCTAACCCGGGCGGCATGCAGGACCTCTTCAGCGGTATGCGCGACACGTTCCTGTCCACCAACGCTATTAATGAAGCCCCGAAGCCGAAGGTTCCGGCCGGCGAAGCAAAGCATAGCCGTGAGGACTCAGCTGCTGCACGTCGTCGCCGCGAGGAGAAGGAGCGCCGTGAGCGTGAAGAGCGTGCCAGCCGCGATGCCGAAATCATGGAGCAGGCTAAGCGCGCCCAACAGCAAGCTCAAGAACGTGTCCAGAATGCGCAACAGCAGGGCTTCGGTAACATGCCGGGCTTCCCTACGCCTCCGCAGGGCAATGCCCAGCCGCAGTCCGCGCGTGATTACTTCAACCAGCTGCGCAACCAGCTCAACCAGAACAACAACGGCAACTAAACACCGCTCGTAGCAACGATGAAGGGCCTTCCCGATATACCGGGAAGGCCCCTTTTCCTGTCCTAAGCAGGGAGGTCTGCCGAGGACGGGACGCTACTTACTTGGTGTAGCCGATGTTCTCCACCTCGATGACGGCGAAGGAGTTGGCGCCGAAGTTTGCGATATCGGGGTGGGTCGCAACCATGGCCGGTCCGTTGAAGATAGGAATGATGCCATACTGTGCCAGTGCTTCCTTCTCCAGCTTGTTGGCTTCCTTGATCTGCTCGTCTGGGTTGGCGATCTGGGAAAGCTTGTCGATCTTCTTGTCTAGTTCTGGTGTGCCCGTACCGGAGCGGTTGAGCTGAGAGCCGGTGCGGTAGACCTGGCCGAAGTAGGCCACACCGAAGGGATCACCGGAAGAGAATCCCATAGGCAGAATGTCGAAGTCATAGGAGGACGTGATTTCGGAGAAATCAGCGGCTGGGCGTTCCTCTACCTTCAGGTCCACGCCGATGTCCTTCATCATCTTCTGGGTGGCAGTGGCTTGGGCCTTGCCAGTGGAAGAATCACCCAGCAGCGTGTAGCGCATGGACAGCTTCTTGCCGTCCTTCTCGCGGATGCCGTCGCTGCCTTCCTTCCATCCGGCCTCATTGAGGAGCGACTTAGCTTTCTCTGGGTCGAACGTGATGACCGCGCCAACGTTGTCCTCATAGCCCTCTTGGGTTTGGTAGAGGTTGAAGGAACCTGGCAGGTCCTCGGTGTAGCCGTTGAGGCCATTGAAGCGGATCTCAGACAGCGTGGAGCGGTCGATGCCGGCCATAATGGCCTCGCGCACCTTAATGTCGGAGAGAATCTCGTTCTTGGAGTTGAGCGTATAGAGAGACTTAGACGGAGCCATGGCGGTACGAATCTCGATGTCCTGCATGTCCTTGACGGCAGCCAGACGCTCCTTGTTGCCTACGCCAGTTGCATCAATCTCGCCGGCCTTGAACGCGTTGATGGAGGCCTGATCTTCCATCTGGCGGTAGGAGACCTTCTCCAAGAAGGGCTTATCACCCCACCACTTCTCGTTCGGGACGAAAGTGGCGCTGCCGCTTTGGAAGTCGACGTTCTCTACCTTGAACGGGCCCGCTCCCCACTCGGGGTGCACCTTGCCTAGGTATGCCTCGTTGAACTTCTCCGTGGAATCAACCTGCGGCGGGAGCAGGATGTTGAACAGACCCTGCCACCATGGGTATGCCTGCTTGAAGGTGATGACGGCCTGCTTGTCGTTCTCACCCGGCTTGACCGACTCGATGAGCTCGTAGCCATCGGTGGAGGAGACATTGGCCTCTTTGTTCTCACCGTTGTTGAACTTCCAGGTGTTTTCGAAGGACTTCCAGTCAATCGGGGTGCCGTCGTTGTACTGCGCCTTCTCGTGGATGGTGAAGGTGACGACGGTCTTACCGTCCTTCTCCTCGTCCTTGACGTCCGTGATGTAGTCATTGTTGACATGGAACTCACCCGCGCCGTCGAAGAGGCCAATTTGCGGGTTGTAGTACTTCCAGACGTCGCTGGTGTAGCGGGTACCGTCGGCCTGGAAGGGGTTTTGCTGCTGGGAAATCTCATCAATGGCTAGGCGCAGCTCGCCGCCCTCCTTGAGCTCGGAGCGGTCCTTGGGGTTATAGGAGCCGTCCAGCTTGACGTCGAGCTTCTCGCCGGAGGCGGAGTCGCTCGAGCCATCAGAGCTGCCGGAGCCGCCATCGGAGGCGCAGCCGGTGAGGATGAGGGCAGAGGCGGTAACCACTGCGAGAGCGGTCCTGCGGAGCTTCATATTCATATTTGTGTCCTTTCGAGAGGAAACATGGAGACGGGGAGTATTTAGTTATAAGTCTTGTTGAGCCGGGGATTCGGCGGGCTGGTAAATCTCGCGTACCCGGTCACGTTCCACGGCTGGGTCCGGCACTGGGATGGCGGAGAGCAGCGCGCGGGTATAGGCGTGTTGCGGGTTGTCGAAGACCTCGTCCGTGGGGCCGTATTCCACGAAGTCGCCCTTGTACATCACGGCGACCTTGTCGGAGAGGTGGCGCACCACGGAGAGGTCGTGGGCCACGAAGACCAGGGAAATACCCAGGCGGTTCTTCAGGTCGTGCAGCAGGTTGATGATGCCGGCCTGGATAGACACGTCGAGGGCGGAGACGGGCTCGTCGAGTACGACGATGGAGGGGTTGGTGGCGAGCGCACGGGCCAGACCGATGCGCTGGCGCTGGCCGCCGGAGAAGTGTCCGGGGAAGCGGTCCACCTGGTGGGACTCAAGGCCGACGAGTTTCATCAGCTCAGCCACGCGCTGGCCGACGTCCCCCTCGTACCCCAGCGACTCCAGCGGCTCAGCGATGATCTCGCGGATGGTCATGCGCGGGTTGAGCGAGCTCATTGGGTCCTGGAAGACGATCTGGATGTCCTTGCGCAGCTTGCGGCGTGCCGACGCACTCAAGCCGGACGTGTTGGTGCCGTTGACCACGATGGTGGAGCCCTCCGGCGGGTTGAGGTCCATGATTTCCAGCAGTGTGGTGGTCTTGCCAGAGCCGGATTCGCCCACGATGGCGAAGCACTCTCCCTGGTGCACGTCGAAGCTGACGTTCTTGACCGCATGGACGGTGCCGACGCGGCGCTTGAGAATCGCTCCCTTGATGAGCGGGAAGTCCTTGACCAGGTTTTTGACCTCCAGGGTCACAGGGCGCTGGTCGTAGGGAGTATCGCCCAAGGTATCGGCGGAAATCTTCGGCAGTGGGTACATGCGCTCGCCGCCAATCGTGCCGTCCTCAATTTCATCGGAGCGTAGGCAGGAGGCGAAGTGGTTGGGGGCGTCGTCAAGCGCGCGCAGCTCTGGCTCCACGGTGCGGCACTCATCCTTCACGACCGGGCAGCGGTCGGCGAAGGGGCACTCGGCAGCAACCTCGATGAGGCGTGGTGGGGTACCGGCGATGGGAGTGAGTGGCTCATCGGTGGCCTTGTCCACGCGCGGAGTGGAACCCAAAAGGCCAACGGTGTAGGGCATTTTGGGGTGGTTGAAAATGGTGTCGACATTGCCCAGCTCCACCGGGCGCCCGGCGTACATGACGAGGACGTCGTCAGCGGTGCCGGCCACGACACCCATGTCGTGGGTAATCATGATGACCGCGGCGCCAGTTTCGCGCTGCGCGACCTTGAGGACCTCCAGGATTTGGGCCTGGATGGTGACGTCGAGGGCGGTGGTGGGCTCGTCGGCGATGATGACGCGCGGGTTATTTGCCATGGCGATGGCGATGACCACGCGCTGGCGCATACCACCGGAGAACTCGTGCGGGAAGGACTTCACGCGCTTGTCAGCCTCCGGGATGCCGACGAGCTCGAGCAGGCGAATAGCTTCCTTTTCCGCTTCTTTCTTGGAGACATCGCGGTGGGTTTGGATTGCCTCGATGAGCTGGTCGCCGATGGAGAACACCGGAGTCAGGGAGGAGAGCGGATCCTGGAAGATCATGGCGATGTCCTTGCCGCGGATCTTCGACATGTCCTTGTCGGTCTTGCCGATGAGCTCGGTGCCGGCATAGACCACAGAACCTTCCACCTTGGCGTAGTCGGGCAGCAGGCCCATAACCGCCATTGAGGTGACGGACTTACCGGAACCGGACTCGCCCACGATGGCGAGGGTGCGCCCAGGCGTGAGATCGAAGTCGACGCCACGCACCGCGTGGACGGAACCGGCCTCCGAGGGGAAGGTGACGGACAGGTTACGCACGGACAGTACTGGCTCGGTGGACGAAGCGAAATCGCTGCCGCGGCTAGCCGGGACGGCGTTGGCGGTGTGTGCAGTATTCTGCGGGGTCATGCTCGGCCTCCGGAGTTCGAGTTGGGGTCAATAGCGTCGCGCAGGCCGTCGGCGATAAATGCCATGGACACGGTCAGCAGCGTGAGGATGCCTGCAGGGAAGTAGAAGAGCCAGGGCGAGGCCTCGACAGCGTTGGCGCCGCCGGCGAGGAGGGTGCCCAGGGAGACGTCGGGAAGCTTCACGCCCAAGCCCAGGAAGGACAGTGCGGTCTCCGACATGATGGTGGACACCACGCCCAGGGCCGCTTGGATGATGAGCAGCGAGCCGATGTTGGGAACCACGTGACGGAAGATGGTGCGCAGGCGCGAGACACCCATGTAGTCCGCGGCGCGGACGTAGTCGTTCTCGCGGACACTCAGCGCCATGGCCCAGATGACGCGTGCTGGGTACATCCAGCCGAAGGCAATGAGAACGACGATGAGTAGTTTCCAGTCACCGCCGGAATCGGAGACCACCAGGGCGATGAGCAGGAAGGTCGGGATGGCCAGCAGGAAGTGGATGACGGCCAGGATGACCTTTTCCACCGCACCGCCGTACATGGCTGCGGCCGCGCCGATGAAAGCGGACAACACCGTGGAGGCTAGCGACACGATGAGCGCGATGATGAGCGAGCGGCCCAGGCCGTGGACGGTCTGCGCGAAGAGATCGTTGCCGGAATCGGTGGTGCCGAACCAGTGCTCGGAGGATGGCCCGGTGGCCAGGTTAAAGAAGTCCGGCTCGTCGAAGGACCACGGGGTGAGGTAGCTACCGAACATCGATAGCAGGGCCAGCAGCACGAAGATGACGAGGCCGATGGCAGCAGCTTTGTTGCGGAAGAAGCGGCGCACGTAGAGCTTGAGCTTTGAGGTGCCGCGGAAATCGCTGCTGGAAAATTGCTTGCGCTGTGCGTCATCGACGTCGACGCCGGAGCCGAGTGCGGACTGCGCACTGGGCTCGGTTTGTGGTGAAAAGTCAGCCGTGGCGGCATGCGGGCGCACGCCGAGGTTGTCCGCTGCGGTGTCGATAGCGAGGTCGTTGCGGCGGTGGCGCTGCGGCTGGCGCGCCGCGGAGCGTGGGGTGGTGGATTTCTTCTCTGGAGACATTTAGCTCACCCTTACTCGCGGGTCGAGGGCTACAACGACGAGGTCTGCCAGGATTGCGGAGAAGGCAATCATGACGGCACCGAAGGCAGCAACGGCAGTGGTGCCGTTGATGTCGTTGCGGCTAATGGTTTCGATGAAGTACTGGCCCATGCCCTTCCAGGCAAAGATGGTTTCCGTCATGATGGCGCCGGTAAAGATGCCGGGGACGGAGAAAGCCACGGAGGTAGCCACCGGAATGATGGAGGTGCGCAGGGCGTGCTTGCGGATGGCTTTGGAACGGGTCAATCCTTTAGCGCGGGCGGTGCGCACATAGTCGGCGTTCAAATTATCCAGCAGGAGGGTTCGCTGCATCATGTGGTAGCCGGCGTAGCTGATGATGATGAGCGAGATGGACGGCAAGATGAGGTGTTGCGCCATGTCTAGGAGTGTGGGGAAGAAGCCTTCGACGCCGAGGCTTGAGGCTCCTGTCACGTAGACCACGCGGTGGCCGGTGACGCGGTTGATCCACAGGCCACCAGCCACGACCAAGATGGAGGCCACGACGACGTGGGTGTTCATGGTGATGATGGAGACGCCCTGCCAGAAGCGGTCGGAGGCTTTGTACTGGCGGGAAGCGGTATACACGCCGAGGCCTACGCCGATCACCACAGACAAGATAGTGGCGACAAGGAGCAGTTGTGCGGAGACGAGGGCGCGGTGCGCGATTTGCGCGCTGACCGGGTCACCAAGAGGGGAGGTACCCCAGTCCCAGTGGAAGAGGATGTTAGACAGCCAGCCCCACCAGCGTTCCACCAGCGGGGTTTCCGGGTTAAGCCCGAGCGGGGTGAGGATGCGACTGATCTCCTCGGGCTCTAGCGGTGGGTTGCGGCTCATGTAGTTCGATCTGGGATCGAGGAATGTAGCGGCCAGGAGGTACGCGATATTAGTCGCGAGGAAGATGACTACCAGCCAACTGGCGGTCTTCTTGATGATGTACTTGAACATCACGGTTCCTTCGCAGGTGAATTTTGGCAAACAACTCTTGTGAGAAGCACGACGCATTAACGCCGATCTTGTGACCTAGACCTCAGACTAGGTGCTGTATCACATAATAAAAGAAATGTGAGCCAGCTAAAGAATAATGATTATTTTTCTTTCATGAGGGGGTAGTTGCCCGGCCTGGGCTCTGTATTAATTGCATACTGATAGGCCTATAGGTATTTCTGCGAAGTGGGCAAACCGGCATGCTGCGCATGTTGTTCGCAGGGCCGTTAACCTGTGTTAATGCATAGGGGGCGGGTGAATAATATGCGGGGGAGGAAGGGGGTAGCCCTCAACACTCCTGCAGGAGGTGGCTGAGCGCTTCTTTCTCTGCCTCGGTCACCCACACGCCATATGCCGCCTTCACCTCAACGATGCGCTGTGCATACTCACAGCGGAAAGGCTTGTGGGGCGGCAGCCATGTGGCGGCATCGCCGGCGCCCTTCTGTTGGTTAAGCGGTCCGTCGACGGCGAGGAGATTGCGAGGATCATTAGCAAAATTGCGGCGCTGCTCGGGCGACCATTGCTGGGCGCCTTTCTGCCAGGCGTCGGCCAGCGCGACAACGTGGTCAATCTGCACGGCCTCGGATGTCCCCGCCCCACGCTGAAAGTCGATGACCTGCCCGGAGTATGGGTCATCCAACGTGCCGGACATCGCTACACAGTCAAAGGTGCCTTCCTTGACTATGAGATTATCCAGGTCACGGCGGAGGATGTCGTTGCGAGTATCGCAGCCATTATGGCCAAACTCGACGGTGACATCGTCGGACCACGCCTGCCCAAACTGCGCGCGATCGTAATCCGTCATCGGCGCGCGGCCTTTGACCTCCAGGGAGTCCAGCGCGGCCAAGGCTTTAGACACCTCGCGTCTGTCTGCGTCAACCTCGGGACTGTCCTCCTTAGGAGTGCTCGTGGGCTCCTCGCGCGTTGATGAGGGCGCGTTGCCCTGCGCAGTGTCTGACTGCTCGGTCGGGGAGGAGAGCAGGAGGCCACACACCACCAATGCAGCAACGAGGACGTTGAGAAGAGCTGCGAGAAAGAAGGGGGTGCGAGAGGCCATGACGCATTGATCCTAGTGGGTAGAATCTGATGTCGGTATGAGTATCGATATGTTCTTTGACGAGTACCTCGCTGAACGTGGCCTGTCCCGCTCGGCCGAGGTCGTTCCGGACCACGCCTGCCAGGTCTTTTGCGGCCTGCCCAAGCCCCATACGCAGCCCTCCCTTGAGGAAGCGGCGCAACGTGTAGCGCGTGTGTTGGGGGAATAGCGCGCGTGGATATCCCAAACATCGCTGCGCCAGGAGTAAGCGAGGCACCTTATGCGCTGTCCTTTTCCGGCCAGGGTTTTGCCTGGTTGCCTACCCTCCGGGAGGCACTCGCTGCGGGGGTGCGGCCGCAGATTGCAACGTATCTCGCCGACGCGGAAGAGATACTCGCTCCGCTTGGCGCCGCCCTCCTTCCCTCCTCCCCGCACGGCTTTGCACCACTAGCGTGGGCGGAGGCCGAGCCTGGGTTCGCGCTATCCTCCCCTGCTGCGTCCACCCCGGGCATCGTGTGCGCTCAGCTCGCAGTCCTGGAGTCTGTGCGGGCACAGGGCCTAGATACAACTGAGGCTGTGCTGAGCATCGGTCATTCCCAAGGCGTGCTTGCCGCCGCTGTGGCGTCTGGTCGCGCAACCCCAGCCGAAGCGCTCGCCATAGCCCGGCTCATTGGTGCCGCGTTGACGACGACTGCCCGTATTCACGGGCTTGTGCGTACCGCGCAGGGAGCGCCCATGGTGGCGGTTGACGGAGCTACGCGGGAACAACTCCACGAGCTAGGTGCCCATATCGGTCTTATCAACGGCCGTGAACGCAGCGTCATCGTAGGCACCCCGGAGGAGCTTGCCCGCGTGCGCCGCAGCATGGCAGATGAACAGGTAACCTTCACGGACCTTGATGTTGATGCCGCCTTCCATCATCCGGCCCTAGCCATAGCTGTGGAGCAGGTGGAGCGCTGGGCCGCCGCCCTCGAGCTCGATGCCATGCTTGCCGGCGAGCTTGCCTGCGCGGTGCTCACGGATACCGTTGATTGGCCTGCTCGCGTCGCCGAGGCGGTTGCCGCCGGCGCGCGCTGGATTCTAGAGGTGGGCCCCACCCGCGGCGTTGAGCCGCTAACCCGCGAAGCGGTGGCCGGACGCGGCGTGGGAACCTTAGCCGTGGGCACCGCTGAAGGCCAGGCGCAGCTCTTCGAGCCCGGCCGTGCCCCTGCTGTGCCGGCAGCCTGGTCTGATTTCGCGCCGCGCCTCGTCGGCGGACGCCTCTCCACACGTTTTACTGAAACGACAGGTTACTCCCCGGTCATGTTGCCTGGCATGACACCTACCACGGTGGATCCGGCTATCGTCGCCGCGGCCGCCAATGCTGGGCACTGGGCGGAGCTTGCTGGCGGTGGCCAGCACACCGATGACATTCTGGCGAGAAACCTGGAGAGGCTCGCACGCCTCCTCGCGCCGGGTGTTAACGCCCAGTTCAACGCTCTGTACTTATCTGCTTCGCAGTGGCGGCGCCAGATTGAGGGCCAGCGTGCTATTCCGCAGGCACGGGCCGCAGGGGCGCCGCTTAACGGCGTGGTCATTTCTGCGGGCATCCCGCCGCACGAGGAAGCATGTGACCTGGTACGGCGCCTCCACGCGGAGAACTTCCCGTGGGTAGCCTTCAAACCCGGCACGGTAGAACAGATCAAGCAGGTGCTGGCCATCGCCCGTACCGTTCCCGCCACGCTCATTATGCAGGTCGAAGGCGGACAAGCTGGCGGCCACCACTCCTCCGAGGACCTCGACGAGCTGCTGGCTGCCACCTATGACGACATCCGCCGGCACCCCAACGTCTTGCTGGCCGTCGGCGGCGGCATCGCCACCCCGACACAGGGCGCGGAGTACCTCACCGGCGAGTGGTCGCGGCGTCGTGGCCTGCCTGCAGCGCCTGTCGACGCCATCATGATCGGCACTGCTGCCATGGCCACTGCGGAGTCCACGGCGTCGGAGTCGGTGAAGCAGGCACTCGTTGCTGCCACTGAACACGATGTCATTTCGGGCCGTTCCGACCTCGGCGCTAGCATCCATGAGCTGGATAATTCCTTCGCCCAAGCCGGGCGTCTGCTCGATGCGGTCGCGGGTGATGAGGAGGCGGTGTCTTATCACCGCGAAGAGATCAGTGCAGCCCTGGCGAAGACGTGTAAACCCTATTTTGGGGACCTCGACGCCATGAGCTACGCCGAATGGCTGCAGCGCTATGTGGAGTTGTCCTTCCACGACGGCTGGGCGGATGAATCGTGGTGTACTCGCTTCGAGCAGATGGTGGCGCGTACTGAAGCCCGACTGCATGAGGCCGACCACGGTGAGATAGCCCTGCAGGTCACGGTCGATTCCGTCGACCCCGCGGCCGCTATTGACGAGCTTGTTGAGCTTTACGGCGACGCTGCCCCCCACCCGACGGATGCTGCGTGGTTCGTTTCCCTTGTCGACGGCCCCGGTAAGCCACCGGGGTTTGTGCCGATTATCGATGCTGCCGTGCGCCGCCGCTTCCGCCAGGATTCCTTGTGGCAGGCCCATGACGAGCACTTCGATGCCGATAGCGTTTGCATCATCCCTGGTCCTGCGGCCGTCGAGGGTATTGAACATGCAGACGAACCGGTAGCACAGTTGCTGAAGCGCTTCGAGCAGGCCACCATCGACCTGCTTTCAGCAGCTCCCACTCCAGACCAGGATGCTCCCGTGCCCAGCGCCGAGGAACTCATCCGCCAAGCTCCTTGCCTCAACTGGGCGGGCCGCGAGCAGGCAAACCCACTGCGTCTCAACCTGCCCGGCGCGACTCTTGAACCGGTGAGCACAGACTCCGCGGATTTCTGGTTTACCGTTCCTCTAGGCCACAGTGCTGGTGGCGGTGCTCACAGTGTCGCCCACGGCGGTGTGGACGCTGATGCCGCGCTGCGCGTGCGCATCACCGCGCCGAGTGTGCCGGGCGCTTCGCCCGTCGTCAGCGCCGAGGATGCGGCCTCTGCCATGCGGGAGCTAGCCCGCGTGGCTGCTGGGCGAACACTGCCGGAGGTAGACCACGGCAGCGCCACGGTCACGGCCACGCTCGATGCGGCGGACATCGCGAACTATGTCTGCGTGACCAGTGGCGGCAGCGCCGATGGCCCAGTTGTGCCCGACGTCTTGGTAGGTACTGCTTGGCCGGCCATTTTCGCCGTCATTGCAAAGGCCCGCACGGATGGCGATCAGGGTGCGGCCGGCGAGCATGCTGCGGTGGGAGAACCCGTGGTTGAGGGCCTGCTTAACCTTGTCCACCTTGAGCATTCGCTGGGACTGGCCGACGGGGCTGCGGGACTTCTCGCCGCCGCGGCTGCACCGGGCGCGGATCCCCTACAGGTACAGGCCACCGCCCGCCTGCGCGGTGTGTGGGATACGCTCTCAGGCCGCGTGGTTGAGGTGGCGGTGAACATTGAGCACGAGGGCAACTTTGCCCGGCTGCGCGAACGTTTCCTCATCCCGGGCCGCATCGGAACTCGCGTTGCGCCGGGCACAGACGACGCCGCTGAGGGCGCTTTCGAGTTCGTTCGGGAGACCCCGCGGTCTTTCCGCCACCGCCTCACCGTTACGGCGCCTGACTCCATGCGACCTTTCGCTGTGGTGACAGGGGACCATAACCCCATTCACACGTCTGCTATTGCTGCCGCACTGGCTGGTCTAGACAATGGCCCCATTGCACATGGCATGTGGACCTCGGCGCTGGCGCAAACTGCCGCCGCTTTCGATGGCACCCGAGTCCTGCAATGGTCTGCGACCATGCTCGCACCGGTACGTCCAGGCAGTGAGGTGGAGCTGGTGGTGGACCGGGTGGGCGTCGATAAGCGCAGCGGCCACGGCGAGGTCCGCTCCGTGACTGCGTCCAGTGACGGCGTGGTGGTGCTGGAGGCACGCGCCACGATGAGCACACCACGCACGTTTTATGCCTTCCCCGGCCAGGGAATCCAGGCTCCGGGGATGGGGATGCAGGAGTATGGGACTTCTCCCGCCGCACGTGCGGTGTGGGAGCGCGCCGATGCGCACACGAGGCAGAATCTGGGCTTTTCCATTCTGGAGATCGTGCGGAATAACCCGGATACCGTGGCCGTGCACGGAACGACGTATTCCCATCCCGATGGTGTGCTGTACCTTACCCAGTTCACACAGGTAGCCATGGCCACGCTGGGCTGCGCGCAGATTGCTGCGCTGAAGGAAGCCGGGGTTCTGGATAACACGGCGGCCTTTGGCGGGCACTCCGTAGGCGAGTACAACGCGCTGGCTGCCTATGCCGAGGTGCTTTCCCTCGAGGCCGTCCTGGAAATCGTCTACGTGCGCGGCCTCACCATGGACCGGCTCGTGGAGCGTGACGCCGAGGGCTATTCGCGCTACGGGCTGGGCGCGCTAAGACCCCACAAAATGGGGATGCGCGCTGATGAGGTCACGGACTACATCGCCGAAACCATTGAGGTCACCGGGGAATTCCTCGAGGTGGTCAACTACAACGTGGCCGGGCGCCAGTACGCCATTGCCGGCACGGTGGATGGCCTTATTGCCATCGAGGAGAACGCCGAGCACTGGGCGCCCGGTCAGCGCGCTTTTGTCCCCATCCCGGGCATTGATGTGCCTTTCCACTCCTCACGTTTGGTGGACGGGGTGGATGACTTCCGCGCCCACCTGGATGAGCTCATCCCGCAGGACATCGACCTGGAGGTGCTGGTGGGGCGATACGTGCCCAACCTCGTTGCCCGGCCTTTCGCCGTGGACCGTGACTTTGTGGAGGCCATCGCAGAGGTTGTTGATTCGCCACGTATTACGGCCATCCTGGAGGACTTCGCAGCAGCCGCGGCGCACCCGCAGAGGCTTGGCCGCACGCTGCTGGTGGAGTTGTTGGCCTGGCAGTTTGCCTCCCCGGTGCGCTGGATCGAAACGCAGGACCTGCTGCTGACCCCGCGCGGTGCGCAAACTGCCGCTGGGCTTCCGGGCTTAGGCATAGAGCGCTTCGTCGAGGTTGGGGTGGGCCATGCCCCCACTGTGGCCAACATGATGGGGCAGACTCTTAGCTTGCCGGAGTACGACGGCGTTCAGGTCGAGGTCCTCAACACCGAGCGCGACCATGCCCGGGTGTTCGCCGAGGACACTGTTACGGACTCAGTCCCGGCGCGTGAGACCGTGCCGGCTGACGAGCACTCTCAGCCGTCACAGTCCACGTCGCAGCTCGCGACCGATGAGCCGGCGAGTGCCGATACTGCTACTCCGGCTGCCGTGACCGAAGAGGTTCCTGACCAGCCGTTGAGCACACAGCAGGCGGTTGAGATGCTCATCGCCCTGTGGACGAAGGTGCGTCCCGATCAGATTGCGGCTACCGACACGATTGAAGGTTTGGTGGAGGGCGTATCCTCCCGCCGCAACCAGCTGCTGCTGGACCTGGGCGTAGAGTTCGGCATCGCCGCCATCGACGGTGCGGCGGACATGCCGGTGAGCGAGCTGGCACAGACCGTGACACAGCGCGCGCCGGGCTATCACGCTTTCGGCCCAGTGCTTACCGAGCAGGTAGCGCAGGCCGTGCGCCGTGTGACCGGACCGGCGGGAAAGAAGCCGGGATACATTGCCGAACGTGTGAACAGTGAGTGGGGTCTGGGACCGGGCTGGGTCGACCACACACTGGCGGAGCTCGTGCTGGGCAGCCGGGAGGGCGCGTCCCTGCGCGGCGGGGAGCTGGCCACATTACCCGTCACCGCTGCCAGCACCGCACAGGAGCTGGATGAGCTTATCGACGCCTCCCTCATAGCCACCACAACCCGCGCCGGCGTCACGGTAGCCAGGGTTTCGCACGCGAGCGCTGCCACCACCGTGGATCCAGCAGCGCTGGCTGCATACACGGAGCGGCTCGAATCCGCGCTCGAGGGTACCGCCCACACGCTGCTGGAAGCTCTCGGCCGTGAAGAGACCGAACACGGTCACGACACTGAGCACGGTGAGGAGACGGTGCATGACAAGCACCTCGCTGAACTTGTGTCCGCGGAGTTGGGCCCGGACTGGGCGCAGCGCGTAGCGCCGGCCTTCGACGCGAAGAAGGCCGTGCTGTTTGATGACTTTTGGGCTTATGCCCGCGAAGACCTCGTCCGCGCTGCGGCGGCGGGCGTAGAAGATCCGCCCCTTGATGTCCTGGGGGCTGGCGCGGAGGTCGCGCGTATGGCCGAGTACCTGGGCTATCACCACCAAGCGGTGGATGCTGAGGTACCCGGCGAATTCCTGCTTCACTCCGGGCAGGTGGCCGTGGTAACAGGTGGCTCGCCGGGCTCGATTGGCGCGGAAATTATCTCCGAGCTGCTCGTCGAAGGAGCCACCGTTATCGCGACGACCTCGCAGCTTACCCCGGGCCGCCTGGAGTTTTTCAAGGAGCTGTACCGCACCCGTGCCGTTGGCACAGCAGCGCTGTGGGTAGTACCGGCCAACCTCAACTCCTTCGCCGACATCGACGCGCTGGTGGAGTGGATAGGCTCAGAACAGACGGCCACCGTGGGCGGAAAGACCGAGCTGAGCAAGCCGGCCTTCGTGCCGGACCTGCTCTTCCCCTTCGCCGCCCCGCGCGTAAGCGGCACCGTGGCGGAGGCTGGTCCTGAAGCAGAAGCCCAGATGCGCCTGCTGCTGTGGTCGGTAGAAAAGCTCATCGCGGGCCTGTCTGCGCTCGGCGCGGATACCCATCTGGGGCATCGCCTCCACGTGGTGCTGCCGGGTTCGCCCAATCGCGGGCGCTTCGGTGGCGACGGTGCTTATGGCGAGGCTAAGGCAGCGTTCGACGCCCTGGTACAGCGCTGGCACTCCGAGCAAAACACCTGGGGCGCGCGGACCTCGCTGGTCCACGCACTTATTGGTTGGGTGCGCGGTACAGGGCTCATGGCGGGCAACGATCCACTCGTCGAGCAGGTTGAGTCCCACGGCGTGAGCACTTTCTCGGCGAAGGAGATGGCGATACGCCTTGTGGATAACGCCGCGAACGAGGACATACTCATCCAGGCTGCTGAAGCGCCGGTGGCTATGGACTTCACAGGTGGTTTGGCTGGGGCCGACCTGGACTTCGCTGCGCTTGCTCGCGACGCCGCGCTTGGCGACGTCCCCCCGACCCCCACCAAGTCCTCCAGCCCAGCGCCGCGCACCGTCAAGGCTCTGCCGAATGTGCTTGCGCCACTGGAGTGGACAACACCCCGCTTCGAGGGGGTTAGCCAGTCCCTGGAGGACATGGTCGTCATCGTGGGAGCAGGGGAGTTGGGCCCGCTGGGCACTTCGCGCACGCGCTTCGAGGCGGAGGTCGGCGGAGATCTTTCGGCGGCGGGCGTGCTGGAGTTGGCGTGGAGCCGTGGCCTCGTGACGTGGGATGACACTTCGGCGACGTGGACCACACCGGAGGGCGAAGAAATCGCAGAGGAAGATATCTACGACCGCTTCCACGATGAGGTCCTTGCCGGAATAGGAGTGCGCCGCTTCCACGATGACTTTGGCCCGCACCTGCCCATGGTGGATAACCTCGCGCCTGAACTCACCACCATCTACCTGGAGAAACCGCTCACCTTCGCCGTGGAAGATGAAGCCACCGCACAGTCCTTCGTGGATAGCTGCGAAGGTGCCACGATGCGACGAGTGCTCACGAGCCCTGGCGGTGAGGCCGAATGGCAGGTGACCCGCCCTGCCGGATCCGCTGTACGCGTGCCGCGGCGCGTAGCCATGACGCGATTCGTCGGCGGCCAGATTCCGGAAGGCTTCGATCCCGCTGTCTACGGCATCCCCGCGGACATGCTAGATAGCGTGGACCGCCTAGCGCTATGGAACCTTGTATGCACCATCGAGGCGTTCCTCGCCGCTGGCTTTAGCCCTGCCGAGCTGCTTGCCCACGTCCACCCGGCGCGGGTGAGCTCCACCCAGGGAACCGGTATGGCGGGACAGGAGGCATTGCGCTCGTTGTACGTCGATAAGCTCCTGGCCCATCCCCGCCAACACGACATCTTGCAGGAAGCCCTGCCCAACGTCATTGCCGCGCACGTGATGCAGTCTTACGTCGGCGGCTACGGACAGATGGTGCATCCAGTAGCGGCGTGCGCGACGGCGGCGGTGTCCGTCGAGGAGGCGGTGGACAAGCTGCGCCTGCATAAGGCGGATTTCGTTGTCGCCGGCGGGATTGATGCGCTCTCCGTCGAGGGGATTACAGGCTTCGGCGACATGGCAGCCACCGCTGATAGCTCAGAAATGGAGGCCAAGGGGATCGAGCACCGCTTCTTCTCCCGGGCCAACGACCGCCGCCGCGGCGGCTTTGTCGAGTCTGAAGGTGGCGGCACGCTGCTGCTTGCGCGCGGAAGTTTAGCCGCGGAGCTGGGCCTGCCGGTCCTCGGCGTGGTGGGCTTTGCCGAGTCCTTCGCCGACGGCGCGCACACCTCCATCCCCGCACCGGGCCTTGGCGCGCTGTCTGCCGCGCGCGGGGGAACAGACTCGCGCCTCGCGCAGTCTTTGCAGGAACTGGGTGTGGTGCCAGACGAGATTGCGGTGGTATCCAAACATGACACCTCCACGAGCGCTAATGACCCCAACGAGTCCGACCTACATGAGCGCATCGCGCGTGCCCTCGGGCGCAGCGACGGGAACCCGCTCTACGTTATTTCGCAAAAGACCCTGACTGGCCACGCTAAAGGTGGAGCTGCGGCCTTCCAACTCATTGGACTCTGCCAGGTGCTGCGCGGAGGTATCATTCCGCCGAACCGTTCCTTGGACTGCGTGGATCCTGAGCTGCGCCGGCACGAGCACCTCGTGTGGCTGCGCCAGCCGCTGGACCTGCGCCGGACCCCACCCAAAGCAGGACTGGTGACGTCCTTGGGCTTCGGCCATGTTTCCGCGCTCATTGCGGTCGTGCATCCAGTGGCCTTCGTGACGGCACTCGTGGCTGAACACGGCGAGGACTATGCACAGGCATGGCGTGACAAAGCCGAGGCGCGAGAACGCTCTGGCTTGCGCCGCCTCGAGGAAGCCATGCGGGGCGGTTCGGCGCTGTATCAGAGGCCGGTCGATCGCAACCTGGGCGGCGGCGACGCCGCGGAGGTCAAGGAACGCGAGGCTGCCGTGCTGCTCAGTGAAGGCGCGCGCATGCGTCACGGCGTACTCCAACCTGACGCCGAGCGGGGGTAGAAAGCCACCGGATACCCCCAGCGTGCGCCGTCTGAAACGATAAAGAAGCAGGTCAGACGGGTTGAACCCAAGGTGTGGGCTGGGGCACCATGCAAGGGTGAAAATCAGCACAAAACCTTTACTTGGTGTTATTACTGTTGCCCTCGCCGCCACGATTGGGGGGTGCTCCGCCACCGGCGGGGCACCCCGCCCCAGCGCCGACGGCGAACTAGCCGGAGGCGTCGATACCGAACGCCTCGTTGTCGCCATGGTCTCCCACGGCGCGCCGGGTGACACGTACTGGGACCTCGTACGCAAGGGCGCGGAGGATGCCGCGCGCAAGGACAACATTGAACTGCGCTATTCCTCCGACCCGGAGGCTCCCAACCAGGCCAACCTGGTCCAGTCCGCCATCGACTCTGGCGTGGACGGCATCGCCGTGACCATGCCGAATGCGGGCGCTATCGGCCCTGTGGCCAAGAAGGCCGCCGACGCTGGAATCCCCACCGTGGGGCTCAACGCCGGCATGGATGATTACCAAAAGTACGGCATGAGTGCTTTCTTCGGACAAGAAGAAAAGGTCGCGGGCACCAAGGCAGGCGAGCGCCTCAAATCCGAGGACGCGAAACACGCGCTGTGTGTCATTCACGAGCAAGGCAACTCCTCCCAGGAGGCGCGCTGCGCGGGCCTGAAGGAAGGAATGACCGGCGGAAAGGTGGAGATCCTCTACGTCAACGGCAAGGACCTCACCGCTGCGCAGTCCACCATCAACGCCAAGCTGGCGCAGGACAAGTCCATCGACTGGGTCATGGCACTGCAGGCCTCGGTCGCCATGCGCTCGACCGCCGCGGTGGCGGATGCTGGCTCTGAAGCGAAGGTCGCCACCTTCGACACCAACGCTGAACTTGTCGGCGCCATCGCGGACGGCAAGGTGCAATGGGCCGTGGACCAACAGCCTTACATGCAGGGCTACCTTGCTGTCGACGCCCTGTGGCTAGCGCACCGCAACGGATCCACGCTGGGCGGCGGCCGCCCGGTCTACACGGGTCCGTCCTTCGTGGATTCCACCAATGTCGACATCATTTCTGAGTCGGCAAAGGAGGGCCTGCGATGAGCCAAGCGGTGCCGGTAAGGGGTGACGAGGAGGCGTCGACAAGCACAGGCGATACCCGCCTGACCCAACGCAGCGGATTCTCCCGTCTAATCCGCCGCCCAGAGTTGGCTAGCCTGCTCGGCGCGGTGGTCATCTTTGCCCTGTTCATGATTGTCGCCCCTGCCTTCCGTTCCCTGGAGGCCTTCTCCACGGTGTTGTATGCCAGCTCCACGCTGGGAATTGTGGCCCTCGCAGTGGGCCTGCTCATGATCGGCAACGAGTTCGACCTGTCTTCCGGCGTGGCCGTGACTTCTGCGGCGCTCGTGGCCACGATGCTCAATTACAATTTCCACCTCAACTCCTGGGTAGGTGTGGGACTGTCTCTGCTTACCGCGCTGGCCATCGGTGCACTCAACGGCCTGTTGGTCACGCGCACCAAGATTGATTCCTTCCTCATCACCCTGGCGGCCTTCCTCATGCTGCAGGGCCTTAACCTGGCTATCACCAAGCTGGTCACCGGCCAGGTGGCCACGCCCACCATCGCGGATATGGAAGGTTTTCCCTCCGCGCGCGTGGTGTTCGCCGGAACCCTGCACGTGGGCTCGCTGAGTATCCGTGCCACGGTCTTGTGGTGGATCCTCTTCGTGGCGATTGCCTCGTGGGTGCTGTACAAAACGCGCTGGGGAAACTGGATCTTCGCCGTGGGTGGTGACGATGCTGCCGCCCGTGCCGTAGGCGTTCCCGTGCGCCGCGTCAAGGTGGCGCTGTTTATGTTCGTCGGTTTTGCCGCGTGGTTTGTGGGCATGCACACGCTCTTTGCTTTTGACTCTATCCAGGCAGGCCAAGGCATTGGCAACGAGTTCCTTTACATCATCGCCGCCGTAATTGGTGGCTGTTCCATGACCGGCGGGCGCGGTACCGCGGTGGGCACCGCCATCGGCGCGCTCATCTTCGGCATGACCAATCAGGGCATCGTATATGCCGGCTGGAACCCGGACTGGTTCAAGTTCTTCCTCGGCGCCATGCTGCTTTTTGCCGTGCTGACGAATACGTCGGTAGCCAACTTCACCAAGAGGCGATAAACCATGATTGAGCTGCACGATATTTCCCAAACTTTCGGCAACTTCCACGCCCTGCGCGGCATCAACCTTACCGTGCAGGAAGGTGCGGTGACCTGCGTTTTAGGTGACAACGGCGCGGGCAAATCCACGCTGATCAAGATTCTGGCGGGCCTCAACCAGCCCACCGGTGGCACCATCACTGTCGATGGAAACGAGGTTCGTTTCGATAGTCCGCGCGATTCCCTCGATGCTGGTATTGCCACCGTGTACCAAGATTTGGCCTTGGTGCCCTCGCTGTCGGTGTGGCGCAACTTCTTCCTGGGTCAGGAGCTGACCGGTCCCTTGGGGCTCTTACGCGAGGAAGAAATGAAGCGCATTACGCACGACCAGCTGGCTGAGATGGGCATTGTGCTTGGCGACGTCTCCGTGGAACTCTCCGCACTCTCCGGCGGCCAGCGCCAGGTGGTCGCCATCGCGCGTGCCATCTACTTCGGCGCGCGCTACATCATCCTGGACGAGCCCACCGCCGCGCTCGGCGTAAAGCAGTCCGGCATGGTGCTGCGATTCATTAACGCTGCCCGCGAGCGCGGCATGGGCGTGGTGTTTATTACTCACAACCCACAGCACGCCTATCTGGTGGGCGACCACTTCGTGGTCCTGACCGTTGGAGAGATGTCCTTAGATGCCGCCAAGGCGGACGTTACCCTTCCTGAGTTGACCCAGTGGATGGCCGGCGGCGATGAGCTGGAGGAGCTCAAGCAGGAGCTGGCGCGCTAAGCTAGCCCGCATGACAGTAAGCGGCGTGAGCGTGGGCACCGACCTAGTGCACATTCCCTCCTTTGCCCAGCAGCTGGATACCCCGGGCACGAGTTTCGAGCGGGTCTTTAGTGCCTTCGAGCTACGCGTCGCACAGTCCCGAGGGATGGATGGGGAGGCCCGTGCGCAGCACCTGGCTGGGCGCTGGGCCGCCAAGGAAGCCTTCATCAAGGCATGGTCCCAGGCGCTCTATGGGAGTGCTCCGGTCATGGCAGAGGAGGACGTGGACTGGGCAGAGATTGAGGTCCGCCCCGACGCCTGGGGCCGCGTGGCCCTAGCACTGCGCGGGGAGATAGCCAGCCAAGCCCACGACTCCTTGGGGGAGTACACCACAGCGCTCACCATCAGCCATGACGGCGACTATGCCACCGCCACGGTCATTCTTAGCCGCCAGTCGCAATAGCGAAGAGGTAAGCGATGAGCATGCGCTTAATTTCTTCCACCACGCCGTCGACGCTGTCTTCGGAGCGCATGATGCTGTAGTTGAGCAAGGACACCACCGTGTGGACGAGGAAGGCCGCGATTTCTATCCGGGCGGCATCGTCCATGTCGGGGGCTAGGGGCTTGATGATCTCCGCGATGGGCTTGAGCAGGCTGAGCTCCGTGTCGGCGGCCGTGGCACGGGTGGCCGGCGTGGATTGCACGGCATGCCACACCGCGCGGCGTGAGGGGTCATTGCGCCACACTCGCGCCATGCGGTCGATGAATTCCTCGAGAAAGTCCGGCCACTGAAGTGCTGGAACGCGATGCGAGAAACGCTCGACTTCTGCCAACATCTCCGCGGTATCTTGGCGGTCAAGCTCGCAAATTAGCACATACTTGTTGGCAAAGTATTGGTACAGCGTGCCAATGGGTACCTCCGCGCGGCGCGAGACCTCGTCGAAGGTAAAAGACTCAAAGCCATGGTCCACGAGCGTCTGACGCGCGCAGGACAAAATCCGGTCATATTTGGCGCGGCTGCGCGCCTGTGCTGGCCGACGCCTCGGGACCAGTATCTCCGGTGACTTTGAGCTGGATTCCACGGTCTAGTTGAGCCCCTTAAGCACGCGGGCAACGTGGCCGGTGGCCTTCACGTTGTACATGGCCTGGCCAATGGTGCCGTCTTCCTCCACAAGGAAGGTAGAACGGATAACGCCTTGGACAACCTTGCCGTAGTTCTTTTTCTCCCCGAAAGCGCCATAAGCAGTCATAACTTCCTTGTCGGGGTCAGACAGAAGGGGGAAGTTCAGTTCGTGGTCCTCACGGAACTTTGCCAGGGCCTCCGGCTTGTCGGGGGAAATGCCCACGACGGCGATATTCATTCCGTTGAGCTGCTCGAGGCTATCGCGGAAATCGCAGGCCTCCTTGGTGCAGCCAGGGGTATTGGCGCGCGGGTAGAAGTAGACCACGACGCGCTGGCCGGCAAAGTCGCTCAGGCTTACGGTGTTACCGGCATCGTCGCTCAAGGAAAAGGCTGGTGCAGTGTCTCCTACAGACAGTCGTTGTGCTTCAGTCATGGTCCCCACCCTACCGTGATCGCGGCCCTACCCTCCCCGCGAGTAGACATGCGGGCAACGCTGGGGTCAATGTAGAATGTCGACGTTAGAACAAAAACACAGTCAAAATCTCAGGAGATTTCCCGTGGCACGCAACATTGATGATATCCAGCGCGACATCGAGCGCACCCGCCGTCAGCTGGCTAGCACCTTGGATGAGCTGGCTTACCGTAGCAAGCCGCAGAACTTCGTGGACGACGCCAAGGGAGCTGCCACCCAGAAGCTGCAGGACCGCAACGTGCAGATGGCGCTCGCTGGCGTCGGCGCTGCCGTCGTAGGACTCATCGCTTTCTCCGTCTTCCGCTCCAGGCGCCGCAAGTCCGACATTAAGGAGCTGCAGCGCCTGCTGGCTGAGCGCCGCTAAACGCCACTCCTTGTGCGCTGCGCCGACGGCGCAGCGCGAGCACCCCTGTCGTGGACACCTTCACGGCAGGGTCTTTTTTATGCTCTGCCGCCTCCAAGAAAAGTGGAGCCTACCCTATATCGGCTTTGGGTAGCCTAACCTGAATGTGTAATATGAACTCGTCCTGATTGGAGTGCGCACTCCCCACGTGGGTTCCGCACACGACGATGAAAGTTCGAGGAACAACAGTGGTTCACAGCCCCACACAGCATCTGACAGCACGACCGCGAGCGGTAGGAACCTTCGCCCTAGTGGCAGCACTGGCCAGTACCGTGGCAGGCTGCGCCGCCGGAACAACAGCCGAGGACTCTACGCAGTCCGCATCTGCTGACGGCACCGCTGCCGTGAGTTTCACGGACCTGGCTGGCCGCCACGTGGAGCTGGACCATGAGCCAGAGCGCGTCATTTTGGGCGAGGGCCGCGCAGTATTTGCCACCGGCGTCCTGAATGCTGAAGACCCCCTCGACAAGGTTGTAGCCATCGGCTCGGATCTCAAGCAGAACGTGCCCGACTACTACCGCGAGCTGGAAAAGAGCGTCCCTAAAGTTAATGAGCTGCCCGAAATCGGCGGTTTCACCAAGGGTGATGTCACCGTGGAGGAACTCATCAACCTTGACCCCGACCTCATCGTTCTTTCGAAAGACCAGTACGAGGCATCCCAAACTGCCGGGCTCACTGACAAACTGGACCAAGCCGGACTCACTTACGCCGTTACGGACTTCCGCGCCAAGCCGCTGGAGAACACCGTGCCCACCATGGAAATCTTCGCCGATATCTTTGGTCATGAGGATCGCGCCGAGGAATTTATCGCGGACTGGCAGAAGAACGTTGACCTAGTGAAAGAACGCGCAGCGAAGGTGAAAGACAAGCCGTCCACCTTCGTGTGGCGTGCGGCAGGTGTGTCGGACTGCTGTGGCTCCTGGAATGACTCCAACATCTCCCAGTTGGTCAACGTCGCCGGCGGTAAGAACGTGGCAGATGGCCTCATCGACGGCGAGTCCGGCGCCCTTACCCCCGAAAAGGTCATCGACGCCGATCCGGACATGATCATCGCTACGGGCGGCGACTGGTCCTCCAAGGTTGATAACTCTAAGGGCCACACTGGCTTCGCGGCCGCCGGCTACGGCATCAGCGAGAAGGACGCCCACGCCAGTGTCGCCACGCTTGCCGACGTCCAACCTGGCTTCCCCGATCTCACCGCCGTGAAGGAGCACAAGCTCCACGGCTTGTGGCACCAGTTCTACAACTCGCCTTTCAACTACCTGGCACTGCTCCAGATCGCTGCCTGGCTCCACCCCGAGGACTACGCCGACATCGATGTGCAGCAGGAATGGGCCAAAGCCCAAGAGAAATACTCGCCCGTCCCCGGTGACGGAACCTTCTTCAGCACCAACTAGTCATGAGCATTACCGCATCAAGTGCACGCCCAGTCAGTGCCCAGCACATCACGAACGAAGACTCCGAGCCGAACGCTGCACCGAAAGCTGCATCGAACGCTGCGCCGAACCCAGTAGCGGCCGCCGCGGCGCTCGCACAAGAACACTCCCGCGTTACGCGCCGACGCATCGCCATCGTTCTTGCCCTCGCCGCCGCAGCCCTCGCTGCCTTCCTAATCAGCGTCATCGTCGGCGCCATCGACCTCACTCCTGGTGAGGTACTGCGGGGACTGGTGGACCCGGGAGGCGTCGACAAGCAAACGCGTACCGTCCTCTGGCGCCTGCGTCTGCCCATGGCGGTCATGGCGCTGCTCATTGGGGCCAGCCTATCGGTAGCCGGCGCACAAATGCAGACCATCCTGGATAACCCTCTTGCCGAGCCTTTCACGCTGGGCATTTCCGCCGCCGCGGCCTTCGGAGGGGCCAGCGCCATCGTTCTGCGCTGGCAGCTGCTGGCCCAGCCGCAGTTCAACCTCGCGCTTATCGCGTGGCTGTCCGCGGCCATCGCCACGGCTATTATCGTTGTCGCCGCCGTTCTTCGTGGCGCCAAGTCGGAGACGATGGTGCTGCTCGGCATCGGCCTCGTCTTCTTTTTCCAGGCCATGCTGGCGCTCATTCAATACCGCTCCTCCAGCGAGGCCCTTCAACAGATTGTCTTTTGGTCCATGGGCTCGCTGACCCGTGCCAGCTGGCAGGCTAACGCCGTGCTGGCCGGAGTGCTTGCGGTGGCGCTGCCCATCTTGGGGGCACTGTCGTGGCGCTTGACAGCGCTGCGGCTTGGCGACGCCCGCGCCACCGCCCTCGGCATTAACACCTCCCGGCTGCGCATCATTGTGCTCGTCGTGGTCTCGCTCGTCGCGGCCACCACCGTGGCTTTCGCCGGCATCATCGGGTTTATCGGCCTTGTCGGTCCACACATCGCGCGCATGTTGGTAGGCGAGGACCAGCGCTACTTCGTGCCGGCGTCGATAGCCGCGGGGTCAGCAGTCATGTGCGCCGCCCATGCACTGAGCCTCGTCATCAAACCCGGCGTGGCCATTCCCATCGGCATTGTCACCTCGCTGTTGGGAGTGCCGTTCTTCATCGCCATCGTCATGACCCGGAGGAGGGCATTGTGGACGTAGAACTCACGATTTCTGACCTGTCGGCCGGGTACGGCTCACACATGGTCGTGGAGGGATTAAGTCTTCCCACGTTGCGCGGCGGGCAGGTGGTGGGATTGCTGGGGCCGAATGCGTCCGGTAAGACCACGACCATTACGGCGCTTGCCGGCGTACACCGCGCGCGGGGCGGCACGGTGGATCTCCGCGTCGACGGAGAGGCTCCGCGTGGGAAGCGGCGCCGCCAGCTCATCGGCTATGTGCCGCAGGACCTGCCGCACAGCGCGGCCTTGCGAGCATTTGAGGCGGTTCTGATCGCGGCCCGTCGGGAAGTATGCGAAGACCCAGTCGCCCGTACTGCCGAGGTGCTGCACTCTCTGGGGCTGGACGCGATTGCGCAGCGCTACCTCAACGAGCTCTCTGGCGGCCAGCGCCAGCTCGTCGCGGTGGCGCAGATGCTGGTGGGGCATCCGGGCCTCATGCTTCTCGACGAACCCACGTCCGCCCTCGACCTCCACCGCCAGCTCTTTGTCTTGGGCCGTGTGAGGGCGAAAGTGCAGGAGGAAGGCAGTCTTGCGCTGGTGGCGATTCATGACATTAATTTGGCAGCCCGGATGTGTGACCAGCTCGTTGTGCTGAAGGACGGGCAGATCCATGCTCATGGCGCTCCGGTGGATGTGCTGAGTCCTGAGCTTCTGCTCGAGGTGTATCGCGTGGAGGCAGATATCGTGGAGCACCGCGGACATCCCGTGGTGGCTCTGCAGGCGGTTAGTTAGACTTAGGCGGCGTGAGTCGCAATTCGCCCGAGAACCTCCTGTTGTACCTCACTCCGGAGGACGAAGAGTCTGTGCGGGAGGTCTTTGCTGAGCTAGCCGAGCGAGGATTCCCCCTCCAGCGCCAGCGCCCGCACATCACGGTGACCTTTGCGCCAACGATGGGCCAGACTGTGGTGGATCTGGCCCGCGACGTGTTGCCGCCGCTTATTCCCGCAGTATTTCGCCGCGTAGGGACCGTTGTTTTCGGCACCAAGAGCAAACAGACAGTGGCATGGATGTTGGAAACCACCGATGAGTTGGAGACCGCAGCGCGCCAACTGAGCGCCGCAAACCCGGATGGGCGCGGTCCACGCTGGACACCCCACCTGACCATGGGGCTGCGCCTTCCTCGCGCCATGGTGCCCGAGTACCTGCGGGCCCTCGATGAGATATCCGGGCCAGAGCACAAGGAATTCCTCGCCACGAGCGCCGCGTGGTGGCGGCCTAAGTTGGAGCAGCTTGAGGTGTTTTAGGGTTAACCCCAAACATGCGAAATCCCCTCCACCAACTGAGTTGATGAAGGGGATGTACTGTGCGCCATCAGGGACTTGAACCCCGAACCCACTGATTAAGAGTCAGTTGCTCTGCCAATTGAGCTAATGGCGCATTCGTTGTCCCAGCGGCTTCTGATTTCCTCAGTGCCTGCCGTGCAACGAGATGTAACTTTAACACCCCGGCTAGAAAAAGGTAAAATCGCCAGGTTGTTAGCGGTTTTGAGGGTAGTGCATAGCCGCTATTGAACGCTCAGCTGGCGACGGTGTACTCGGGGATCTGCGGATCGATAACGAAACGGTTAAAGGCGGCGGGGTCATCTAGTTTGAACATGGTTGTGCGGACTAGGCTGGGTGCATTGTCTTTATCAACGTCTCATCTATCTAGGGGTTTGTGTGCGTTCTCTATTCCCTAAGGCACGTCCCGCAGGATTTCTCACTGGACTGCTTGCGGCCGCGTCCCTGATGGCCGCCTGCACCATTGGTTCTCCAGAAACCAAGGAAGAAGCGGCGGAGATTTCGGCCGAAGAGGCGCAGGAGAGCGCGGCGGCGGAAGCATCGGCGTCGGCAGCCGCAAAGGCGAAGCAACTCAAGTTCTCGCTCAAGGATGGGGCAGAAGATGTTGACCCTTCTGAACCGATTGAAGTCACCTCCACTGCGGGGCTCAAAGAGGTCACCATGACCAACGAGTCCGGTAAGGTGGTGGAGGACAAGCTTTCCTCCGATTCGAAAACGTGGAAGAACGCCGAGGTGCTGGGCTACAACCGCACCTACACCATTGATGCGAAAGACAAAGACGGCAACCACAAAACCATTACCTTCACAACGCCGCAGGCGGCGGCCGTTTCTGAAGTTGCCTTGAGCCCCCTCCCAGAGTCTGAAGTGGGCGTAGGACAGGTTATTGGCGTGCGCTTTGGCAATTACGTCACCGACCGCAAGGCGGCCGAGGAGGCCATCACAGTCAAGACTGAACCGGCAGTGGAGGGCGCTTTCTACTGGGTTAATAACCAGGAAGTGCGCTGGCGCCCGGCGAAGTATTGGGAGCCGGGAACGAGCGTGACTGTCGACGTCGACCTCTACGGCCGCAACCTTGGCGGCGGCGTCTACGGTGGCGAGGACGCCTCAACGAACTTCACCATCGGTGCCCGCGTCATCACGTTGGTAGATAACAACTCCAAGATGATGTCGGTATTCAAAAACGGTGAGGTTCTGCGCCGGATTCCGATTTCCATGGGCACGGATGGAAAGTGGGATACCCCGAATGGCGTGTATGTCATCGGCGACCAGTATCCGGACCTGACCATGGATTCCACCACCTTCGGCCTGGCGCTCGATGCCGGCGGTTACAAGACCAACGTCAAATGGGCAACGCAGATGTCCTACTCCGGCATCTACGTTCATGCTGCGCCGTGGGCGGTAGGAGCTCTGGGTAGCTACAACCAGTCCCATGGCTGCATTAACGTCACGACCGAAGATGCCCAGTGGTTCCAGAACACCGTCAAACGCGGAGACGTGGTTCGGGTTTCCAATACCGGCGGCGGTGTACTCAGCCCGCTTGACGGTTTGGGGGACTGGAACATGGACTGGGAGACGTGGTCTGCGGGGAACGCTACCGCTAACCAGTAACAACCAGGTGATTGCCGGGTAGCCTCGCAGGCAAACTGTCGATTGTGCGAAGGGAAAGAGCCCACCATGAACTGGTTGATGCGAGCAGCGATAGTGGTTGCGCCGATGTCTTTGGTGGCGTGTTCTGCGGGCAGTGAGGTTGCACCAGCGCCTCGTGACAACTCTCAAGCCTCAAGCGTTAGCACGCCAGTGCCGGTCGAGGAAGGCACCTGCGCTAAGGAATTTGATGTCCCTGCATTGCTGGAGGCTATGCCGGAAGAGTTTGCTGGTTTGCCGCACGACCCAACCTATGATTCGGGTGAGCCTGATGGTTGGGGCCGTTTCTATCAACGTGACGGACTTCAGTTCATGATTGACGCTAGCTATCTGGACGAGGGTGAGACTGATACGTGCCCGCAGGACAATGATCAGGCCGCCCGAGATGTGCGTTCCTTTATTGTTCAGGATTACCAGCGTCAAGAGGAAGAGAATGGCGAAGAGGTAAAGCCCTTTGAAGAGCTCGATTTTAGCGAGGGTGGCCGCTATTTCGCTTGTGCCAAGCACCCCGAGGCGGACTTGCGGCAGTTCTTTTGCGTGACCAGCGTGGGTAATGCGGAGGTTATTAACTTCATGTTCCGCCATTCGCAGGGCGATGCGAAGGACGTCGAGGATATGAAAGGCGCGTCGAAGGAGTTGGCTGCGCTTATCGACGGCGTCGCTTAGGGTGCCCCCGAAAGTTAAATCAGTTAATCCTATTCTGGCGCAGGGTAGTCCTACTACGGGCAACATTGCGGCGTCGTTGCGCGGCCAGCAAAGTGTGTGAAGTGTGGCGCAGCAAGGGATACTGCGTGGTTTGCATCACGTCTCCGTTTTGATGAATCTTGGTGGGAAATAGTTTTCACTGCAAAGATGGAGGCAGAAGTGGATCTCTACGAGTACCAAGCTCGAGACCTCTTTGAAGCTCATGGGGTTCCCACCCTCAAAGGCATTGTTGCGACCTCAGCCGTACAGGCAGAAGAAGCTGCCGCGAAGCTGGGCACGCCGGTTGTCGTGGTCAAAGCGCAAGTCAAAACCGGCGGGCGCGGCAAGGCCGGAGGAGTCAAGTTAGCGCACAGCCCCGCGGAAGCCGCGGAGAAAGCCAACGAGATTCTTGGACTGAAGATTAAGGGCCACACCGTGCGCAAGGTCATGGTGGCAGAAGGCGCGGACATCGCCGAGGAATACTATTTCTCCATCCTGCTTGACCGCACCAAGCGCCGCTACCTGGCCATGCTCTCCAAGGAAGGCGGCGTGGAGATTGAAAAGCTTGCTGAAGAGCGCCCAGACGCACTGATTAAGCGCAGTTTCTCTCCGCTCGACGGTATGACGGACACACTGGCACGGGACATGGCGTATGAGGCGGGGTTTGATGAGGGGGACGTCGCCAAGCTTGTGCCCGTGTTTAAGAAGCTCTACACGGTGTACACGGAGGAGGACGCCACGCTGGTGGAGGTCAATCCACTGGTCAAGACGGTTAGTGGTGACATTATTGCGCTTGATGGCAAGGTTACGCTTGATGATAATGCGCAGTTCCGCCACCCCGAACATATTGAGCTCCAAGACCATGGCGCGACGGACCCGCTAGAGCTGAAAGCGCAAAAGATGGGGTTGAACTACGTGAAGCTCGACGGTTCTGTGGGCATTATTGGCAATGGTGCTGGGTTGGTGATGTCGACGCTCGACGTTGTGGCCTATGCCGGCGAAGATCTTTCTTCGCAGCCGAAGCCCGCGAATTTCCTCGATATCGGCGGTGGCGCTAACGCAGAAGTGATGGCCAACGGGCTCGAAGTGATTCTCAGCGATCCGCAGGTCAAATCCGTTTTTGTCAACGTCTTTGGTGGTATTACCGCCTGCGATGAAGTAGCCAAGGGCATCGTGCAGGCCTACAAGATTCTGGATTCTGAGGGGATTGAACCCAAGCCGCTCGTGGTGCGCCTCGACGGCAACAACGCAGAACAGGGACGCACGATTCTTAACGACGCACACCTGCCCAAACTCGAGCAGGTCGAAACCATGGACGCCGCCGCCCGTAGGGCTGCGGAGCTGGCGAACTAGGAGTAGACATGTCGATTTTTCTCAATAAAGACTCGCGGATCATCGTGCAGGGCATGACGGGTTCTGAAGGCATGAAGCACACGCGCCGCATGCTGGAATCCGGCTCCAACATTGTGGGTGGGGTCAACCCGCGCAAGGCAGGTGAGCGCGTCGATATCGAGGGTCGTGAGATTCCCGTCTTCGGAAGCGTGCGTGAGGCCATGCAAGCTACAGACGCCAACGTCACCGTCATCTTCGTGCCGGCAAAATTCACCAAGGATGCGGCGGAAGAAGCTATCCGTGCCGGCATTGAGCTCGTGGTGATTATTACGGAAGGTATTCCAGTCAAGGACACTGCGGAGCTCTATGCGCTGGGGCGAGAGTCATCAACGCGCATTATTGGGCCCAATTGCCCGGGGCTTTACTCGCCGGGACAGTCCAATGCGGGCATCATTCCCGCAGAAACCGCGCCGAACCCAGGAAAGATTGGGTTGGTGTCGAAGTCAGGCACCTTGACCTACCAGATGATGTATGAGCTATCTGATATTGGTTTCAGCACATGTGTGGGAATCGGAGGAGATCCGATTATCGGCACCACGCATATTTCCGCGATTGAAGCCTTCCAGAACGACCCGGATACCGAAGCGATCATCATGATTGGTGAGATCGGCGGCGACGCTGAGGAACATGCCGCAGCCTACATCAAGGACCATGTGACGAAGCCAGTGGTGGCGTATATTGCGGGTTTCACCGCGCCGGAAGGCAAGACGATGGGGCATGCTGGCGCCATCGTGTCTGGTGGTTCTGGTACGGCAGAAGGCAAGAAGGCAGCGTTGGAAGCAGCCGGAGTGAAGGTGGGAAAGACCCCGTCCCAAGCGGCAGAGTTGGTGCGAGCGGCTCTGGTTTAAAAATGTAGTGCATGGGTTTCCTAACTCATGCACTAAGAAAAGGTTAGCGGGGGAGCCCGCGGCGTCGAGACACTGTTTTGTCGAAGGGGATCCAAAACCGCAGCGCGGCGTCCTGGTTCTTGGAGATGCCGATGCGCGGCCCGCGGACCCACTCAGGTTCCTTATCGCGTTGTTTAAGGCGAATGGGTGTGCCGTTGTCTGCGATGCTGAAGCCAAGCGCCTTGCCTAAGTTGCCGGGGCCGCGGGCGAGATTATGAAATTCCGTGTCACCCCGGCGTTGGTAGGCAAGCTCTATTCCCTCGATGACTTCCCCGCCGCGGAGCAAGCAACCCTGACCGGTGCCTTCGGGCGCGCAGACGATATTGCCGTTCCGGTGAATGCCGTAGGACATGTAGACGTAGAGGCGGCCGGGCGGGCCGAACATGGCGGCGTTGCGCGGGGTGCGGCCGTTAAAAGTGTGTGAGGCCTCATCGTCTGCGCCGAGGTAAGCTTCGACCTCCGTGATGCGTACCGAAACGCCGTTGTGCGTGAGCACCGTGCCAAGAAGCTGGGGAGCAACGACGTCGGCGGTGTCGGTGAAATCGATCATTGTCGCAGTCTAACGTGAAAACAAGCGTTAGGACTTAGCTCTTTCTTCCTCGGCCTCAATCTCTGCGTTGAATTCGCGCTTGGAAGATTGCCACTGGTCCTCAGTCATTCCGATACGCCAGTAGCCAGAGATAGAAACGTCTTCCTTGGGAATTCCAGATTCCACGAAAAGGAAGCGACGCAGCTCTTTGATCATCTCGGCGACACCGTGGATGAACCAGTTGGTTTTCTTCTCCTTGGGGATACCAGCCTCGCGTACCACGCGGGATAGCTCAGTGCCGTGGGTAGCGCCATTGCGGATTACCCAGACGATCTCCACGCCCTCGCGGGTGGGCAGCTCAAACGTGCGGTCTTCTTCCTCGATCTCGATGAAGGCAGTAGCGGTCGCGCCCTCGGGGAGATGCTGGACACCGGCACCGATGGCCGGTGCTGCAGATTCATCGCCGGCGAACACAAAGTGCTCATAGTCTGCGGTTGGTCCCCACGCGCCACCTGGGCCGAGGAAGCCGATCTTCTCGCCGACCTCAGCTACGCGTGCCCACGGGCCAGCCAGGCCGGAATCACCATGGGCGACAAAATCAACGTCGAAGTCCCCGGTCTCTGGGTCTAGGTTAATCAGGGTGTAGGTGCGGAGGATTGGTTGTTTATCACGCGGCTGCTCTTCGCGAATCTGCTGGATATCAAACGGCCAAGAATAATCGGCGCTTTCTGGCACGAATAACAACTTGATGTAGTGATCCGTAAACTCCAGCTCCTTGCCCACAAAAGCCGGGGAGTTCATACTCAACCGAACCAAATCCGGAGAGACCTGGTAGCGACCAGTTACGGTTGCTTCATGCGCCTTGCGGGGCTTGCGCTTCGGCGCTGCCTCTTTAGCTTGGCCAGCCATCGTTATCACTGTCCTTTGAAAACTTGAGTTGCTGTGCAGGCGGAAGCCTACACACTATACAATTAGGTAAGGCTAACATACTCAAGTCCGGCTGGTTGTGGGGCTTGGTGGTGCGCGGGTGCGGTGGTGCTGGGGCTCAATGCAAAAAGTTGACCCCGCATCCTGCTCAAGCAAAATGCGGGGTTTGTTCGGGGTGGCTGACGGGGCTCGAACCCGCGACACCCAGGATCACAACCTGGTGCTCTACCAGCTGAACTACAGCCACCATCGTTGCCTGAAAGCAACGAGATACAGGTTAACCCACGCCGGGGATTTTACAAAAACGCCTGGTAGTCTGCGGTCGTGTCAGCCTTGAGCTGCTCAGCTTCCTCACTCGTGGGGCCTTCATCGGTGCGGAAGACGCTACGGCGGTAAAAGTCGAGCTCGCGGATGGATTCGATAATGTCTTGCAATGCTCGATGCGCCATGCCCTTATCGGGTTGGTTGTAATACGCGCGCGGGTGCCAGCGCCGCGCAAGCTCCTTGATCGTCGAGACGTCAATCATGCGATAGTGCAGGGCTTTATCCAAGCGCGGCATGTAGGTGCGGATGAACATGCGGTCGGTGGCGATGGAATTTCCGGCCAGTGGAGCGGGGTGGGAGGGGTCGCAGTGCTTCTCGACGAGCCTCAAGACCGCTTCCTCTGCCTCCTCGATCGTCACGGTGGATTCGCGAATTTCCTTGTCGAGCCCAGACTTGGCGTGCATCTTGGTGACGAAGTCATCCATCTGGTCCAACTCGTCCTCAGTGGCGTGGACTACGAGGTCGAGGCCCTCGTCCAGGATGGTGAGCTCGGCGTCGGTAACCACGGCGGCGACCTCCACGATGACGTGGCGCTTGGGGTCAAGTCCGGTCATTTCCAAGTCGATCCAGACAAGGCGGTCATTCTTGGTGGGGATTTCACTCATGTCTCCCACCTTAGTTTCCTCCCCTGTAGTGGCCTTCGTTGCGGGGCTCAGGCGGCTATCGGGGGTGCTCAAGGGGGTGGTTGGAGGCTGCGGAGTTAGGTTTTCTCAAAGAGGTGCGGTAGTTCACCTTAATCGATGTGAGCTGGGGGTTTGCTTTGTGGAGGTGAGTGGATGCGGCAGAGGTGCCGAACTTTTTCATGATTCTACTCACGAAAGCATTAGGTGATGGGCCATGATGAATCCATCCCGAAAAGTGACGGCACTCACAAATCCCGAAGGACGGTTTCCTCCGATGTCAGGCTTTATCGACACACTCAACGCAGTAATTTGGTCGCCCGTGTTGGTCTTCCTGTGCCTTGGTGCAGGTATTTACTTCACCGTGGTGACTAGGTTTCTTCAAATCCGCTGCATCCCCGACATGATCAAGCAGCTCAAGGACGGCGAAAGCTCCGAATCCGGAGTTTCCTCCTTCCAGTCCCTCATGATTTCCCTAGCCGGCCGCGTCGGCGTGGGTAATATTTCCGGTGTTGCTACCGCTATCGCCTTCGGTGGTCCAGGTGCGGTGTTCTGGATGTGGGCCGTGGCGCTGCTGGGCTCTGCGACGTCCTTCGTTGAATGTACGTTGGCGCAGGTCTACAAGGAGAAGGACCAGGACACTGGCGAGTACCGCGGTGGCCCGGCCTACTACATCGAGAAGGCCTACAAGCACACCAAGGCAGGCCCCTTCATGCTGGTCTACGGCTGTGTCTTCGCCGTCGCCATGATTCTGGCCACCAGCTACTTCCTACCGGCTATTCAGGCCAACGGTGTGGCTGCGGCCGTCGATAATGCATGGGGCGTTAGCGTTGGTTGGTCGGCCGTCGTCCTGGCAGGCGTGCTCGCCATCATCATCGTGGGTGGCGTCAAGCGCATCGCCAACTTCGCCTCCCTCGTGGTTCCGTTTATGGCTGGTGCCTACATCCTCTTCGCCATCATCATTCTCTTCGTGAACTTCAGTCAGATCCCCGAGGTCTTCGGCATGATCTTCAAGTCCGCCTTCGGTGCAGAGCAAGCCTTCTCCGGCCTGTTGGGCTCTGCCATCATGTGGGGCGTGAAGCGCGGTATCTACTCCAACGAGGCTGGCCAGGGTACGGGCCCGCAGTCCGCAGCTGCTGCCGAAGTGTCCCACCCGGCCAAGCAGGGCTTCGTTCAGGCCTTCGCGGTGTACATCGATACTCTCTTCGTGTGTTCCGCTACCGCTTTTATCATCATCTCCACTGACATGTACAAGGTCTTTGAGAACGAATCCGAGGACGGTCCGGTGCGCTACGCCGGTGCGATTCCGGACGATGTTGCGGTCGGCCCGGGCTACGTTCAGCACGGCCTCGACACCCTGCTCTCTGGTTTCGGCCCAACCTTTGTTGCCATTGCTATTGCGTTCTTCGCCTTCACCACAGTTCTGGCTTACTACTACATGGCAGAAGTTAACCTGACTTACTTCAACCGCTGGATCAAGAGCAAGGTCGCCCGTCGAACTCTGGTGTGGGTACTGCGCGTACTGCTTGTAGGTTCCGTGGTTGTTGGTGCTACCTCGACTCCGGGCGCCGCCTGGGCTCTGGGTGACATCGGCGTGGGCGCAACCGCATGGCTCAACATCATTGCGATTCTCTTCCTGCAAATCCCGGCACTGAAATGCCTCAAGGATTACAGCGAGCAGAAGAAGGCCGGCAAGGACCCACAGTTTGACCCCGAGGCGCTTGGGATCAAGAACGCCGAGTTCTGGGTAGAGCGCAAGCTCGCCCGCCAGGAGGCCGCGCAGAAGGCCATCGCACAGGATTCCCCGCTACAGAGTAAGTAAGACCCCAACCATTAAGGCGCCCACTCTCGGCAATCGAGAGGTGCGCCTGTGGTGCGTTTTAGGCCATCTTGGAATAGAAGCTGCCGATGAGCGGCGCAGCAATCGGCGTGGGGACGATCTTGCCCAGCGCATTCATGGCCTTCGACAGTGGTCCGGGAACCACTCGGCGCTGGTTGCGGGCCATGGCCTCGAGAGTCTCCTCAGAGCAAGACTCGTAGGTAGTCCATAGGAAGTCCGGTACCACCTTGTCTACGATGGACTGTTCGTCCTTTGGAATGACGGCGTCGCGAACCGGCCCCGGGGCGAGCAGCGTGCAGCTCACGCCCGTACCCTTCAGCTCGTAGTGCAGCGCCTCCGTAAACGCATTGACGCCGGCCTTGGTGAACACATAGGTGGCGTTGTTCGGAATGGAGACGTTGCCGGCAGCCGAACCAACGTTGCAGATAGCGCCGCTGCGTCGTGGCAGCATCTGGTCAAGTGCGGCGCGGGTCAAACGGTGCACGGCCTTCGCATTGAGATCGAATTGGCGCGTCTCGTAGTCCCAGTCTTGGTCCATGAACTTGCCAAAGCTGGCGATACCCGCCGAGTTGACGATGATGGAGATTTCCTTGCCGGACATGAAGTCGATGACCCGGGAGACGTCGGCAGCCTCGGAGAGGTCGGCGGCCAACGCAATGGCGTCGACCTCATGGCGGGAACGCAGCTCCGCGGCGATGGACTCCAAGACTTCCTCGCGGCGGGCGACAAGAATGACGTTGTAGCCGCGTGCTGCTAAATCCCTGGCCATTGCGGCGCCGATGCCTTGGCTAGCACCAGTAAGCAGGGCATAGGACGTGCGGGTAGGGGCAGGCAGCCCGGGGGAATGAGCCATGGTGAAACGGCGTCCTTTCTCTGAGGTCAAAGTTTCCACCCAGAGTAGAGGAAAATCAGGGTTTTTCCCGATACCCTTCCCCACACTCGCTCTGAATAATAGAAAGGGAAAGGAGGCATCATGAACAACCAACGCCTAACTCGTTCCACGACCGACACGATGATTGGAGGTGTCTGCGGTGGCATCGCGGAGACCTACGATCTTGATCCGACTCTGGTGCGCGTGCTCTTCGTTGTAGCCACACTCTTGGGTTTCTCTGGAATCTTGCTTTACCTCATTCTGTGGGTTGTCATTCCCATCCAGTAATTACTGAAGCGGACCCATTCCCATAAAGCTCTTCCACAGTCCCCATTCCTCCTGCAAGCGCGGGAGGGCGGAGGGTGGGGTAGCGGTGCCGTCGATAAGCGTGGCGTCCATCATGCGCACACCGTTGTCGAAGAAGAGCGCCGCATGTCCAGCCGCACCGTAGCGCAGCAGGGGCACGAGGTTGAGCCCGTCAAAGGACAGCGCGGCGTTCGGGCGCACGTCGAGGCCGGCGATGGCCGCCAGCGTTGGCGCGAGGTCCAGCGGGGACACCAGCTCGGTGCTCTCGCCGTCCTCCGCCACGCCCGGCCACAGCAGCGACATGGGCGCCGTGCCATCCTCGCTTGCCTGGAGCGAACAGACCGCCACGATGCCGTCGAGTGATGCCACCGCGGCGGGATCCGGTTGCTCGAGGAGCCGGAACACTTTCTGCTTGGCAGAAACCCCGTCTGCGTCCTGCCGGATCTCATACCCCGCTTCCTCGAAGATCTCCGTGATGCGTGTGGTCGCGCCGCGTTGCGGATATTGTCCGGTGAGTACTCCTCGGCGCGACTGTGCATAGCTTTCCGACGGCGCCCAGGCATTCCTAAAGCGCTTCCCCTTCAGCGCAGTGTCGGGGGCATGGTCAAACGTGGCGAGAGTGATATCCATATATCTCAGCATAAGTGAGAGTGAAAAAGAGCCACCTTCAGTCGCCTGATAAAGCGGCGAAAAGTGGCTCTGACCTGCGTGCCCCCAGCAGGACTCGAACCCGCGACACATGGGGTAGAAACCCACTGCTCTAATCCGCTGAGCTATGGAGGCGTACCGAGACATCATAACTCAGCACTTCTCTCAGCCGGAAACCTAGCTCACGTGAGGAAGCTCGGAGGAGGTGTCCAGGAGGACGTCGAGAAGCGTCTGTGCTGCCGGGGTCAGCGCTCGGTCTGCACGATGGATAAGCAAAGCCTGCATCGAGGGCAGGTGCTCCTCGATGCGCCGGAAGTGCACTCCTCGCTGGCCCAAAGCCTGGGCGGTGTGGGGCATGAGACTGATGCCGTAGTCACCCGCCACGAGCGGCAGGCCTGTCTGCAGCGTCGAGACCTCTTGCACGGTGGCAGGCGTGCACTCAGGGGCCGTGGCCCACAGCTGATCCAACAGCTCCGGCAGCCCGCTCAGCTCCGTCCAACGCTGCGGTAGCAGCCACGTCTCTGCTGTTAGCGCAGACAAGCGCACCGGATCCGGCAGGTGGGACAAACGTTGGGGGAGAGCCACGCGGAACTCCAAATCAGCCGCGCGGCTAATGGCCAGCTGCTCGCCGTAGAGGTGTTGGAATCGCTGCGGATTGGTGCTAGGTATGATGCCAATTTCTACGGTGCCATCCAGCACGCGCTTGAGAGTCTCGGTGGGCTCCACATCACTGAGAGAGACGTTGACTTGTGGCGCGCGCTCGCGCATGCGCCGCAGTACCGAGGGCATAAACAGCCAGTTAAACTCAGGCGCCGAGCACAAGGTCACCGACCCTGCATTTCCGGCTGCAATCTCCGCTAGCCGCGTGGTCGCGGTGGACAAAAGAGTGTCGACGGAGGTCGCAACTCCATAGAGGAACTCGCCAGCCTCCGTAGTCTTAACACCACTGCGCCCGCGGGAAAGTAATTTGACGTTGAGGTCCTCCTCAAGCCTGCGAACGGTCAGGCTTAATGATGGCTGCGTAAGCCGCAGCGTCTCCGCAGCCTGCGTGAACGAACCGTGGTCCACGATGGTGCGGAAATGGTGAAGCTGACGAGAGTCCATGAGTGCAGACTACCCTATTGCTGAGACTTTGCTGCCTTTTAGGTAAGAGAGAAGAAGGGGCGGTACACTGCCCACTATGCACGAAGAGAAAGATAACTCCAGCTCACAGGCCCAACATGCGCCTGTGACGGCGGTCGCACCATCCGGTCCGCGGGCCCAATCTTCCCGCCTTCTCAATCTTTCTTTTGTCGTTTTTGCGGGTCTTGTCGGCGGAATTATCTCGCTATTTTTCCTCGCGGACTCGCTCGCTGCACTGGGCATCCCTGACCCAGGTCGCGTCACCACCTTCGGTCTGCCCTTCTTCCGTGCAGCCGCGTGGATGCTGATGGCGCTATCTATCGGCTCGTTCATGGCCAGTGCTTTCTTCATCTACCCGGCCGTACCGGATAAGGACAACGATCAGCTCATTCGGGCTGGGCTTACTGTCGACGGCCACATTGCCGCCCGCACCGGCGCCTGGGCGGCCGTGGGCGCCGCCGTGGTGTCCTTGCTTGAGGTTCCCCTCGTGATGTCAGACCTGACAGGCACGCCCATTGCCCAGGTGCTCAACCCGGAGCTGATGGGCATGGCGGTGGGGCAGATTGCGGCGTCGCAAGTCTGGCTACTGACCGCCGGTATTGCCGCTCTTGTTGCCCTCGTCGGCTTCCTTGCCCGCACGTGGGCAGGGCAGGTGGGTGCGTTCTTCCTGTCGTTGCTCCTTACAGTCCCGCTCGGGATGGAGGGCCACTCTGCGGCTGGCGGTGACCACGACTATGGCACGAATTCCCTGCTTATCCACCTCTTCTTCATTATGTTGTGGGTCGGTGGGCTCATGGGGCTTATCGCCCATGGCCGCCGCCTCGGCCCCGACATGGATGTGGCGGTGCGCCGCTACTCCTCGGTGGCGCTGTTTTCTATCGTGGCTCTCGCTGCGACAGGCGTGGTCAATGCCTTCATTCGCGTCGAGCTGAGTGATTTGTTCTCCACGCGGTATGGTCTGCTCGTGTTGAGCAAAGCCGTGCTCACCGTGGTGCTCGCGGCGGTCGGCTACGTGCATCGAAGCATTACCATTCCGCAGCTTAAGCGTTCCCCGCGCCTGTTCATTAGGGTATCCATCGTGGAGGTTGCCATTATGGCCGCCACCGTGGGCGTGGCTATTTCCATGGGTCGCACCCCACCACCGCCCCCACGTGACCCGAACCTGAATGCCATGCAGATCCTGGTGGGCTATGAGCTTTTCGACGCCCCCACTTTCTCCAACGTGTGGACCATGTTCCGCTTTGACCTCATGTTTGGCTCACTCGGCCTCGTCCTCGCGGGCTTCTACCTTTATGCGTTGTGGCGCCTCAAGCGCCGCGGCCTCACGTGGTCGGCTGAGCGTACCGCCTGGTTCCTGGTGGGTTCGCTGGGCATGACGCTCATTTTGAGTAACGGCATCGGCTTGTATATGCCGGCGCTGTATTCCATGCACATGCTCGTGCACATGATCCTTTCCATGGCCATCCCTTTGTGCCTGGTCTTGGGCGCGCCGGTCACGCTCATGATGGAAGCCTTCGAGCCGGGGGAGCCTGGCAAGCCAACGCTTCACGACGCCTCCGTGGCCCTCACCAAGTCCCGTACCCTGCGTTTTCTCACGCACCCAGCGGTCAATGTTCTGCAGTTCCTGACATTCCTCTACGTGCTCTACCTTTTCCCGAGCTTCTATGAGCTCGCCATTTCAGAACATGCCGGGCACGTCATCATGAACTGGGTCTTTCTGATATCCGGCTACATCTACTACTGGGAGGTCATCGGACCTGACCCGCTGCCGTGGCGCGCACCGACCAAGATTCGTCTGGCCATTCTTTTCTTCTCGATGCCACTGCATCTTTTCGCCGGTGTTTATCTCATGCAGATGCAGTCCATCCTGGGCTTGGAGTTCTATGAGTCGCTAAACCTGCCGTGGGACCCGGACTTTGTCAAGGACCAGCGCGCTGGTGGCGGTATCTCGTGGGGCTTCGGCCAGTTCCCGCTGGTGGTGGTGTTTGGAAAGCTGTTTATCGACTGGCTCCGCGAGGACCGCGCCCAAGCCCGCCGCTATGACGCGAAGGCCGACATCGATGGCGATGCTGACCTGGCGAGCTACAACGCCATGCTCAAGCAGATGAGCGAAGGGGATGACACGGGCTTCCGCCCGCACTAACGGTGTAGTGGCCTGTGAAATTTGGGGGCCTAAACCCCTACTTTGTTGACGCTTTCAACAAGTTATCCACAGGTTTGTGGCTGGGGTATTGCGGGCGCTGTGGGGCGTGGCAATGATGCGAACCAAGGGAGGTTGATGACGCCTCCTTGGACACAGAATCACGAACCACGTAAAGGACCCCGCAATGTCGCAATATCCCATTTCACTGACCGGACGCCTGACCAGCGACCCACATCTGACCAAAATCAGCGAGACGATGTACAAAACCCGTTTCCGCATCGCCTCTTCCCGCAGTGTTCCCGAGACCACCGAGGAAGGCAAGACTGTTTGGCGCGAGCTCGACGTCAACTTCATCGATGCCGAAGTCTGGGGCCAGTGCGCCATCAACGTCAAGAAATCACTGAGCAAAGGTATGCCCATCTTTGTTATGGGCTCTCTTGTCACCGACCAGTGGAAGGACCCGCAGGGTGGCAATCGTTCTAGGACGTACATTAAGGCCGGCCATGTGGGCTTGGACCTGAACCGTTTCATTATTACTTCGGTAAAAATCGGCACGCCCTATGGGGAAGAGGGTGCGGAGCAGTTGTGGTTGGGGGAGAACCCGCCGGTGCCGGACGTGGACCATACGGCGTCGGAAAGCACTGCACCTCCGTCGGAACAGGCGGAGGCCATGCCCGAGGCTTTACAGCCCACCGAGGACACCCCGCAGGATACGGCTGCTGACCGCCAGCAGGCGCAGAGCGCCGCCGAGGAGATTCCGGAGCCGGAGGAGGTCATGGTCTAACCAGGGTAGGGCACCGCCAGCGCCCATGTGATGTAGTCTTTGTACTGTTATTTACCATTCCTGACAGAAGCAAAGGGTGAAACATGGGCGAGTTCATCTACACGATGAAAAACGTGCGCAAGGCCATCGGTGACAAGGTCATTCTGGACAATGTCACCATGGCCTTCTACCCGGGCGCCAAGATTGGCGTCGTGGGCCCCAACGGTGCAGGTAAGTCCTCGATCCTGAAGATCATGGCCGGCCTCGACCAGCCCTCCAACGGTGAAGCCTTCATCGATCCGGGCAAGACCGTGGGCATCCTCCTCCAGGAGCCGCCGCTTAATGAGGAGAAGACGGTCCGTGAAAACGTTGAGGAAGGCCTCGGCGAGATTTTTGAGAAGAAGCAGCGCTTCGAGCAGATCGCCGAGGAGATGGCCACGAACTACTCCGACGAGCTCATGGAGGAAATGGGCAAGCTGCAGGAGGAGCTGGACCACGCCGATGCCTGGGAAGTTGACTCCAAGATTGAGCAGGCCATGGAAGCCCTGCGCTGCCCGCCGTCCGATGACCCGGTGACCAACCTTTCTGGTGGTGAGCGCCGCCGCGTAGCACTGGCCAAGCTCCTGCTGAGCGAGCCGGACCTGCTGCTTCTCGACGAGCCCACGAACCACCTCGACGCCGAGTCCGTCCAGTGGCTGGAGAAGCACCTCGAGTCCTACCCGGGCGCTGTCCTGGCCGTGACCCACGACCGCTACTTCCTCGACCACGTCGCGGGCTGGATCTGTGAGGTTGACCGCGGCAAGCTCTACCCCTACGAGGGCAACTACTCCACCTACCTGGAGAAGAAGGCCGAGCGCCTCGAGGTGGCTGGTGCCAAGGATAAGAAGCTGCAGAAGCGCCTGAAGGACGAGCTCGCGTGGGTTCGCTCCGGTGCTAAGGCTCGCCAGGCTAAGAACAAGGCCCGTCTCCAGCGCTACGAGGAGATGGCGGCTGAGGCTGAGCAGTACAAGAAGCTTGACTTTGAAGAGATTCAGATTCCGACCCCGCCGCGTCTGGGTAACAAGGTTGTGGAGGTTGAGAATCTCAACAAGGGCTTCGACGGCCGTATCCTCATCAAGGACCTGTCCTTCACCCTGCCGCGCAACGGCATCGTCGGTGTTATCGGCCCGAATGGTGTGGGTAAGTCCACCCTATTCAAGACCATCGTGGGCCTGGAGCAGCCGGATTCCGGAACTGTAACCGTCGGCGAGACCGTCAAGCTGTCCTACGTGGACCAGGGCCGTGAGAACATTGACCCTGAAGCTACCGTGTGGGAGGTCGTCTCCGGTGGACTGGATTACATCCACGTCGGCCAAAACGAGATGCCTTCGCGTGCATACCTGTCGGCCTTCGGCTTCAAGGGCCCAGACCAGCAGAAGCCGTCCAAGGTTCTGTCCGGCGGTGAGCGCAACCGCCTCAACCTAGCGCTGACGCTCAAGGAGGGCGGCAACCTGATCCTCCTCGATGAGCCGACCAACGACTTGGACGTCGAAACCCTTGGCTCCCTTGAGAACGCTCTGGAGAAGTTCCCGGGCTGTGCGGTGGTCATTTCCCACGACCGTTGGTTCCTCGACCGCACCTGTACCCACATCTTGGCGTGGGAGGGCAACGTTGCTGAAGGCCAGTGGTTCTGGTTCGAGGGCAATTTCGGTGATTACGAGAAGAACAAGGTCGAGCGTCTCGGTGAAGAGACAGCTCGCCCGTCCCGCGTGACGCACCGCAAGCTCAGCCGCTAGGTTGAGTCCCTCACCCCTCAGCCGGTAGGCGCAGCCTAGCGCCTATCTAAACCTCAGGAAGGATCCTGGAATGTCTGCTCAGAATGTCGTGTCGGAGGAAACTTCGGATAACGTCCACGCGCTGACCGTTGGTGTGCGGTGGTCGGACTTCGACATGTACGGCCACATGATGAATGCCAACTTTATTGAGCTGGCGCAGGAAGCCCGCTTGGCGTTTGCCATGCACAACTTCTACTCGCGCGGCGTTAACATGGTGGCCTTTGTCCGCCACATTGAGGCCGATTATGTGCGCCCTATCAAGTGGGACGGCCGCCACGGCACGGTGACGGTGGAAACCACGGTTGTGCGCTTGGGCCGCACGTCCTTTACCACGCGTCAGAAGATCAAGGACTCCCAGGGGCAGGTTGCCTGCGTTATCGACTGTGTCCAGGTCACCATCGACCCGGATACGCAGATGCCGCGCGAGGTGAGCGAGGAGGAGCGCAACATTATCCTCGAGCATGCTGTCGTTGAGCTGGATGATAACGCCTAGACCATGGTCGGTGAAACGCTCGAAGTGAGTGGTGGTGGGGTAGGGCTGCGTGCCCTGCTCACCCGCGCGATTGGGCTCGATGCTTCGGCGTCGGTGCGCCTGCGCCAGCACGACGATGCCCACGCCGAGGTGTTTGTCACCACGCCTTTTGAGGTTGTGGCCTCCCGCCGCGTCGAAGGCACGGTGGGGCGTGATGGTGCGGTGGTCGCAGCGCAGTCGCTTCTCGACGCCCTCGAGGCCTCCCCCAACCCCGATCTCCTCGGCGAGCCCGTGGAGCTTCAACTCGGCCCCGCCCGTGATCCCTCGTGGCCCGGTGCGCTGCCGCCGCAAGACGGTTTTGTGGAGATCGATTCGCTTCCCGTGACCGTCGTGCGTGAGCTCGCGGATCAAGGCCAGCAGCTGGCCCGCCAATTCTCTGGCCCGATGGGTCCGCCGTCAAGCTTGCTCAATCAAACCGTCATCACGGTAGAAAACGGGGAGGACAAGGTTGAAATCCCCATGCGGATGATTTTCGCCTGCACCAACTTGGGACTCATCCCAGGGTTTGCTGCCCCCATGGATGTGCCTCGCCACCTGCGCGTTGCTGGAAAAGGCCGTTGGGTGCGTGTGGATGCTCCTTTTGGCAGCGTCTATCACTCGACGCGCCTGTCCCTTTTCTAGCGCGTGGTGGCAAAGCCACCGCGCGCTCTATTGCCATGCGCTAGAGCAGTACCGCGCCAGCCAGGGCCGCGCCCACTGCGACGGCCCACGGCGGAGCCTTGAAGAACAAAGCTGCGCCGGCAGCGACCGCAATCATTCCAGAAGTCCAGCTAGTGACCCCGTGGGTAATGATGGGATCCCACAGGGCCGCCACGAGTAGGCCGATAGCGGCCGCACTAATCGCGGAGAACGCACCGCGCAGCCACGCCAGGTGATTCCACCGCGCCCAAAAATACAGCGCAGATAGTGTCAGAAACGCTCCAGGCAAAAAGATCAGCACCGTGCCCAAGATGGCGCCCGCGATGCCACCATCAACCGCACCGAGATACGACGCAAAGGTGAACAGCGGTCCCGGCACTCCCTGCGCTACCGAATAGCCGGCCAAGAATTCCTGCTGACTCAGCCAGCCGGCCCCCACGAACTGGTCTTCCAACAGTGGAAGCACCACGTGCCCGCCGCCAAAGACCAGAGCGCCGGACTGGTAGAAGGCGTTGGCGCGGGTGACGAGGTAGGAATCGGTGAACTGTGCTGCAGCCGCTAAACCGCCGAGCAGGAAGAAAAACGCGCCCAGGCAGCCCCACGCTAGCCCGGCGGGTACTGTGCGGAGGTCGTTCGCGGTGTCGGGTGCGGTGGACGCCGGCAAGAATCGGCGCAGTATCGTTGCCCCCAGCAGCCCCGCCACAGCGAGCACGGCTAATTGCCATGCCGATCCGGCCACGAGGAGTATGGCAGAACTGATAAGGGCGAGGGCCCGGGTGGTGGGCGTCGTCAAGAGCTTCTTTGCCATGCCCACAATGGCATGCACCACCACGCCGGCCGCCGCAGCAAGAAGGCCGGCTAATAGTCCGTCGAGCCAGCTCACCCCGCTGCCCGGAACCGCCAGACCAAACACGGTGAGGATGAGTGCCGAAGGGAACGTAAACAGGAACCACGAATACGCCATGCCCGCAAGCCCTGCGCGTCCATAGCCCAGCGCCATGCCTACCTTGGAGCTGGCCGGGCCCGGCAGGAATTGCGACATGGCAACCACATCCGCATAAGCGGCGTCGCTCAGCCATCCTCGGCGGCTCACAAACTCGGTCCGGAAATAGCCCAGATGGGCCGCAGGGCCCCCGAAAGCGGTCCATCCTAAGGGGAAAAATGAACGGCCAACTTCGCGCATATTACCGATTAGATTGCCCATTTCCGGCATCCTAGCTCCTATGGGGGCCGACCGCGATTCAAAAAGCAAATCCGGCCCCAAGCTGCAGCGTTGTGGACTAAGCTGGGCCAGGCACGAACATTTTCTGTCTCCAAAGGAGTCTGACACTATGCGCATTGCAGCCCCCAAAGAAATCATGAACAACGAGAACCGCGTCGGCCTTACCCCCAGCGCCGTGCAGACGCTCGTGCAGGACGGCCACGAGGTCTTCATCGAGACCAATGCCGGCGCAGGTGCTTCGTTTCCGGACGAGCTCTACACGGAGGCCGGCGCTACCATCGTTGCGACCGCCGAGGAAGCCTGGGCCGCAGACATGGTGGTCAAGGTTAAGGAGCCGCTCGAGGCTGAGTACGGCTTCCTGCGCGATGACCTCCTGCTCTTCACCTACCTCCACCTGGCAGCTGACCGCCCACTCACGGAGGCGCTCATGAAGGCTGGCACCACCGCCGTCGCTTATGAGACGGTCACCGATGCCCGCGGCACCCTGCCGCTGCTGACCCCGATGTCCCAGGTTGCTGGCCGCCTCGCGGTCATTGAAGGTGCGCACCACCTGCTGTCTACCCAGGGTGGTCGCGGCGTGCTGGCCCCCGGTGTTCCGGGTACCCAGCCTGCGCGCGTGGTGGTCATTGGTGGCGGCCAGGTCGGCGCGTCTGCTGTGGCTATGGCCCACGGCTTGCGCGCTGAGGTCACCGTGCTGGACCTTGACCCGCACGTGCTGCAGCGCTTCGACGAGCAGTACCAGGGCGGCGTGCGCACCATCGTGTCCGACCCGGCAGCGCTGGAGGCTGAGCTCCTTGAGGCCGACCTCGTTGTCGGCGCGGTTCTCGTGCCGGGTGCTGCTGCGCCGAAGCTGGTGAAGGAAGATGTGGTCAAGCGCATGAAGGAAGGCGCCGTGCTTGTCGACGTCGCCATTGACCAAGGCGGCTGCTTCGAGAACTCCCACAAAACCTCGCACGACGACCCGACCTTCAAGGTCCACGACACCCTCTTCTACTGTGTGGCTAACATGCCGGGTGCGGTGGCCAACACCTCCACCCGCGCGCTGGGTTCGGCCACCTTGCCCTACATGCGCGCGCTTGCTGCAGGCGGCTATGATGCCGCGGTTGAGCGCTTCCCGGGCCTGGCGGGTGGCTTGATGACCCGCGGTGGAGAGTTGGTCTCCCAGCCGGTGAAGGACGCTTTCAACCTTTAAGGCGCGGTATTGATGAGCATCGCCGCTACCCGCTCCATGTGATCCCAGATCATGGTGCGGTAGGCCGGCGGGATGGTCTCCTCATCAATCTTTGCTAGGGAGTTTCCCATGAGCTCCAACCAGCGATCATGGGCAGCCATGTCGATGGGGTAGGGGGCGTGCCTCATGCGCAGGCGTGGGTGCCCGCGGTTCTCAGAGAAGAGCTGCGGGCCGCCCCAATACTGAACGAGGAACCACAGCAGGCGCTGTTCCGCGCCATCCCAATCCTGGTCCGGATACATGGGGCCGATGACGCCGTCAGTGCGCACTTGGGCATAAAAGCCGCCAACGAGTTTCTCAAAGGTCTCCATCCCGCCGATGGCCTCGTACACACTGTTCGGTTGCATGCCTAGTTTTCCTTTCGCGTCAGGCCTTGTCCTTGACCTGATTCTTCCATGTCGAAGATGGCCATCCCGCGCGGGTAGGGGGTGGCGATTCCTTCCGCATGCATCGCGCTGAGAATCTTGGACTGGAGCGCGCGCTGGACGTCCCACTGTCTGCCGGGCAGGGTCTTGACGGACACGCGGAAGGACATGTGGTCGACTTCAAGGCCGGACATGCCGTTGACAGTCGGTTCGACGAGGATGATGTCTCGAATGGCGGGGTCGTGGGAGGCGTCGGCAGCCGCGGCGTTGATGACGGTGTAGGCCTTGTCCGGATCGTTGCTGAGTGCAACTGGCACCTGGATGCGGGCTACCGAGTAGCGGTCGGAGTGGTTGGCTACCTGCAGAATCTCGCCATTGCGGACGTACCACAACGCACCATCGATATCGCGGACGGTCGTAATGCGCAGGGAGATGGATTCCACATCGCCGAAGACACCGTTGCCCAGGTCGATGGTGTCACCGATGCCGTATTGGTCCTCCATGAGCATGAAAATGCCGGAGAGGAAGTCCTTCACCAGCGCTTGGGCGCCGAAACCGAGGGCAACACCGACAACACCTGCTGAAGCGACAAGCGGGGCGACGTTGACGCCGAGTTTGTCCAGGATGGCTAGTGCGGCCCAGACCCAGACGAAAATAGACACCGCTGAACGTCCGACGCCCGCCAGGGTCTGGATGCGGGACACGCGGCGGGCCTCGTTGGTGGAGGCGAGGGCCTTATCGGTCTCGGCGTGCGTTTTGCGTGGCGAGAGCGGCGAGCTGAGCTTGCCCTTCTTGATGCTGTTGTCAGCCAGTTTGGTGATGAGGCGGCGCAACAGCCAATTGCCCACGATGGCGACGATGAGGATGAGCGCGATGCCGATGGGCTTATCGACGAGCCACGAGCGCATGTGCTCGCTTTGCCACCACTGGGTGACGCTATCGACGGCGGTGTCTTCGGCGGTAGTAAAAGTGATCACGGGGGGCCTTTCGTTTGCTCGTGAGGGACGCCTACCGATAGTAGGCACGATGAGTGAATATTAAAAGGCTGTCACTCTCACTACTGAACAGCTTGGTCTAGACTGTGGTGCCATGACTGACAACCGCACTCTTGGCTTTTCTTCGCGTTCCATCCATGCCGGTTACCAGCCGGATCCCTACATGGGATCCATCAACGTGCCGATCTATGCCTCCACGACCTTCCAGCAGGATGGTCTCGCGCAGCTGCGCGGCGGCTACGAGTATGGCCGCGTGGCCAACCCCACGGTCCACTCCTTGGAGAAAACCCTCGCGGCACTTGAGAACGCGTCCTACGCTCGCTGCTTTGCCACGGGCATGGCGGCCGTCGATACCCTTATCCGCATCATCGTCCGCCCGGGTGACCACGTGATTCTGGGCAACGATGCCTATGGCGGCATGTACCGCCTGCTGCACCACGATTACGGTGAGTGGGGCGTGGAGCTGAGCATCGTCAACACTGCCGATACCGCAGCGGTTAAGGCGGCCCTCAAGGAGAACACGAAGCTCATCTGGCTCGAGACTCCCACCAACCCGGCCACGACGGTCACGGACATCGCCGAGGTGGCTCAGGCGGTCAAAGCGCTTTCCGACGCCCACATCGTCGTCGACAACACCTTCGCCACGCCCTACCTGCAGAACCCCCTAGATCTCGGCGCAGACCACGTGCTGCATTCCACCACGAAGTACCTGGGCGGCCACTCGGACGTGCTAGGAGGTGCGGTCGTCACCAACTCGGCTGAGATGGATGAGCGCCTGCTCTACTTCCAGGGCAACGTCGGTGCAGTCTCGTCGCCTTTCGACGCCTACCTCACCGCCCGCGGCATCAAGACCCTCGAGGTCCGCATGGACCGCCACTGCGCCAACGCGCAGGCAGTGGCGGAATTCCTGGAGTCCCGCCCCGAGGTTAAGCAGGTTCTGTACCCGGGCCTGCCGTCCCACCCAGGTCACGAGCTGGCGAAGAAACAGATGCGTGGTTTCGGCGGCATGATGTCAGTGTGCTTTCACAGCGAAGAACATGCCCGCCAGGTGTGTCTTAACACCAAGCTCATCTCGCTGGCCGAATCCCTCGGCGGTGTGGAGTCCCTCATTGAGCACCCACAGAACATGACGCACATCTCGGCCGAGGGCTCCGAGCTCGTCCCGCCAGCGGACCTCGTGCGCATCTCGGTAGGTATCGAGTCCATCGAGGACTTGCTCGAGGACTTAAAGCAGGCCCTCGACGCCCTTAGCTAGCACCGAGCCATGCTGAGCACCGCGGGCTGCCCGCGCCTCTGAGGGCATGCTCAGGGCCGCGGTTGTCACGGGTATTGGTGCTTGTGTTGAGCGTGACTAGAGGCAGTCAAGCAGGGAGCCGGCCGTGCGGTCGGTCTCCTGCAGCATGAGCGGGTCCGTGCCCGGCATGGGGGAGATGGTGGTGTCCGGCCACTGCGCGTAGGTGGGGATGCCGACGATATGCAAGCGGGGATCCTTACCACCGCCGGGGTTGACCACGCGACGGTTCCAGGTCGTCTCCGGCGAGCCGGTAGCCTGACCGTGGTCAACGAAGGCGCGTACGCGGCCATTGAGCGAGACCGCGAGAGGGTCGGCGGCGCGACGGACGTCGGGGGAGTGCATCCAGGCGTCGATAAGCCAGGCCGAGGAGGCCTCGCCATGCGCGGTGCGCAGCGTGAACTTTTCGCCCACCTCGAGCTGGGGGCGCTCGCCGAGGAAGGTGGCGAGGCCGGCGTCGGCAAGCGCGAGCAGCTGGCGCGTGCGGAACAGCGGCGGACCGGAGCCCACCATCTGGCCGAAAGCCATGAATTCCTTGTAGGTACTGGTCCGAGACTCCCACGTCATGCGGCCCTCGGAACCGGCGATGGAGGCGGGCTTGCGCGCGGCGGAGATGACCCACAGTGCGGATTTCAGCGGGGAATCGGCAGCGGCGACGGCCTCACGGATATCGCGCGCTAGGCTCTCTGCGATGTATTCAGTAAGGTCACCGCCTTCAAAATCGGCCAGCGGGTGGGCCCAGTGTGCCAGGTCTAGTGGCTGGTTCGAGGAACCCTCGAGCGCAGCAGTGAGTTGGTTCGCCATGCTGCGCAAGTCCGCAGCATTGACCGCGGTGGCGTCGATAGTTGCCAGGATGTCCTCGAGTGGGCGCTTAAGCGCTTCAGGGGCCACGCGCGCCTGGTTCTCGTAGTACTCGGCGTAAGCATCGCGCAGGATGTGCGGCACAAGCTGCGTGCCGAAGTCGAGCTCAGCCTTCGGATCGAGAGCGGCGACCGCGGCGCGGAAGCGGGTCAGCGCTGCCTTTGGCGGCAGCGCGTGGTACTCCGATTTCGGGATATACGGGTAGCCGCGGCCCGAACTTACGATGAAGTGCGGCTCGTCGCCGCTCGGCTCGTAGCGTAGCCCGGAGCGCGTCGAAGGATCTTCCACAAACTCACCACCGCGGTCGATGGTCAGCAGCGCCATGACGTCGAAGAAGCCCATGCCCAGTCCGCGGACCAGGACCTTCTCGCCCGCAGGAACGGCGCTCACCGGCTGCTCAACGGGGTTGTCGGGGCGGACCCAGTGCAGCCCTGACTGCGCAGCGTCCGCCAGGGCGCGCTCGGATTCGTTGAGTGCCGGGACCTGCCAGCCGTAGGCCAGGACGGTGGCGTCGGCGGTGATGGTGGTGTCATCGGAAAGCGTAATGACATCCTGCTCACCGCGGTCCTCCACGGACAGCGCGCGGGCGCGGTGCTGGACCACGTTAACGTTCTCCGGAAGCTGTGCCAGTGCTACCTCATAGACCCACTCCAGGTAGGCGCCGTAGAGCGCGCGGGAAGGGTTGGACTCTGGGTGGGTCTGCTCCAGTTCCTCGGCGAAGGAGCTGGCGAGGTCGCGGTGGGGTGGGAAGGCGTCGTAAAGCTCCAGTTTGGCGGGGGAAAGTTCTGGGCGCTCGCCGCGCAGCAGCTGGATCCACTCGTAGAGAATGGGGCCTTCAAGTACTGGGGCGGTGGTGGTGGAGCCCGGCTCAGTGAAGAGGGTTACCGCGCCAGCGAGCGTGTTCATGCACAGCGTGCGAGTTTGCTCGGTATCCCAAATACGGCCGGCGCCCAGTGGGGCGTCGTCGATGATGTGCAGCGTCAGGGGTGCTGCAAGAGGGGTGGCGCGCAGGTGGGCGGCGAGGCGCTCAACCAGCGAGATGCCACGGGGGCCGGCGCCGACGATGGCGATGGAGGGCATAATAATCAAACCTCAATTTTTAGACTGTGCTGTCTAGTGGAATAATACCGGTCGGTATGCGTTGTGTTAAATCGCACGCACGTCAACGAACTATCTTGTGAAAGCTCTTACCGTGAAAACTCTACGCGCACTCGCCGCCACCCTGGCAGCAGCTCTTGCCGCTTCCGTCGGCGCCTGCTCGGCCACGGAACGGCCGGCCGGAGAGGACAACGTCCTCACCTATCTCGAGCCGCAATTTTTCCGCACGCTCTACCCGCCGGCCGCGGGTTTCTATCCCAACGGCGGTGTGGTCAACCAGCTCACCGACCGCCTGCTCTACCAAGACCCAGAGACCCTCGAGCTCTCGCCGTGGATCGCCACGGACATGCCCAAAGTCAACGAGGACGCCACTGAGTACACCTTCGATATCCGCACGGACGTCACCTACTCCGATGGCTCCCCACTTACTGCGGAGAACGTCGTGGCGAACTTTGACCTGTTCGGCCGCGGCGATAAAACCCGCACGCTGACCAGCTCAGAGCAGATTGCGAACTATGACCGCGGCGAAGTCGTGGACGAGGACACCGTGAAGTTCTACTTCACCAAACCCTCCCCGGGTTTCCTCCAAGCCACCTCCGCCTACAACGCTGGCCTGCTGTCTGATTCGACCCTCGAGCTCGACAACGAAGGGTTCGGCCCCGGCAACGCGGTCAACGTCATTGGCTCGGGGCCGTTCGTGGTGGAGTCGGAAGAAATCGGCACCGATCTTAAGCTCAAGGCCCGTGAGGATTATGACTGGGCCCCGCCCGCAGTGAAGCACCAGGGCCGCGCGCAGTTGGACGGCATTCACTATATCTTGGCCGCCGAGGAATCCGTGCGCACCGGTGCTATTACCTCGGGACAAGCGGACATCGCTCGCCAGATTTCCGCCCCGCAGGAATCCTTGTTGGAAGACCGCGGCATCAGCATTGTTTCGCGCGGCACCAACTCGATGAATAACCAGTTCGCCTTCCGCTTCGATCACCCGCTGCTGCAGGACAAGCGCGTGCGCGAGGCCATCATCCACGGTGTTGACCGCGAGGAGATCCTCCGCGTACTCTTCTCCGATTCCTACCCGCTGGCCACCTCAACTGTGGCGGAGACCGGCTTGGGCTACAAGGACCAATCCGCTGCCTACACCTTTGACCCAGAAGAGTCGAAGCGCCTCCTCGACGAGGCCGGCTGGGAGCCAGGCCCCGATGGCATCCGCGTCAAGGACGGAAAGCGCCTGAGCCTGCGCACGAACACCGCGCTGCCGCAGCCGCGTTCCAAGGAGGTCATGACCATGGTGCAGGATCAGCTGCGCGGCATCGGAATTGAAATCCGCGTCAACGCCGGTGACCAGGCCACCCAGAACGCCGACGCTAAGGACGTCAACAAGGTGCAGATTTATCACTCAATGGTGGGCCGCGCCGATTACGACGTCATCACCTCGCTCTATGGCATCAACAACCGCGACGCTTTCCTTAATCAGGATGGGGGAGGGGAGCCCGTCGATAAGCACCTGCAAGAGCTTCTCGACGTCGTCCTCGACACCCCCGACGTGAAAGGCCGCATCAAGGCCACCGAAGACGTCCAGGATTACATCACCGAGCAGGCCTATGTATTGCCGCTCTTTGAGGAACCCGTGGTCTACGCCGTGCGCCCGGAGGTATCCGGCTTTAGTCCCGAGTCGGTCGCGCGCCCGTGGTTCTACGAGGTCACCATCGACGCCGCGCCGCAGCGCGCGGCATCGGATGAGGAGGAGAAATAAATGACGACCCGGCAGATTCTTAACCGCATCGGGCAAGCCGTGCTCGTGCTGCTTATTACCTATACCGTGGCCTTCTTCCTGCTGTCGGCGCTGCCGTCGGATGCGGTGCAGTCGCGCTTCGGTGACCCGGCCCTGGGCCTGTCCCAGGCGGAGATTGACGCTATCCGTGAGGAGATGGGCGCAGATAAGCCGCTCATGGTGCAGTACTTCACCGCGTTGGGAGGTTTCCTAACCGGCCATTTCGGTAACTCGACGCAGTCGGGTGCGCCGGTAGCCACGCTGCTTGCCGACGCCCTTCCCCACACCCTCATCCTCGCCGCTTGCTCCATTGGCTTGGCCATCATCGTGGCTGTCCTTGTGGCGTTTCTGGCCACGCTGCCGGGGATGGGTAGTATCGCTAGCTTCTTCCGCGGCCTGCCGTCCCTCATGGTTTCCCTGCCCGGATTCTGGATCGGTATTTTGCTCATTTAGGTCTTCTCCTTCCAGCTGGGTTGGGTACGCGTCATTGAGCCCGGCAGCGTGGAGGGGCTTATCCTGCCCACGCTCACGCTGGCGGTTCCGATGACTGCTCCACTCATCCAGGTGCTCATCCGCTCCATCGATGAGACGCAGTCGCGTCCCTTCGTGCAGGCGGTGCGCTCGCGTGGTGCGTCGGAGTCGTGGATTTTCTGGCGCACGATCCTGCGCAACTCGCTGCTGCCGACTCTGACCATGGCGGGCTTGCTCTTCGGCGAGCTCGTGGGCGGTGCCGTGGTGACGGAGACCGTCTTTGGTCGCACCGGTTTGGGCTACATGACCGCCCAGGCCGTGGCTAACCGCGATACCCCGGTGTTGCTGGCAGTGGTGCTTATCGCTGCCACGGCCTACATCATCATCAACCTTGTCGTGGACCTGCTCTACCCGGTGCTCGATCCGCGCCTGCGCGCGAAGTCCTTCGACCACAAAGCTCCCCGTACGCCCGCCGCAGCCCCGGCTGTTGGCGCTGAAGAAAGGACGGTGCGCTCATGAGCATGATGCACACTAAGCCGCGCGGCGGCTACCGTCGCGCCGCTGCTGGCCAGGGCAACCCTTGGCTTAAGCCGGGCTCGATTATCGCCATCGTCATTCTGGCTGTGGCTTTCCTTGCTGCGTTGTTCCCGGGCCTGTTTACCTCGGCCGACCCTTATGCCGGCACCGACGTTGCTCTGCTCGCGCCGGGCGAGAACGGCCACCTCATGGGTACTGATGCCGTGGGCCGCGACCTGTATGCCCGCGTGGTGTACGGCGCGCGCCAGTCCCTCCTTGGGGCGCTTATCGCTGTGGTGGTGGGACTCGTCGTCGGCACGCTCATTGGTCTTGTGGCCGGCTCCCTGCGGGGAGTCGTCGACACTATCCTTATGCGCGTTGTCGACGTGCTGCTGTCCATCCCCGGCATCCTGCTGTCGCTGTCCATCATCATCGTGCTGGGCTTCGGCTCGGTCCAGGCGGCGGTCGCCGTCGGTGCTACCTCCGTGGCCACCTTCGCGCGCCTGGCCCGCTCCCAGATCATCACCGTGGCGAATGCCGAGTACATCGAGGCGGCTTACGGTGCTGGCGCGACCCGCACCACGGTGCTGCTGCGCCACATCCTGCCGAACTCGCTGACTCCGGTTATCGCTCTGGCTACCTTGCAGTTCGGCACCGCTATCCTGCAGCTATCCATTCTCGGCTTCCTGGGCTACGGCGCCCCGCCGCCCACCCCGGAGTGGGGCCTCATTATTGCCGAGGGCCGCGACTTCATGGCCACCGCCTGGTGGCTCATCATCCTGCCCGGCATCGCTCTGGCAGCCGTGGTGATGTCCGCCAACCGCCTGTCCCGCAACTTCCCCGTGGAGGCCTAAAATGTCTGAAGCAACACGCTCAACGCAGCCCCTGCTCACCGTGCGAGACCTCAACGTCTCCTATTCCACCGGACGCGGTGACGTTTCCGCCGTCCAGGGCGTCAACCTTGCGGTGTACCCAGGGCAAATGACCGCCATCGTGGGCGAGTCCGGCTCCGGTAAGACTACCTCTGCTATGGCCGCCATCGGCCTGCTGCCCTCCAACGCCACGATTGATGCCGGCACCATCACCTTCGATGGCCGCGATATCACTTCGTTGCGTCGCCGCGAGTGGCTCGAGCTGCGCGGTAGCCGCATCGGGCTCATCCCGCAGGACCCGAACAACTCGCTTAATCCTCTCAAGACCATCGGCGCCTCGGTGGAGGAGGGCCTAGCCATCCACCACATCGGCAGCGCGGCCGAGCGCAAAGCTAAGGCGTTGGAGCTACTGGAGCACGTTGGCATCGATGACCCCGAGCGCCGCTATAACCAGTACCCGCATGAGCTCTCGGGCGGTATGAAGCAGCGCGTGCTCATCGCTGCGGCCGTGGCGCTGGAGCCGGACCTCATCATCGCCGACGAGCCCACCTCCGCCCTCGATGTCACGGTGCAGAAGATTATCCTCGATCTCCTCGATGACATGCGTGAGGAGCTCGGCATGGGCATCCTCTTCATTACCCACGATTTGGCGGTGGCTGGTGACCGCGCCGACCGCGTCGTGGTCATGGAGGCCGGCCAGCTGCGCGAGGAGGGCCTATCCGCCACCGTGCTGACGAACCCGCGTCACGACTACACCAAACGCCTGCTTGCCGACGCCCCCTCCCTCACCGTCGCCGACGCCGGCGCCGCGCCGGTTACTGAACGCACCGCGGGCGAACCTTTGGTACAGGTGGAGGGCCTGACCCAGCGCTTCGGTGATTTCACCGCCGTCGATGACATCTCCTTTACCGTGGCCAAGGGCTCCACCCATGCGCTAGTGGGCGAGTCCGGCTCCGGCAAGACGACGACTGGGCGCAGCATCGCCATGTTCAACACCCCGACGTCGGGCAGTATTAGCGTGGGTGGGCGCGACATCGTGGGCCTGCGCGGTAAAGCCCTGCGCGAAGAGCGAAACAACATCCAGCTGGTCTACCAGAATCCCTACGGCTCCCTGGACCCCAAGCAGACGATCGGTCAGACGGTGGCTGAGCCGCTGCGGAATCTGAAGGGGGCGCGTGCAAGCACGGCGAAAGCCAAGGCCAAGGAGTTCCTGGACTTGGTGGCGCTCAACCCGGACTACTATGACCGCCGCCCACGCGAGCTCTCCGGTGGCCAGCGCCAGCGCGTGGCCATCGCGCGCGCCATGATTGTGGAACCGGAGTTGGTCATCCTTGACGAGGCCGTTTCTGCGCTCGACGTCACCGTACAGGCGCAGATTTTGCGCCTGCTTGCCCGGCTGCAAGAGGAACTTGGCCTGACCTACATCTTCATCTCGCATGACCTAGCGGTGGTCAACCAGATTTCCGATACCGTCTCGGTGCTCTCGAAGGGGCAGCAGGTCGAATCCGGGCCCACCGCCGAGGTCTTTAGCAACCCGCAGTCACCGTTTACCCGGAAGCTTATCGAGGCCATTCCCGGCTCGCGCTACCGCGCCGGCGACCTCAACCTCGGCCTGTAGCCTGGGGCCAATCAAGAAAGGATTAGTTCATGGCAGACATCATTAACCTACTGGCGGGCGTCGAGGGGGACGTCGCCAAGCTGCGCGAGCGCCGCCCCGAAGCACAGGACAACGCACAGGCCTCCTTCGCTGCGCTCCTCGAGCCTACAGAGCCCGGCACGTTCAGCTATGCGGAGCGCTACGCCATCGCGACGTTTGTTGCTGGCATTTACCAGGCGACGTCTGCCGTCGCCTTTTACTCTGATCTGCTGGCGGAGGAATCGGAGGAACTCGCCGAAGAAGTGGCCCGCGCGGTGGAGCGCGGCATCACCACCGGCCCTTACATTGATGGCGGCTTTGCGCTTTTCGACGGCTCCCCGCGCCTCGCCGCCGCCCTTGACTTCGCCCACCTGCTGGCCTTCCACCCTAAGGACGCCTCCCCGGCCGCGATTGGTCATCTCCAGGCGGCCGGCTGGTCCAACGACGACATCGTGACGCTGGCACAACTCGTGAGCTTCCTGTCCTTCCAGCTGCGGGTGGCGCACGGTTTGTCCGTTCTGGCTGGCTCCGCGCAGCCCGCACCCGTGATGGAGGCGCCGCGACCCTCCCACACCCCGGACTGGGTTCCGGGGGAGGGGACGTTGGTGCCGGACGTCGTTAAGCCGCAGGGTTTTGTGGCGCACTCGCTGGGCTGGAAGCCGTGGGTGCCACCGCAGCCGAAGGAGGAGTTCACCGACGTGCAGCGCGACGCGCTGATTAAACCCGAGCGCATCGACATGGAGTACTTCCGCCTGCTTGCCCGCGACCCGGCAGCACTCAAGGCGCGCACGTTCACGGACCTGGATATTTTCTACAACACCGATGGTGGCTTGGGCCGCGCCGAGCGTGAGCTGGCCGCCACGGTGGTCTCACGCCTCAACGGCTGTGAGTACTGCGCGTCGGTGCACCAGCAGCGCGCTAAGGAGGAGGGCGGCGACGCCGCGGCGGTTGATCGCCTGCTCGACGAGGGCGTTTCCGCTGACTTGGGCTCTGCGCAGTGGTCCGCCATCCGTGACGCTGCCGTGGCCTTGACCGAGTCGCCCTTCGCCTTCAACGCCTCCCACGTCGAGCGTCTTTCCGACGCCGGTTTCGATACGCTATCCATCATCGACGTCATCAACTCCTCCGCGTTCTTCAACTGGGCAAATCGCCTGATGCTGACGCTGGGGGAGCCGGACGTGCCGAAGCGCTTCCGCTAACCGAAGGAGGAACAAACATGCTGAAGACTGCCGTTGTCACCGGAGCAACCGGTGGGATGGGCGTGGAGATCATCAAGGACCTTGCGCGAGACCACCGCGTGTATGCACTAGGCCGGCGCGCCGGGGAGCTGCCGGAGGCGGAGAACATCGTGCCGGTGAGCGTCGACTTGCTGTCGCTTCTCGACGGCGCAGCGCTTCCCACCGAGCTCTCTGACCTGGAGCGCGTGGACGTGCTCGTGCATGCCGCGGCTCGGGCGGACAAGCGCTCGGTGGAAAGCGCTCGGCCTGAAGATTGGCGCGCGCAGATGGATCTCAATGTGCACGTTCCTGCGGAGCTGACCCGCCTGCTCCTGCCCGCGCTGCGTGCGGCCGAGGGACTTGCGGTGTTCATCAACTCTGGTGCTGGTATCCACTCTTATGGCGACAACGTCATCTACGCGGCCACCAAACATGCGCTTTACGCGCTTGCTGACGGCCTGCGCCTTGCTGAGCTCGGCATCCGCGTGTCCACCGTTGCGCCGGGCCCGACGGATACCCCGATGCTCAAGGGCCTGCAGGACTACAACCCGGAGCACGTTATCGCCCCGGTCGAGGTAGCGAAGGCGATCCGCGCCACCGTCGATGCCGGCCCGACGACGCAGCTGACCGAGATTCGCGTGCGCCCGCGTATTGAGCTCAACCAGCGAAAGTAAGCACCCGTCGCTCGAGATGCAAAAACCGTGGGGCGCGGTACAGTTGTGAGACGTGTCCACCTCTCAACGTCGCCGCCCCGCCTACTTGGTGATCGCGGATTCGCTGCGGAGCAAGATTGAATCCGGTGAGCTGCAGCCGGGCGACCGTTTCCCTACGGAGCGGGAGCTGGTCCAGGAATACAAGGTGGCGCGCATGACGGTGCGCCACGCGCTCGACATCGTGCAGATTGAAGGACTCATCGACCGCAAACGAGGCCGCACTGGCGGCACCTTCGTGCGTGCGACCCCGCCGACGTTGAGCCTGACGAGTGGGCGCAGTGCTCTGCAGCAGCTGCGCGAACACGGTCTCGATATTTCGGTGCAGGTGCTTTCACTTGTGCTTATCGACGCCCCCGGCCACCTCGCCTCCGCCCTCGGCATCGAGGACGAGGACCCCGTGTGGGAGGCGCGCGCAGTGCATGTGTCGGAAGGCTCGCCCATCATGGCCACGACCCTGCTCATCCCGCATTCCTTGGCACCAGAGCTTAAGGAGCAGGACTTGGAGAAGCCGCTGTCTACGCTGTTGGCGGAGCTGGGGCTTGCACCGGTGTTCAAGCGAGATTCCCTCATGGCGGCCACCGCGCGCACGGAGGAACAAAAGGTACTTGGGGTCGGCCGTACGCAACCGGTCTTGCGGATTACCCGCACCGTCAAGATGGAGGACGGTACGGTGGTTGCCCAGTTGGAAGAGACCCTGCGCCCCGACGCCGTCTCCGTCGAAGTTGAGCTTGGCGAGGACCCCTCACCGTCCCTCGACTAGCCCCCTTCGCCCGAATTCTTCTTCCTTTAGCGCGAACCTTGTTTGTCTCAAGTCCGGGCTAACCCCGCGCCTAATCCAATCGTGCGGTTACAGAATGCGCGCATCTGCTTGGGCTACATGTGGGATCGCCGATGTGCCCGCTGACCGTGGTGTGGTTCGCGGGTTTCGGCCTGGGTGCGTGCTTTAGCTCGCACCCGGTGGGTCGGGTGGTTGCCCTGTGGCTTGTTTAGCTGCCTTTTCGGCGGCGAGTCTGGCTGTGGCTTCTTGGTATTCGGGCATGGCGGTTATTGGCATACCCCAGGGTGGGATGTAGCTCACCCCGGTATTCAGTCGGAACATGTAGCCCCTGCCTGTGGGGCGTTTAGGGTCATCATCGTTAATGCCGTTGTGGTAGGCGCATAGGAAGGTGAGGTTTTTGAGGTTGGTAAAACCTCCTGCTTGCCAGGGGATGAGGTGGTGGACTTCGCAGTAATCAGCTGGTTGGTTGCAGCCGGGCCTAGAGCAGGTTTGGAATTCAGCTGCCAGGCTGATGCGTTGTTTCCAGCTGGCATGCCGCTGAAGCCTATAAGAGTTAACCGGCCCTTCAAGGGGGTGGATGATGGTGGCGTAGCCAATCTCGGCAAACTTGTAGGCCAAGAAGTCTGCGCCGGTCATGCGTGCGCCGTTGGTGAGGTTAAGTTCGATTTCCTCCCCATCACCGTTAATAATTTGGTCGAGCTCGTTGAGGGTGACAACGACTTGAGCATGCACGGCAGGTTTGGTGCCAATACCGCCGGTGACAATGACGGTGCGGGCAGCCTCAAGCAGGTTTGTTTTATTAACGGATTCTAGGGTTCCGCGGATATCAGCGATGACGGTCGGGGCGTCGGTGATGGTGATGGAGTTCGGGCCCTTGGAGCGGTAGGTGAAGCGTACTCCGGGCTTAGCGGTGCGCTTGGACTGAAGCTCCTTCAAACGCTTGGTGGCAACCTGGCGGATTTTGTGGGCAGGGGTGCCGGCAAGTTTTATGCGTAGGTTCCAGGCGTCGAGGTCTTTGTTTACTTTGGCGGTGTAGGACTCAATCAGGGTGAGAATGCTAAGGCTATGTTGTTGTGCCATCGCGGCGGCACGGGCTTTGCGTTGTTTGCCGGTGAAGCGGGTGTGCCCGAAGTAGATGTGGTGAAGGTGGGCGAGTTCTGTAGCATCGGCTGGGTCGGCGCCGAGCGTGCGGAGCTCATCGGGTGAGCTGGATGCTTGTTCCACTAGCGCGATCCCCGAGTTGCGGTAGTGGAAGTAGGTTTCTAATACCCCCATGGCCACGAAGCTTAAAACAGGCCCACCAACCCCGCAACCGGAGCAGAAAAGACACTGGTTGCGGGGAGAAAACGATTAACCGCGGTCGACGGCGCGGTTGCGCAGGGCGCGGGCGAGGCGGTCGCGCTGCTCGGTGACCGTACGGCGCAGGCCGCCGGCTAGGTCGCGGGCGAGAAACTCGTCGGCGCGGTCGAGGGTCTCCTGGCTGACATCCCAACGCGGGAACAACCCGGTCACCGTGGTCAGGGCAATCTCATTGGACTGCGCGGACCAAATCTTTTCCGCCACGTCGAAGAACTCAGCACTCGGCAGGAGCTCGTCTGAGCCGACAAAAGTCAGGCCCGCTAGCTTCGACTCCAAGTCGCGGTTACCCAACTCACCGGCGACGATTTCGTCCCATACCGCGCGCTTGTTGTCCTCGGTGTTCACCGCAGCCAGCGCCTTAAGCGAAGCCTGGTAGCCCGTCGCGGTGTTATCGCGCTCGAGTTCCTCAGCTACAGCCGTCATGGCGGCGCCGGCGTGCTCGGGGCCGGTGACGTCGGCAAGCGAGCCATCGGCGATAAGCGCGGTGAGCGCCTTCCAGCGCAGGCCCGCATCCGCGGAGGCCTCAAGGAGGTCCTGGAAGAAGGCGCGGGAGGCGTCGTGAAGCTTGATGCCGGCCAGCGCCTGGGTGAAGACGATTGCGCGCTCGGCGTCGTCGGAGCGGGCGCCTGCCAGGAGGGCGTCGGCAAGCTGCGTGTCCTCCTTCGCCCACACTGGGTCGGCATAGGTGGACTGGGCAGTTGCCGCCTGGGTAAGAATGCGCTCGAGCACGGCGAGCTCGGTCTCGGCCTCCGCACCGCGGGCGACGAGTGCGACGAAATCGCGGGCACGCATGGTACCTGCACGGGTCATCTCCCACGCGGTGGACCAGCACAGGGTGCGGGCCATAGGATCTTCGAACTTCTCGATATTCTCCAGCAGGAACTGCAGGGAACCCGCATCCAGATCGATGAGGCAGTAGGTCAGGTCATCGTCGTTGGGAAGGACGAAGGGGACGTCGCTAAGCGCGCGGCCCACAAGCTCCGGAATTTCGGTAGAGGCGCCGTCGATATCCATCTCGATGCGCTCTGTGCGCACCACCTTCTCACCCTGCAAGGCATAGACGCCGACAGCGATGCGGTGCGTGCGCAGAGTATCACCGCGCTGGGTGAGGTGGGCCTGGGTGATGGTGCCGGAGTCGTCTGTCTCCAACGCCACGCCCAGCGTGTTCACGCCCGTGGTCTTGAGCCACTGCTGCGCCCAGAAGGACAGGTCGCGCCCCGAGGCCTCCTCGAGGTGGCGCAACAGATCCCCGAACGTGGCATTCGACCACTGGTGTTCCTGGAAGTGGCGGCGCACGCCGGCGAAGAAGTTTTCGCGGCCCACATAGGCCTGCAGCTGCTTGAGCACCGATGCACCCTTGGCGTAGGTAATGCCGTCAAAGTTCTGCTCCACGGTCTCAATATCGGAGGCATCCGTGGAAATCGGGTGCGTGGTGGGCAGCTGGTCCTGCTGGTAGGCCCAGGCCTTCTCTACGTTGGCGAAGGTTACCCACGCGGTTTCGTACTGAGTTTCCTCCGCCTGGGAAATCGCCGCTGACCAGGTAGCAAAAGACTCGTTGAGCCACAAATCATCCCACCACTGCATGGTCACCAAATCGCCGAACCACATGTGGGCCAGCTCGTGGAGAATGGTGTCCGCACGGCGCTCGTACTTGTAGTGCGAGGCCTGCGACGTAAAGACGTACTCGTCGCGGATGGTCACGCAGCCGGCGTTCTCCATCGCACCGGCGTTGAACTCCGGTACGAAAATCTGGTCATACTTGCCAAAGGGGTAGGCAAAGCCGAAGTTGCGGTGGTAGAAATCAAAGCCCTGCTTGGTCTCAGTAAAAATGCGCTCCGCGTCGAGCGAATCCATAAGCGACGGGCGGCAGTAAATGCCCAGCGGCACCTCAACGGACTTAGCAGGCGAGCCTTCCGGGCGCTCCGCCAAGGTGCCGGTCCACGTATCCGTCACGCCTACATACGGGCCCGCGCACAGCGCAATCAGGTAGGTCGACAGCGGATAATCCACCGCCGCGCGCACGGTATTGCCTGAACGCGTGATGGGGGAGTTCGTAATCACCGTCCAGTGCTCCGGGACCTCAAAAGCCAGCGAGTACGTAGCCTTCAAATCCGGCTGGTCAAAGCAGGCGAAGACGCGCTTGGCGTCGGCAGTCTCGAACTGGGTGTAGAGGTAAGCCTCGCCGTCAACGGGGTCGACGAAGCGGTGCAGGCCCTCGCCCGTGCGGGAGTAACGAATCTTCGCCACAACCTTCAGCTCATAAGAAGCCACCTGCAAACCCGACAACGGGATGCCGTAAGTCGGGTCATAGGCATTGGTAGGCAACGGCGCACCGTTGAGGCGGACCTCGACAAGCTCATCCCCACGCAAGTCAATGAAGGTTGAGCCGGCTTCCTTTACCCGGAACTTCACCACCGTGGTGGACGTGAAAAACTCCTCCCCGGTGAGGTCGAGGGCGACGTCATAGTGCTCTACCTCCACCATGCCCGAGCGCTGCTGGGCTTCCTCGCGGGTGAGGTTAATCGAGGTCATGTAGGTTACTCCTCTTCGTCGGTGATTAAGTCTCTGCACCAGCGTAGTCACACGCCTAGGGTGGGATGCCACAGACCGCACAATCAAAGGAGATTTACCGTGGCTCAATCCGTAACGTTCTGGTTCGACTGCTCCTGCCCCTTTGCATGGCTGACCTCGCGCTGGATCAAGGAGGTGGAGAAGGTCCGCGATATCGAGGTGACCTTCGAACCGATGTCCCTGTCCGTGCTCAACAAGGGCCGTGACCTGGATCCGGAGTACATGAAGATGATGGAGGCCAACTGGGGCCCTGCCCGCGTGGCAGCCAAGATTGCCGTTGAGGCCCCGGAGAAGGTTGATGCCTTCTACACCGCGATGGGCACCCGCATCCACACGGAGGGCCAGGGCGGCAAGAAGGGCTACGGCGCTTACGACGACATCATTAAGCAGGCGCTTGACGACGTCTCCCTCCCCTCCACCTTCGCCTCCGTGGCCAACACCGAAGAGATGGATGACAAGCTCACCGAGTTCCACAACCGCGGCATTTCCGAGGTTGGCGATGAGGTCGGCACCCCTGTGGTGAAGTTCGGCGATACCGCCTTTTTCGGGCCAGTGATTACTCGTGTTCCTACTGGTGAGGATGCCGGCGAGCTTTTCGACGCCTCCGTGCGCCTCGCCCAGTTCCCCTACTTCTTCGAGCTCAAGCGTTCCCGCACGGAAGCCCCGCAGGTCTAACGCGTGCGGTTGCGCATTGCCGCCGCGATGACGCAAACGAGGACGATGGGGGTGAGCACGAAAGCAGGAAGTCCCGCGATGTTAATGATGGGCAGATAGCTCTGCGCCTGATATTCCTCCCACTCGGCGGCTACCCACGTGCCCCACGAGGCGCCCGCAAGTAGCGCTAGGACGCCGGCGGTGATTCCGCCGGCGGTGCGTGGCTTATGCAGGAGCCACCACAGGCCCACGCTGAGGTGGGCCAGCGTCATCACTGCTGCCAAGAGAAGAGGCAGAATGAAGACGTTGTCGGTGAAGAAACCGGCGGCGAATAAACCTGCGCCGACAAGGATTGCGCCGACGTAAAGGACACAAACACGAGTGTTCATAGGCGTAGCTGGGTCCTTCCTAGGGGAGTAGACCTGCCCCACCATATCAATTTTGAGTTATTGCTAAAACGGGTCGGCGGGTGTGTTCGCTGACCGCTAAGATGTTGGGCATGCGCGTTTATCTAGGAGCAGACCATGCAGGGTTCGAGACGAAGAACGTCATCGCCGAACACCTGAAGAAGCAGGGCCACGACGTCATTGATTGCGGTGCCCATGAGTACGACGCCGAGGATGACTACCCGGCATTTTGCATTGAGGCCGCGCTGCGGACCGTTAATGATCCGGGCTCGCTGGGCATCGTGCTCGGCGGTTCCGGAAACGGTGAGCAGATCGCCGCGAACAAGGTGAAGGGCGCGCGCTGCGCCTTGGCGTGGTCCCCGGAGACTGCCCGCCTGGCTCGCGAGCACAATAACGCCCAGCTCATCGGCATCGGTGGTCGTATGCACTCCGAGGAGGAGGCGCTCGCTATCGTGGACGCTTTCCTGGATCAGGAGTGGTCCCGTGCTGAGCGCCACCAACGCCGTATCGACATTCTTGCCGAGTACGAGCGCACCAACATTCCGCCGGAGCTTCCGGAGGCTTAGTAGTTCATCTCCTTGGGGTGAGTGCCGCCGCGGCCCTCTTCCCCGAGGTCGAGATCAGTAATCGCAGCCATCTCGGACTCCTCCAGCTCGAAACCGAAGACATCGAAGTTCTGCGCAATGCGCTCAGGGTTTTCGGACTTCGGGAACACGATGACGCCATTTTGTAGGTGCCAGCGGATGATCACCTGAGCGGGGGAAACGCCGTATTTGTCGGCAGGCTCGGTGATTTCCGGCTGTTCGAAGAGGTCCGTCTTACCCTGGCCTAGTGGACCCCAAGCCTCAATCTGTACCTTGTGGGCGCGGAAGGCATCGAGCTCGCGCCAGCGCTGCAGGTAGGGGTGCAGCTCCACCTGGTTGACCACGGGCGTTTCCTCGGTATGGGTTTCCAGCTTCTCCAAGTGATCGAGCTCAAAGTTGGAGACACCAATGGACTTGGCCTTACCTGCCTTCTTCAGCTCAATGAGCTGCTTCCATGCCTCGACATAAGTATCGTTCTCCGGGCAGGGCCAGTGAATGAGGTAGAGGTCAACGTAGTCAAGGCCCAGCTTCTCCAATGACTCGTCGAGTGCTGCGGCTGCGTCGGTCTGACGGTCATTCCATAGCTTGGTGGTGATGAAGAGCTCCTCGCGCGGGATGCCGGACTTGGCAATCGCGCGGCCCACGCCTTCCTCGTTGCCGTAGATGGCAGCGGTGTCGATGTGGCGGTAGCCCACCTTGAGGGCCTCGAGGACCAGCTCTTCGGTCTTCTCAGGGTCGACCTTGAAGACTCCGTAGCCAAGCTGGGGGATGGTGTTGCCGTCGTTGAGTGTGATCGTCGGTACAGCGTTCGATGTAGTCATGGGCACCACTGTACGCAGAAAAGGCGGGCTCCTGTGGAGGAGACCGCCAGAAAAATTTGGAGGGAATGACGGGAATCGAACCCGCGTCTTCAGCTTGGAAGGCTGAGGTATTAGCCACTATACGACATTCCCACAACCCCGAAACTCGTCGCGATGAGCGCGCGAATCGGTGTGGCGTCTACTTTAGCGCACACCGGCGCCGATGCGAAAACGGGAACTAGAGCAGGGCTTTAGACGTTACGGTGGGTAAGAATGCAATCACTGTAAAACTCACGGCTCTGATAGGAGAGGTGTTCTCGTGGCCGCTCTGTTGCTCATCATTATCGCTGTCGGTGGCAGCGTATGGTTCTTGTCTTCGTTAAACGGAAAGAAGCAAAAGGAGCTGCGAGAATCCGAACGCTTCGACGATGCCCTGGCGGATGCCCGCCGCTGGACTGAGCGTCTGGGCGGTCAGGTGATGAACCTGAGCGGAACCGATACTGCCTCCCAGCAGGCCATGGCGGATGCATCCGAGCGTTTCACCGCTGCAAATTCCGCAATCTCCCAGGCCAGCACAGTCAAGCAGGCGCACCTTGCGCGTGAGTCCGCGCTGGAGGGTCTGTACTACGTGGCGGCCGCCCGCGAGATTATGGGCATGGACCCGGGTCCCGAACTCCCGCCGCTGGAGGGCCAGCGCCAGGCCGGCAAGGTCACGGAGACCCGCACGGTGGAGGCAAATGGGGAGACGCTGACGGCGTCGCCAAGCGCATCGGCACAAACCCCGAACTACTACCCGGGTGGTGTCGTAGCAGGTCGCCCAGTCCCGGCCGGTTGGTACTCGCGCCCGTGGTGGGCTGATGCGTTGACCACCGGAGTGTGGATGGTGGGCTACTCCATGATGTTCAACGCCATGTTCGCGGGCATGTCCGGCGTCGGCTACTCTGCCGCGGCGGCTGAAAGCGGCGACTGGGGTGGCGACATGGGTGGCCATGATGCAGGCGACATGGCGGATGTTGGCGGTGACATGGATGGCGGCGGAGATATGGGCGCCGGTGATGTTGGAGGAGGCGATGAAGGAGGCTTCTTCGACGGTCTCTTTGGCGGCGACGGAGGCGATGGTGGAATGTTTGACTTTGACTTCGACTTCTAAGCGGGGAAAGAGCCTCTGACATGCAGAAAGGGCGTCAAATTGGGGCCGGTGTTGGGATAGTCAAGCGGATATCGGTACACTAGCCCCAGTATGAAGCGCAGCTGCGTGCGGGACTTCCCCCGGCGCAGAGGCTTTCCATACGGGGCGTGGCGCAGCTTGGTAGCGCACCTGCTTTGGGAGCAGGGGGTCGCAGGTTCAAATCCTGTCGCCCCGACGTATGGGGGCCTGGACACTCATCCAGGCCCCTTAATTGCATTTTTAAACGATCACAATCAGGAGAGTTTCTCGTGAAGACCACCGTAGACAAGCTGAGCGATACGCGCGTCAAGCTCACCGTCAACGTTCCGTTCGCTGAGTTGGACAAGGAAATCGCTCAGGCCTACGCGGCGATCGCGCAGCAGGTTTCCATCCCCGGTTTCCGTAAGGGCAAGGCTCCGCGCCAGCTTATCGACGCCCGCTTCGGCCGCGGCCCTATCCTCGAGCAGGTCGTTAATGACATGTTGCCGTCTCGCTACGAGCAGGCCGTTGAGGAAAACGACCTCAAGGTTATTGGCCAGCCGGAGGTTGACATTGCCAAGCTGGAGGACAACGACTTTGTCGAGTTCACCGCTGAGGTAGACGTGCGCCCGGAGTTTGAGGTTCCGGACTTCTCCAAGATTTCTGTCAAGGTTCCGGCCCTCGAGGTGGGCGATGAGGACGTCGACAAGGCACTCGAGAACCTTGCTGAGCGCTTCGGCGAGCTCAAGGACACCAAGCGCAAGATGAAGACCGGTGACTTCGCTGTCATCGACATCACTACTGAGGTGGACGGCACCAAGTTGGATGAGGCTTCCCACGAGGGCATGACCTACCGCATTGGTGATGACAACCTCATCAAGGGCCTCGACACCGCTCTGCGCGGCATGAAGACCGACGAGGACAACGAGTTCACCACCACCATCCAGTCCGGTGAGCACGAGGGCGAAGAGGCTACCGTTAAGGTCCACGTCCAGCAGACCAAGGAGCGCAAGCTGCCGGAGCTCGACGACGAGTTCGCACAGATGGCTTCCGAGTTCGACACCATGGACGAGCTGCGCGAGGACACCAAGACCCGCGTCGAGGAAACCAAGAAGTCCGAGCAGGCCGCCAACATTCGCGATGAGGTCCTCAAGGCCGCTCTCGACGAGGTTTCCTTCGAGCTGCCGAAGTCTATCGTCGACGAGCAGGTTCACGCTCAGCTGCACCAGATCATGGGCCAGATGGCTCACGACGAGAAGGCACTGGCTCAGCTGCTGGAGGCTCAGGGCACCACTCGCGAGGAGTTTGATGCTGATGCTCGCAAGTCCGCTGAGGAGTCCGTCCGTACCCAGCTCTTCCTCGACGCACTGGCTGAGGTTGAGGAGCCGGAGGTATCTCAGCAGGAGCTGACTGACCACATCCTGTTCACCGCGCAGTCCTACGGCATGGACCCGAACCAGTTCATCCAGCAGCTGCAGTCCAGCAACCAGCTGGGCAACCTGTTCTCTGACGTTCGCCGTGGCAAGGCCCTGGCAATGGCTATCTGCCGTGCCGAGGTCACCGATGAGGCTGGCAACAAGGTTGATGTTGACCAGTACTTCGGTGAGATCGATGAGGACGAGGCTGAGGCTTCCGAGGAGAAGTAATCTCCCGCTTGTAATGTGCCGCTGCCACATGTGTGGTGGCGAGCGCGCGCGAAACCCCGGATTCAGGTAGCTCAAGGATGGGCCTGAATCCGGGGTTTGTGTCATTGTCAACGCCCTCTAGGAGTCTTTGAGTACTTCGTAGAGGGCGGTGATGGGTGTTGGCTGGGGATACCGCTAGCCGTTCGTGGCTCTAAAGGCCTTGTCGGTTAGCTGCAGGAAGCGCATAACGTAATCCTTGACAAAGTCTGCGGTGCGTTCATTGAGATGTCCGGACTCTTCGAAAAGGGTGGGGGATTGACCCAGAAATACTTCGGGCTGACCCGGAAGCGGCATATCGAAGTAGGACAGGGCGAGGCGAAGGTTCTTCTGTGAACTGTAGCCGCCCATGCGGCCTACAGAGTGGCTAATGATACCTGCGGGAAGGTTCTTCCACGCCACATCTGAGTTGGGTTTAGAGCCGATGTCCACTGCGTTTTTGAGGCAGGCGGGGATAGTGCGGTTGTTTTCTGGCGTAATGAAGAGGATCCCGCTCGAGTTCTTGATGGACTCTCGAAAGGTGGTGTACTCAGCCGGAGTGGGCTTGTCCGTGACGGTGGGGTCATCGTAGTCGAAGTCATAGAGCGGCAAGTCACGGATTTCCACGATGTTTGCCTCGTAGTCTTCAGGGATCATCGTGAGCACCTCGTGTGCAATCTTGCGTGCAAATGATTCTCGGCGCAGGCTGCCGACGATAACGCTGATACGTGGGGTGGTCATGGTAAACCTTCTTTCTTAGTTGGGTGTAGGGAGACGTGGTCAAGGGAGAAAAGGCTTGCAGCCAAAGGCCGGTGGTGGGCCGGCAGCGTGGGCGGCGGTGAGGAAGCCATCTACTTTGTCTCCTTCTTCATGGCGGAAGTACAGTTCGATGAGTCCTAGAAGCCCCCCGAGGACGGCCTCTCGTGCGGCGGATGTATTCAAAAGCCGCATGGCTGCGGGTTGGTTTCCTTCGCGGATGGCTTCAAACAGCGCGATGGTCTCAAGCCAGCTTCCTTGGTCCGGTCGCGGAAAAGGTTTAGAAATCCCAGTCATCATCACTCGTTTCTTCAGCAGTACCAATGACATAGGAGGAACCAGATCCGGAGAAGAAGTCATGGTTCTCATCTGCTCCGGGGGCTAGGGCCGCGAGGATTTCTGGGTTCACTTCCGTTTCTTCGGGCGGGAAATAATCCGGGTAGCCCAAATTCATGAGTGCCTTATTGGCGTTATAGCGAACGAACACGGCTACATCATCCATGAGTCCCAAAGGCTCATATAGCTCGCCGGAATAGTCCAGCTCTAATGCATAAAGCTCTTCGAGCAAAGAAATGGTGAAATCACGCATCTCCTTCTGCCGTAGCGGAGTCGTGGATTCCAGACCGCGCTGATACTTGTAGCCCGAGTAGTAGCCGTGCACTGCCTTGTCACGCAGAATGAGGCGAATCATGTCTGCCGTATTTGTCAGGGTGGCGTGGACAGAAAAGTGCAAGGGAAGATAGAAACCCGCGTAGAGAAGCAGCGAGGAAAGCAGCGTCGATGACACCTTGCGTTTGAGTGGATCCGGCCCAAAATAGTGCGCGAGCACTTTCTTGGCGCGTGCCTGGAGAAGGTCGTTATTCACCGCCCAGCGGTATGCTTCATCAATTTCCTTTGTACTGCTCAGGGTAGAAAACACTGAAGAGTATGAACGGGCATGGACTGACTGCATGAAGGCGATGTTGGTATACACGGCCTCCTCGTGTTCGGTGCGGGCATCTTGAATCTGACAGATTTCACCCACGGTGGCCTGGACAGTATCCAGGGTGGTGAGTCCCGTGAACACCCGCATGGTGAGGTTGCGTTCCTCGGGTGTCATCTTCTGCCACGCCGGGAGATCATTAGAAAGCGGGACCTTCTCTGGCAACCAAAAGTTGGCGGTTAGACGGTTCCACACTTCAAGATCCTTGTCATCGCTCACCCGGTTCCAATTGATGGCGCGGATGCGGGCTGAAGGATCATGCCGGTAGCTCGGCGGAGTAACTGAAATGCTGGTTAGTTCAGCACTATTCGATGTTGAAGACATAGCTTCTTTCTTTCTGAGTGAATGGTTGTGGACAAGGGGGGGACCGTGCTCCTACAAAGCACAGGAGACGCAGCCTTCGACCTCGGTTCCTTGGAGCGCGGATTGGCGTAAACGGATGTAGTAGAGGGTCTTGATTCCGGCTTTCCAGGCATAGATCTGTGCCTTGTTGATGTCCCGCGTGGTGGTATCAGCGGTGAAGAACAAGGTCAGGGAAAGCCCTTGGTCCACGTGTTGGGTGGCCATGGCGTAGGTGTCGATGATTTTTTCGTATCCCACGGCGTAGGAGTCATCGAAATACTCCAGGTTGTCGTTGGTCATTTCCGGTGCGGGGTAGTACACGCGCCCCAAGCGGCCTTCCTTGCGTATTTCAATCTTGGAGGCAATCGGGTGGATGGACGCGGTGGAGTCATTGATGTAGGAAATTGATCCAGTGGGTGGAACTGCCTGCAAGTAGGCGTTGTAGATGCCGTCTTGCATCACTTGATTCTTGAGCCGTAGCCAATCCTCGCGTTGGGGGATCTGTACGCCTGCTTCGTGGAAGAGCTGTTTTACGTGGTCAGTGGCTGGCGCCCAGTCTTGGTCGATGTATTTGTCAAAGTAGGCGCCAGTGGCATAGGTGGATTCTTCGAAGCCTGTGAATCGTTGACCTTTTTCAACCGCGAGTGCATGGGATGCGCGGAGCGCATGGTAGGTCACCGTGAGGAAATAAATATTTGTAAAGTCCAGTGCCTCGGCGCAGCCATAAGGGATACGCTGTGAAGCAAGGAAGCCGTGGAGATTCATTTGGCCCAGACCAATGGCATGCATGGAAGCATTTCCGTGAGCGATGGAAGGAACAGCTTCGATGTTCGTCAGGTCTGAAACCTTCGTGAGGGCACGCACTGCGGTTTCGACGGTCTCCCCAAAGTCCGGTGATTCAAAAGCCTTCGCAATGTTGAGCGAACCTAGATTGCAGGAAATATCCTGGCCAACGGTGGTGTAGTCACCCGAAGCTCCGTAGGTCGATGGCGTGTTGACCTGGAGGATTTCACTACACAGGTTGGACATATTGATATGTCCTTTGAGGGGATTAGCGCGGTTGACCGTATCCTCAAAGAGGATGTAGGGGTATCCGGATTCAAACTGAAGCTCAGCCAGCGTGGTGAAAAACTCGCGGGCCTTAATGGTCGTGTGAGAAATTCGCGGATTGGCAACCAACTCGTCGTAGTACTCGGTGATGGACATGTCAGACATGGCTACGCCGTACTCGCGAGTGATGTCATACGGGCTAAAAAGATGCATATCTTTGTTCTCTTTGGCCAGCCGGAAGGTTATATCTGGAATAACAACCCCCAGCGAAAGAGTCTTGATGCGGACTTTCTCATCGGCATTTTCCCGCTTGGTATCCAGGAAGCGAAGAATATCTGGATGGTGCGCATGCAGGTAGACGGCTCCAGCGCCCTGCCGGGCGCCCAATTGGTTGGCATAGCTGAAGCTATCTTCGAGAATCTTCATGACTGGGACTACGCCGGAAGCCTGGTTCTCTATCTTTTTGATCGGGGCTCCGGATTCGCGCAGATTGCTCAGCAACAAGGCCACTCCACCACCGCGCTTTGATAGTTGCAGTGCAGAGTTCACGCTGCGGCCAATGCTCTCCAAATTGTCTTCGATTCGCAGGAGGAAGCAGGAGACCATTTCGCCGCGCTGGGCTTTACCTGCGTTGAGAAAAGTAGGGGTGGCGGGCTGGAATCGTCCGGTCATGATGTCATCCACCAGCTTTTCTGCGAGCTCTTCGTCGCCCTGTGCAAGGTATAAAGCTGTGGTGGCGACGCGTTCTTCGTAGCCTTCTAGGAATCGGGAGCCATCAAAGGTTTTCAGTGCATAAGAAGTGAAGAACTTAAATGCGCCGAGGAAGGTGCGGAACTGGTGCTTAGCTCGATGAGCTCTGTCGTACATGGCGCACAGAAAGGCGTCATCATAAAGCTCAAGGAAATCCCGCTCGTAGTACTCGTTATCAACCAACCATTCCAAGCGTTGCTTGGTGGAATCGAACTGATGCATGCGGGGAGCGACATGGTGCGTGACATAGTCTTGTGCTGCCTGAATGTCCTTGTCAAACTGGATTTTTCCAGAAGCGTCGAACAAGTTCAGCTGCGCGTTGAGTGCGTGGTAGCTCTTGCGCTTGCCGACACCGCCGGCATTGTCTGCTGAAGCGGTGCGGGGCGTAGCGCCATTAGTCTGTGTGGGGGTGGCATCGAGAGGCCACATTGTGTTTTCCAATCTGTGTGATGCGGATGTGTTCTTCATCTTGTGGGGGATTAATGGGGTGTCATCGTTAGCTGCTTTTGCTGCTCCCAAAACTTTTGAAGGCCTTGCTTTACGGCGGCAATGTCTCTCTGGGTGCCGAGAAGCTCGAAGTGATACAGCTCCGGTACGTGGCACTTGGCGGAAATGATGCGTCCGGCGACGCAGTAAGCACTTCCGAAGTTGGTATTCCCTGAGGTAATAACGCCCCGGATAAAGGAGCGGTTGATTGGGTCATTGAGGAAGTCGATGACCTGTTTGGGGACTGCGCGTTTGAGCGAGCCGCCGCCGTAGGTGGGAACGATGAGTACGTACGGGTGTGATACCTGGATCATCCCGGTTTTCTTGGGGCGCAGTGGAATGCGCACCGCGGGTCTATCTAAGCGTTCGACGAATCTTTTCGTGTTTTCTGAAACGCTGGAAAAGTACACCAAATCTGGTGAGTCTGACATGGCAATCCTGCTCATCCTGGCCTTAGCCATAAGTGGGATAGGTGATATTCGAAAAGACTAACTACGCAATGCCGTAGTTGCAACTACGGACTAACGTAGTTTTGAAAAGGGCAGGTGAGAGCAGGATTAATGCAAAGGGGAAGGTCTAAAGGTTGTTGTGTGCTACAAACACTGCGTCGGTAGCTGGGCGTCCAAGTACTACCCACTGAGTGCTGCCGGCCACCTGTATTTCGAGAGAATCTGAAAAGGGCGCTCCCTCGCGCGTGCTAAGAACAGCCCCAGTGACAATGCCGCGCTCTTCAAGGAACTTCAGCAGTTGTGGGTCGGAATCAGAAATGCGTTCCACGGTCACCTGCGATTGTGCACCGCTGTCGGTGAGGCGATGCGCACTGGGGATTGTGATCTGTCCGTCAACCGTAGGGATAGGATCGCCGTGTGGATCCCTAGTGGGGTAATCAAGGAACTTATCCACACGTTCTATGAGCATGTCGGACACCGCGTGTTCGAGATTTTCGGCTTCATTATGGACTTCGTCCCACGTGTAGTCCAATGCTTGAACCAAAAAAGACTCAAGCAATCGGTGGCGGCGCACCATGACCAATGCGTACTGCCTGCCAAGTTCGGTTAACTCCACAGAGCCATAGGGCGTGTGTGACACGAGTCCTTGCTTCGACATTTTGCGCACTGCATCGGAAACCGAGGAGAGCTTGAGTCCCAGCTGTGCCGCAATAAGTGTGGCGGTAACGGGCTCGGATGACCATTCCTTTAGCCCCCAGATAGCTTTCAAATAGTTCTGGGTACTGGTGGACAGCTCGGAAACAGACATGAGTAAATGTTAACCCAGCTTCCGTATGCGCCTTTGGCGCTGCGCCCCAACGCTCATAGCGAACAGAGGCCAAGTTTGAGAGGAATGCCGGTAAGGTGGGGCCAGTTAAAGCATTCTTCACTTGAAGGAGAACCACTAATGTCTGAGAAGATTTCAATGAACTCGTCGTCTACGGGTATGAATCTGAGCGATAGCGTGTATGAGCGCCTGTTGCGCGAGCGCATTATCTTCCTGGGAACCCAGGTCGATGATGAGATTGCGAACAAGCTCTGCGCCCAGATCCTCCTGCTGTCTGCCGAGGACCCCACTCGCGACATTTCGCTTTACATCAACTCTCCGGGTGGCTCTGTCACCGCGGGCATGGCCATTTACGACACGATGAAGTACTCGCCGTGCGATATTGCCACGTACGGCATGGGCCTGGCTGCCTCCATGGGCCAGTTCCTGCTCTCCGGCGGCACCAAGGGCAAGCGCTACGCTCTGCCGCACGCGCGCATCATGATGCACCAGCCTTCCGCTGGTGTCGGTGGTACCGCTGCAGACATCGCCATCCAGGCCGAGCAGTTCGCGCAGACCAAGCGTGAGATGGCTGAGCTCATTGCTGAGCACACCGGCCAGACCTTCGAGCAAATCACCAAGGATTCGGACCGCGACCGCTGGTTCACCGCCCAGCAGGCCAAGGAATACGGCATCGTCGACCAAGTCATCGAGTCCGTCAACGGTCCTATCACCAACTAGGGAACAAGGAGCCTCATTACTATGTCTAACCTTCAGATGCCTTCTTCCCGCTACGTTCTGCCGGAGTTCATTGAGCAGAACGCACAGGGATCCAAGACCACTAACCCGTATTCCAAGCTGTTCGAGGAGCGCATCATCTTCCTGGGCACTCAGGTCGATGACACCTCCGCCAACGACATCATGGCGCAGCTGCTGGTCCTGGAATCTCAGGATCCGGACCGCGATATTACGATGTACATCAACTCCCCGGGCGGTTCCTTTACCGCGCTGATGGCCATATACGACACCATGCGCTACGTCCGCCCGGATGTACAGACCGTGTGCCTGGGCCAGGCTGCTTCTGCTGCCGCCGTGCTGCTGGCCGCCGGTGCTCCGGGCAAGCGTGCCGCTCTGCCGAACTCCCGCGTGCTGATTCACCAGCCGCGTACGCAGGGCACCCAGGGCCAAGTCTCTGATCTTGAGATTGAGGCCAACGAGATTGAGCGTATGCGCCGCCTCATGGAAGAGACCCTGGCCGAGCACACCGGCCGCACCGCTGAGCAGATTCGCATCGACACGGACCGTGACAAGATTCTCACCGCTCAGGAGGCAGTGGAGTACGGTCTCATCGATACCGTCTTTGATTACCGCAAGCTCAACGCCTAGGTAAGCTGCGTGTAGGCACGATGCCCCGCCTCCGGATGTGTTCCGGGGCGGGGCTTGCTTCATCGTAAAGCGGCTTAGCCCTCATAAAGCGGCAGGATGACAATGCGGCCATAGCGCTTGTCGACGTCCCAGGAGAGGTTTCGCACGGAGTCGCGCGAGGTGACGTCGACAAGCACGGCATCTGCGTCGAGATCGGTCGCGGCCTGGTCTTGAAGGTCGAACCTGGCGTTGCTCCTGAACGGTTGGGGTGGATGCGTCCGAGCTTCAGCCTAGGCGGCTAGCGCCGGTGGTGTGGAGGGCATTGCTGACGTCGATGTCGGTGAAGAGGCGGACAGTAGAAGTAAACGAGCAAGCAGCTCTGTCAATGTTCATTAAAGACTGTTTTAAATTCAATGGCGCGCCACTCAGTTGGGAATGACGCTCATATCCGAGTGGTTTACTAGAGTGGAACGAAGACCGCGGGGGCTGCGGTAGAATCGCCCCACTAACACCCTCAGAGAAAAGAGTTGAAAGGCGTTCATGGCACGTATGCAAGAAAGCGCTGACCTGCTCAAGTGCTCCTTCTGTGGAAAGAGCCAAAAGCAGGTAAAGAAGCTTATCGCCGGCGGCGGCGTCTACATTTGTGACGAATGCATCGAGCTCTGCAACGAGATCATTGAGGAGGAGCTCGGCGCAGCTCAGGCCGAGGCGGATGAAGAGAAGGAGATGCGCCTGCCGCGTCCCTCGGAGATTTCGGCCTTCCTGGACAAATACGTCATCGGTCAAGACCAAGCCAAGCGCGTGCTGTCGGTGGCAGTGTACAACCACTACAAGCGTATCAAGGCAGAAGAAGCCGCGGGCTTGGAGAGCCGCCGCAAGAAGGCGCAGGAAGAGGAAGTGGAGATTGCCAAGTCCAATATCCTCATGTTGGGCCCCACTGGCTCCGGTAAGACCTACCTGGCGCAGACCCTAGCCCGGCTTCTCGACGTCCCCTTCGCCATCGCCGATGCCACCAGTCTTACCGAGGCCGGCTACGTGGGCGAGGATGTGGAGAATATCTTGCTTAAGCTTCTCCAGGCAGCCGATTTCGATGTTGAACGCGCGCAGCACGGCATCATCTACGTTGATGAGGTAGACAAGATTTCCCGCAAGTCGGAGAACCCGTCAATCACTCGTGACGTCTCCGGTGAAGGTGTGCAGCAGGCGCTGCTCAAGATTCTTGAAGGTACCGTCGCCGCCATCCCACCGCAGGGCGGGCGCAAGCATCCGAACCAGGAGTTCATCCAGCTGGATACCTCCAACATCTTGTTCATTGTTGCTGGCGCCTTTGCTGGTTTGGACAAGGTGATTTCGGAGCGCGTGGGCAAGAAGGGCGTTGGTTTCGGCGCCAAGCTGGAAACCAAGGATGAAAAAGAGTCCGTGGACTTCTTCTCCCAGGTACGCCCCGAGGATTTGGTGAAGTTCGGTCTTATTCCGGAATTCATTGGCCGTCTTCCGGTTGTAGCCACGGTGGATAACTTGGACCGTGAGTCCCTAGTCAAGGTCCTCGTGGAGCCGAAGAATTCCTTGGTCAAGCAGTATCAGCGCCTGTTCAGCATGGACGGCGCGGAGCTGCACTTCGAGGATGAAGCGCTGGATGCCATCGCCGAGCTGGCACTGGAGCGCAAGACTGGTGCTCGTGGCCTGCGCGCCATCATGGAGGAGCTGCTCGTGCCGGTGATGTATGACCTGCCGGACCGTGAGGACATTGCCAGCGTCCACATCACCGAAGCCTGCGTGAAGGGCGAAGGTGAGCCGGAGTTCGTCTATTCAGACGAAGCGAAGGAATCCGCGTAGTCGGTTCCATCTATCGCAGGGCGGGCTACCGCAACGGCGTGAGGCCGTTGCAGGAGCAAAGGAACCAGATGAGTGGGACCTTTTAGCAGTGGCGCGTGATCATGAGCTGGGCTTTTATTGAGTCCAGCGCGCAGATGGTTCCTGTACTTTGGTCCCTTTGCTCGCGCGGTGCCGGGGGATAAGGGAGTTCGCGCGGAGTCGGAAAGGAGACCCAGGCGAATACTGTGCGGGTAGGGCGGGGAATCGAGGGGCGGCGATGGCGCCGTAAGGAGGGCGGGCTACTCGTAGAGGTTCGTGGACGTCTCGCCCTCGTCCTCGGTGGAGTAGACGTCCAAGGGTGCTGATTCGGCCTCAAGTTCGGTCTCATTCTGGGAGAGGTAGGACTCGAAACCGATATCGGGGATATTCGCCGTAAGGAAGGCCAGCACGGCATCGACGGCCATGCGGTGTAGACCCTCCGTGTTGTTGTGGGTATGCATGTCGATGTCGAGCAGATTGCTCATCATCGCGTGATTCGTCACGCGGTACATCGTCAGCGCCGAAATCAGCGTGAAAATGTCATTGGCGGAAATGCCCGGGCGGAAAGCACCGGAATCTTGGCCCAGCATGAGGAGTCTGTCGAGGTGGAGGGAGATCTGGGAGACGTCGATAATCGCCTGCGAGGACTCCAGCACACTGTGGGAGGATTCCATCGTCATCATCTTGATGGCCTCCGGGTGCTCCACGTGTTGGCGGAACATCCAGTCAACGAGGGTGCGCACGCCTTCCACAGGCACGGCCGAGTCAACGGCGAGGCTGCCCTCCGGCGGGTTCAGGCGCTTGGCGGCGGTGGCCAAGGCCTGCTGGTACAGACCTTTCTTGTCCCCGAAGTGGTAGTGAATCATGCGCTTGGACATGCCAGAAAGCTTCGACACAGTGTCGAGCTTGGTCTCGGCATAGCCATGGTCAGAGAACTCCGCGATCGCAACATCGATCACGTGCTCAACAGAGCCGGCGTTGACCGATGTGGTCTCAGTGTTCATGAATGTTCCGTCCTTGTACGCGTTGAAATGGTGGCTGGTTGTTTCCGCTTCTTACTACTATGCCGAAAAACTGTAGAGACGGAGTTCAAGTACACCAATCTTGGGTATTTCGGGGGTGAAATTGCACCCCATGGGGGAAAGAAACGGGACTAGGCTGGGAAGGCGAGTACCGAGTCGAAAGGATGTCACACATGACCGTATCTCAACCCGTCAAGATCACTGTGACCGGCGCTGCCGGCAACATCGCCTACTCGCTGCTGTGGCGCATCGCTGCCGGTGATGTCTATGGCAAGGACACCCCAGTGGAGCTGGCCCTGCTGGAGATTCCGCAGGCCATTGGCGCCGCTGAAGGCGTGGCCATGGAGCTCAATGACTCCGCTTTCCCGCTTCTGCGCGGCATCACCGTCACCGATGACCCGAACGTGGCCTTCAAGGACACCAAGGCAGCGTTCCTTGTGGGTTCCCGTCCGCGCACGAAAGGCATGGAGCGTGCCGATCTGCTCGAGGCCAACGGTGCTATTTTCACCGTGCAGGGCAAGGCGCTTAATGACGTCGCCGCACGCGACGTCCGTGTTCTCGTCGTGGGCAACCCGGCCAACACCAACGCTTACATTGCCTCCCAGAGCGCCCCGGATTTGGACCCGAGCCAGTTCACCGCGCTCATGCGGCTCGACCACAACCGCACTCTGAGCCAGGTTTCCCTGAAGACAGGAGTGCCCACTGGTGAGTTGACCAAGGTAGCCGTGTGGGGCAACCACTCCGCCTCCCAGTTCCCAGACCTGACCTTCTCTAACGCCGAAGTGGATGAGGATTGGTACAAGGAAGAAATGATTCCTAAGGTGGCCAAGCGCGGCGCGGAAATCATCGCTGTGCGCGGTAAGTCCTCGGCAGCCTCGGCGGCGTCTGCCGCCGTGGACCACATGCACGATTGGATCCATGGCACCGAGGATTGGCGCACCGCCGCCATTGTCTCGGATGGCTCCTACGGAGTGGACGAGGGTCTCGTCGCCGGTTTCCCCACCATCTCCCGCGACGGCAAGTGGGAAATCGTTCAGGGCCTCGAGCTCAATGATTTCCAGAAGGAGCGCATCGAGGCCTCCGTACAGGAGCTGCGTGAGGAGCGCGAGGCTGTTGCCCACCTGCTGAAGGGCTAAGCCTTAAGCACCGCGTTATCGATGAGCCGCACCGGCCCCACCTGCGCTGCCACCAGCGCTAGAGCGGGCCGGTGTTGTGCGTCAACGGGTTCGAGCGTGGCGTGGTCCACCACGGTGAGGTAATCCACCGTGACGCCGGGGGAGGAGGCGAGTTGGGCCTGGGCGTCGTTGAGCGAGGCACCGGCGTCCAGCGCAAAGAGTGCCCGGGATAGGGCTACGGCCTGCTCGCGCTCGGCAGGGCTCAAGCGAGCATTGCGACTGGACTCGGCCACACCATCTACTGCACGGACGATGGGCGCGCTGATGATGTCCACCGGCAGGTCGAGGTCACTCACCATGCGGCGCAGGATGGCCACCTGCTGGGCGTCTTTCTGGCCAAAGTAGGCGCGGTCGGGGCCCACGAGGTTAAAGAGCTTGGTGACCACCGTGGCCACGCCATCGAAGTGGCCGGGGCGCGAAGCACCTTCCAAGACCGAGCCCATCTCACCCGTGCGAACCCATACCCGGGGAGTGCCTCCGGGGTACATCTCCTCCACACTGGGAGCGAAGACGGCATCGACTCCGAGCGAATCCAGCAGCCCGGCATCGGCGTCAAGGTCGCGCGGGTAGGCGCGGTAATCCTCGCAGTCACCTAAGTCAGTGAACTGCAGCGGGTTCACAAAGACCGAGCAGATGACGTGGTCGTTCTCCCCGCGGGCGCGGCGCACGAGGGAACCGTGGCCGTCGTGAAGCGCGCCCATCGTGGGCACGAAACCGACAGATCCGCTAAGAGATGCGCGGAAATCCCGCAGCTCAGCTTTGGTACGAAGAATCTTCATGAATCAAACCCTAGTCCTCGAAGGATTCCTCGGCGTTGGGGAAGGAGCGTTCGCTCACATCGGCTACGTACTCCTTCGCTCCTTTCAACAGCGCGCCGCGCAGATCCGCGTAGCGGCGGACAAAGCGCGGTGCCTTGGGCCCACCTAAACCGAAGGCATCGGTCCACACCAGGATCTGTCCGTCGGTCTGCGCGCCGGCACCAATACCAATGGTGGGGATAGGCAGATCCGCGGTTACCTGCTCGGCAAGAGCAGCAGGGACCATTTCGAGAACCACGGCGAAGGCGCCGGCGTCGGCAAGCGCGCGGGCATCCTCGTGCAGCTTCTCCGCACCAGCGCCGCGGCCCTGGACCACGAAGCCGCCCAAGGCATGGACCTGCTGGGGCGTGAAACCGATGTGGGCGCAGACGGGAATTCCGGCGTCGACAAGCGCGGCAACAATCGGGGCCCGCTCGGCGCCGCCCTCCAACTTCACGGCCTGCGCGCCGGTCTCCTTCATGACGCGCACGGCAGACTCCAGCGCCTGGGCAGGACCGGCTTCATACGTGCCGAAAGGCAGGTCAACCACCACGAAGGCGCGAGAGGTGGCCGTGACCACCGCGCGGGCCAACGGAATGATTTCATCGAGGGTGAGAGACAACGTGGTCTCGCGGCCCAGCACCACATTGGCCAGGGAATCGCCCACGAGCAGGAGGTCTATGCCTGCTTCATCGAAAATCTCTGCGGTCATGCAGTCATAACTGGTCATGCAGGCAAAAGCCGAAGATTCCTGCTTGGCGCGGGCAAAATGGCGGGTTCGAAGACGGGCGCGGTGGCCAGGGGTGTGAGACATGCCCTTACTCTAGCCAGGGGTCAGGTGCCAGTTGACGCACAGGGTAGAGTTGACCAGGTGACTGATCAGAATAAAGAGCAACTCGTTGGCACCAACCGCGCGGACCAGCTTCCCAAGTCCTGGGAGCCGCAGGCAGTAGAGAAAGACCTCTACGAAGGCTGGGTAAGCGCCGGTTATTTCACCCCGGATGCTTCCTCGGAGGCGGAGCCTTATTCCATCGTGCTGCCGCCGCCGAACGTCACCGGCCAGCTGCACATGGGCCACGCCCTGGACCACACTCTGATCGACTCCATCATTCGCCGTAAGCGTATGCAGGGCTATGCCACCCTGTGGCTGCCGGGCGCTGACCACGCCGGTATCGCTACCCAGACCAAGGTGGAAGCCCGCCTGCGTGAGCAGGAAGGCAAGAAGCGCTGGGACTATGAGCGCGAAGACTTCATCAACAAAGTCTGGGAATGGAAGGAAGAGTTCGGCGGCACCATCCAGAACCAGATGCGCGCCATCGGTGACTCGGTGGACTGGTCCCGCGAGCGCTTCACGCTGGATGAGGGCCTGTCCCGCGCCGTGCAGACCATCTTTAAGACCCTCTACGACGAGGGCATGATCTACCAGGCCAACCGCCTGGTCAACTGGTCCCCAGTGCTCGAGACCGCCGTGTCCGATATTGAGGTCGTGTACAAGGACGTCGAGGGCGAGCTCGTGTCCATTCGCTATGGCTCGCTTAACGACGATGAACCGCACCTCATTGTCGCGACCACCCGTGTGGAGACGATGCTGGGTGACGTCGCCATTGCCGTCCACCCCGACGACGAGCGCTACGCCCACCTGGTGGGCCAGGAGCTGCCGCACCCCTTCCGCGATGATCTGAGCCTGAAGATCATCGCCGATGATTACGTGGACATGGAATTCGGTACCGGTGCGGTGAAGATCACCCCGGCGCACGACCCGAATGACTACGCCATGGGCCAGCGCCATGACCTGGACATGCCCACCATCATGGACACCACCGGACACATCGCCAACACCGGAACGCAGTTCGATGGGCTTACCCGCGAAGAAGCCCGCGTGGAAATCCGCGAGGCGCTGCGCGAGCAGGGCCGCATTGTCAAGGAGATCCGCCCCTATGTCCACTCCGTGGGCCACTCGGAGCGCTCTGGTGAGCCGATTGAGCCGCGCCTGAGCCTGCAGTGGTTTGTGGCCGTGGAGAAGATGGCGAAGATGTCCGGTGACGCCGTCCGCGAAGGTGATACCACTATTCACCCGAAGGCGTTGGAACCTCGCTACTTCGAGTGGGTCGATGACATGCACGATTGGTGCATCTCCCGCCAGCTGTGGTGGGGCCACCGTATCCCCATTTGGTATGGGCCCGAAAAGACCAACGAGGCCGGCGAAGTGGAACGCGACATCATCTGCCTCGGCCCCGATGAGGAAGCGCCGGAAGGCTACGAGCAGGATCCGGACGTGTTGGACACCTGGTTCTCCTCTGCGCTGTGGCCTTTCTCCACCATGGGATGGCCGGAGAAGACCGCCGACCTAGAAAAGTTCTTCCCCACGAACGTGCTGGTCACCGCTTATGACATCCTCTTCTTCTGGGTAGCCCGCATGATGATGTTCGGCACCTTTGCCGGCGCCCACACCCCGGAGCTGCTTGGTGAAGGCAAGGATGGCCGCCCACAGGTGCCGTTTAAGGACATTTACCTCCACGGTCTGGTGCGCGATGAGCAGGGCCGCAAGATGTCGAAGTCCCTTGGCAACGGCATTGACCCGATGGATTGGGTCCGCGATTATGGTGCGGATGCCTTGCGCTTTACCCTGGCCCGCGGCGCCAACCCGGGCGTGGACCTGCCGCTGGCAGTCGACGCCGCTGCCGCCGGCCGCAACTTCGCCACCAAGCTCTTCAACGCCACCAAGTTCGCGCTCATGAACGGCGCGGGTGTGGCGGAGCTTCCGGCACGCGAGGAGCTTTCCGACGCCGACCGCTGGATCCTCGACCGCGCCGAAGAAGTCCGCGTCAAGGTGGACGCCTATCTCGATGATTACCAGTTCGCAAAGGCCAACGAGTTGCTCTACCACTACGTGTGGGATGAGCTGTGTGACTGGTACTTGGAGATTGCCAAGACACAGATCCCGCGCGACTTTGATGCAGCGACCGCTGAGGAGCAGGCAACGGGACGCAGTACCCAAATCGTCCTGGGTCGCGTGCTCGACCTGGTCCTGCGCCTTCTGCATCCGACCATGCCTTTCGTCACTGAAGTCCTGTGGAAGGCACTCACCGGCGGGGAGACCATCGTCACCGCGCAGTGGCCTACCCAGGAGCACACCAACGGTGGCGCGGAGAAGGACGAGGTGGCTGCCCGCCGCATCGAGGATGCCGACAAGCTCATCACCGAGCTGCGTCGCTTCCGCTCCGACCAGGGTGTGAAGCCCTCCCAGAAGGTTCCGGGTCGCCTCGACTTCGCAGCGGCTGACCTGCAGAACCAGGAGGGCCTCATCCGCAACCTGGCCAACACCACTGAGCCGGGCGAGGACTTTACTGCATCCGCCTCCATCGAGGTGCGCCTGTCCCAGGCCACCGTGGAGGTCACCCTGGATACGTCCGGTGCCGTGGACGTGGAAGCCGAGCGCAAGCGCCTGGAGAAGGACTTGGCCAAGGCGCAGAAGGAACTGGATCAGACCGGCAAGAAGCTGGGTAATGAGGCCTTCCTGTCCAAGGCCCCGGAAGCCGTGGTGGAGAAGATCCGCACCCGCCAGCAGGTGGCCCAGGAAGAGGTTGCTCGCATTACCGCACGTCTGGAGGGACTCAAGTAGTGGCGGAGGAGAAAGGCCGCGAGGAGTATGAAATCGTTGATGCCCTCGCGGAGGGCACCGATGGCGGGCCGGTCGAAATCACCGACTCCGGCCTGACCCTCAACCTCGGCGGAGAAGAGGACTACGAGGAGGCCGCGCCCGAGCAGGCTACCCCAGAAGAACTCGCCGAGCTGGCCCAGGTCACCGCGGAGCTCAACGCGCGTGCACCGGAGACCATTATTGAGCCGAGCCTGGAGCGCATCGAGGTGCTCATGGATCTCCTGGGCCACCCGGAGCGTTCTTTCCACGTCATCCAGGTTGCCGGCACCAACGGCAAGTCCTCGACCGCGCGCATGATCGATTCGCTGCTGCGGGCCTTCCACCGCCGCGTTGGCCTAGTCACCAGCCCGCACCTGCAGCTGGTCACCGAGCGCATCGGCATCGACGGCCACCCCATCCACCCGCGCGACTTCGTGCGCATCTGGCGCGAAATCAAGCCCTACGTAGAAATGGTGGATTCCCGCTCGGAGATCCCCATGTCCACCTTTGAGGTGCTCGTGGGCATCTCATATGCGGCCTTCGCTGATGCGCCTATCGACGTCGCCGTGGTCGAGGTTGGCCTCGGCGGCACGTGGGATGCCACCAACGTGGTCAACGCCGAAGTTGCCGTGGTCATGCCCGTAGGCATGGACCACACGGACTACCTCGGTGACACCATTACGGAAATCGCCAGCGAGAAGGCCGGAATTATCAAGGCCCGTGAGCACGATGCCGACGACGTGCTCACGCCGGGGGAGAACATCGCTATCATCGCCGAACAAGACCCAGAAGCCATGCGGGTTATCCTGCAGCGCACGGTGGACGTCGGCGCTGGTGTCGCCCGCGCCGGTTCGGAGTTCGCCGCGCTGGAATCCCGTATCGCCGTGGGCGGCCAGCAGCTCACGATCCAGGGGTTGGGCGGTCTCTACGAAGACATCTTCCTGCCCCTGCACGGCGAGCACCAAGCCAAGAACGCGGCCGTGGCGTTGGCGGCGGTGGAGGCGTTCTTTGGGGCGTCGTCAGGCAACCCCATCGACATTGCCTCCGTGCGTACCGGTTTTGCCAAGGCCATTTCGCCCGGCCGCTTAGAGCGCGTGCGCACCAGCCCCACAACCTTCTTAGATGCCTGCCACAACCCGCATGGCGCTAAGGCCCTGGCCGCAGCGCTCGACCGTGACTTCGACTTCGCGCGCCTTATCGGCGTGGTGTCCATCTTCACCGACAAGGACGCCACCGGCATCCTTACGGCCTTAGAATCCGTGCTCACGGAAGTCGTCATCACTCAGAACACCTCCCCGCGTGCCCGCGATGCCTATGAGCTGGCCGAACTAGCCCGCGATATCTTCGGTGAGGAACGCGTCTTTGTTGAACCCGACCTGCCCGGCGCCTATGCTCAGGCCGTTGAGCTGGCAGAAGACGCCGACGTCCAGTCCGGCTCCGGCATCATCATTACCGGCTCGGTCGTCACTGCAGGCGATGCCCGCGCCCTCTTTGGAAAGGAGCCCGCATGAGTTCCCGCAAGCCCATCCCCGAGGACGAAATTGGCCCGCTAGGCCTCGGCCAAGCCCCCACTAAGGACCCGCTCAAGCAGTTCGGCGGCATGGTCGTAGCCAGCTCCCTCACCCTGGAGCTGCTTACTCTCGTCCTGGCACTGCCCATGCTTTACAAGCTTTACGATGGCACCCTGTGGACCCCGTTCAACTACGGCGTAGTCATCGGGTTTATGGTCCTCCTGCTGGCCTCCTTTCCATTCATGAATAAGCCGTGGATTGTGGGCGTACAGATTGTCCTCCACATCATCGGCATTGTGCTGGGCTTTATGATCCACTGGTCTGTCGCGACTATCTTCATCATTTTTGCCCTGCTCTGGGCCTTGGCGGCGTATATGCGCTCGGTTATCGTGGCCCGCATGGAACGCGGCTACCTCACCACGCAACACCTCAACGAGAAGTAGGCGCGCGTGTACATTCGGCCGGAGTTGCGCGCAGGTGCGGCAGTCATGTCGCTCTTCGATCCAACTAACCCACTCATCCGCCGTGCGGGCCGTATCGTCCCGGCGCTGTGGCCCGCGCCCTACATTCACGGCGTGCGCACCCGGCGCGTGAAGAACCGGGACATCCACGCCACCATTTATGCGCCGGAGAATCCCCGCGCCGCAGTGCTCTGGATTCACGGCGGCGGCCTGCTCATGGGCCATCCCCGCCAGGACGTCAAGCACCTCAAGGAAACCGCCGCCGAGGTGGGCGTGACGATCGTGGCTCCCCACTACCGCTTTGCCCCGGAACACCCGTACCCGGCAGCGCTTGACGACGTCCACTCGGCCCACCACTGGCTTCTTACCCACGCCGAAGAGTTGGGGGTGAGGCCTGAACACATCGTCATCGGTGGCCAAAGCGCTGGTGGCGGGCTGGCTGCGGCCCTGTGCCAGCGGCTTCATGACGAAGGCGGAATTCAACCGGCAGGGCAGTGGCTGTTTTGCCCGATGCTCGATGACCGCGCGGCCTCCGAGGAACGCAACGTCATCTGGGACGCGGACTCCAATGCACGAGCTTGGCGCTATTACGTTCGCGAGAACCCAGACGCGCCGTATGCTGTACCCGGCCGGCGTGTTGACCTTGCAGGTTTGCCCCCAGCCTGGCTCTACGCTGGCGGCAGCGAACTCTTCTACGCCGAAATCCTCAACTACGCTCAGCGACTAGAGCTGGCTGGTGTGCCCACGCAGTGCGAGGTCGTCGAAGGCGGCGTCCACGCTTTCGAGCTGTGGGCCCCGCATACTGCTGCGGCAAAGCGCCTGCTTATGAGCTCACGCATGTGGCTGACATCCACGCTCGACGCGCTAGACTAGCGACCATGCGCTACCTTCTCTTCGGCCTCTCCGCACTGCTCTGCCTTGCCGCCCTCCTAGCCAAGCTATTTGACGGCGGCTATGCGCTGCCGCTTGCGCTGCTTGTTCCTGCGTTCATCTTCCTCGTGGTGGGCATGCTCAAGAGCCACAACGAGCAGCGTCCCGTGGAATTTGAGGATCTCGAAAAGTGGCAGAAAGAAGAGCTGCAGGGCCTTCTTGGAAATGGTCAGTACGGTACTGCTGTGCGCCAAGTGCAGATGTGGTTTCGGGGGACCAGCCATGAGCGTGCCGAGGAAATCGTGCAACGTCTCACTTAATGCCCCTCCGCGCGGACGCGGCCACGGCTTACCTGTACTATGTGCCCTATGACTGAACGTACACTCATTCTCATCAAGCCGGATGGCGTCAAGAACGGCCACGTGGGCGAGATCATCTCCCGCATTGAGCGCAAGGGCCTTAAGCTCGTTGCTATGGATCTGCGCGTAGCCGACGAGGAGACCGCCAAGAAGCACTACGCCGAGCACGAGGACAAGCCTTTCTTCGGCGAGCTCGTTGACTTCATTACCTCCGCACCGCTGGTTGCTGGCATCGTCGAGGGCGAGTCCGCTATCGCCGCATGGCGCCAGCTTGCCGGTGGCACCCACCCAGTAGAGAAGGCCACCCCGGGCACCATCCGCGGTGACTTCGCCCTGACCGTCGGCGAGAACGTTGTCCACGGTTCCGACTCCCCGGAGTCCGCTGAGCGCGAGATCTCCATCTGGTTCCCGAACCTCTAAAGAAGTTCACCGCGCCTAGCGCGCATTAAAGCCCGAGCATTTGAACTGCTCGGGCTTTTGTCATTTCTGCTACTGAACCCCGACCTGCGTGCTCGAGCGCAGAACAGGTCAGGGGCCAGTTAGTCGAACGACAGCAGCGTGCGTAAGGCCGCAAAAGCGTCTTTGTGTACCTGGTGGGTGACGGTGCGGCCGCATTGCTGCTTGGATAGCAGACCGGCCTCCCGCAGACGTGCCAAGTGGTGGGAGACCGTGGGCTGGCTCAGCGCAGTGAGCTCGGTGAGCTCCGTGACGCTCATTGGCCCACAGCCTTCCTCGCACAAAATGGATAGCAGACGAAGGCGGGCTGGGTCTGCGAGGACTTTGAATTGCTGCGAAAAATGCATCGCCTCGGCGTCGCTGAGTGGGCCCATGCTTAAGGAGCAGCACTCAGTGCTGGGCGCACTGGTCTCGGGCGTGGAAGAGGAAGCCATGTGATCAGTATAGGAGCTTTCTTCGCCCCCTATGTTATATTGACGTCTATCAATATATGCTGTACAGTGCGCGTTCGTATCGTGCTCTGTTCAATGTCGAAGGAGGGAGAGACGTGGCCGTGTCGCAGCGCCCGAAGTTGTCTTTTCTTGACCGATTTTTACCCGTGTGGATTATTCTGGCGATGGCCGCCGGACTGCTCATTGGCCACTTCATTCCCGGAATTGGCCAAGCCCTAGGGGCCGTTGAAGTCGGCGGGATTTCCATCCCGATCGCCATTGGCCTCCTCGTCATGATGTATCCGCCCTTGGTCAAGGTCCGCTACGAGAAGACCAAGGAAATTGCCACGGATGGCCGCCTCATGGCGGTATCGCTCGTCCTCAACTGGCTGGTGGGGCCGGCGTTTATGTTTACCCTGGCGTGGCTGTTCTTGGCGGACCAGCCGGAGCTGCGTACCGGCCTCATCATTGTGGGCCTTGCGCGCTGTATTGCCATGGTGCTTGTGTGGTCGGACCTCTCGTGCGCTGACCGCGAGGCAACGGCAGTCCTTGTCGCCCTCAACTCCATCTTCCAGGTCGCTATGTTTGGTGTTCTGGGCTGGTTCTACCTTCGCACCCTCCCGGGGTGGCTGGGCCTAGACACGACGAGCGCCGACTTTTCCTTCTGGGCCATTGTTAAGTCCGTGCTTGTCTTCTTGGGCATCCCGCTCCTGTTGGGTGTGCTGTCTCGCGTCTGGGGCGAAAAGGTAAAAGGACGGGAATGGTTTGAGAACCGCTTCCTCCCAGCCGTATCACCGCTGGCCATGATTGGTCTGCTGTACACAATTGTGTTGCTCTTTTCCCTGCAGGGCGAGCATATTGTGGAGCAACCAGCAGCGGTAGTGCGCGTGGCCGTGCCGCTGATCATCTACTTCGTGGGCATGTTTGTGCTGTCGCTGGGCGTGGCCAAGGCGGTTGGTATGAACTATGCGCAGTCTGCCAGCGTGGCGTTTACTGCAGCAGGAAATAACTTTGAACTTGCCATTGCAGTATCCATAGGCACCTTCGGAGCGGTGTCTGCTCAAGCCCTTGCCGGAACGATTGGTCCCCTTGTTGAGATTCCAGTCCTCGTTGGTCTGGTCTATTTCATGCTGTGGATTGGTCCGAAACTCTTCCCGGGAGATGCCACTCTTCCGCGCTAGCGCGTGCGTGCGGCGTCGATGCTGCGCACGCCAGCTTCGGTCAGAGTGATGTTAAAGGTCCGCTCACCACTCCACTGGATGAGACCAGGTAGCTTCACCACGCCGGCCGCTTCTAGTTCGCGGAGTTCTTCTTCGAGCCCCTCCTCATAACCGAGCAGCCGGCTCAACGCCGGGATAGAAATTGTGTTACCGGTAACGGCGCCCGCCGCCACCAGCCCACTGAGGACTTCTGGGTGTTCCTCCACCGCGGCGATGCTCTGCTCAGTGACACCGTCGAGGCTGTCTTTTTCCGTGATGGCCTTGATGCGGCGCTTGCCCACACGGAAAGCAGTGGTGCCGAAGGCACGGCCACCGATGATGAATGCCGGGATAGCAAATGCAGTGTGGCCCGCGGCAACCAGGATGGGATTGAGTGAGATATCGCCGATAATCCCGGTGGATTTAATCCCTTCGGTAATAAGCGGGGAGAATATGGCCAACACGGGCAGCAGATAAGCAAGGGTAGGGTAATCGCCTGCTCGGAACTCTTCCTGGGCGGCTTGCACGAATTTTGGTTTGCTGCGGATGATGCGGATGGCACCGTAGATGATGGCGATCCACAGCACCGCATAGACGGGTACCGCGTAGGGGTAGGGAAAGTCAACAGCGCGAAGGCCGGACGCGATGCCCGCCGGTACGGCAACGGTGATGATATCCCGCATCGCGATTTCGTTGCGTTCGCGTGCTTGAGCCACAGTGCGCGGCGCTGATTCAGGGTGTGCTGGGACCTTAGGCGTGTTTGTGCGCTCAAGCTCGGACATAGCGGCGATACTAACATGTGGCCTAAGCTGAAAGCTGTGCCAAAATAAATGGCACAGAGAACCACAACTGAATACGGAATTACAGAGAATTTTTTAAAGTCTCACCACCGTGTGGCGGCAACCTGCGCCCGGGGTGAGCAGACAGCAGGAGATAAGCCACTTATGGCATCCAAGAAAAAAGAAGAAGCACGTACTGAATCGCCGTTGGCAGCGGCGGTAGCTGGGATTGACCGCGAGGCGCTGGCACCCAAAACGCGTATTTATGCCTTGGCCAAGCAGATTGGGGTGGCCTCTAAAGATATGGTGGCTCAGTTCGCAGAGTTGGGGATGAAGAAGTCCGCGCAGGCTTCTGTAACACCGGAGGAGATTGGCCAGCTCATCGACGCCCTCGCGCCCGCAGTCGACGCCGACGCCGAGGCAGAAGCCGCAGAGACTACCGACGCTGCCCCGGCAGACGACAAGCCAGCGAAGACGGCGAAAAAGACGGCAAAGAAGAAGTCAGCGAAGCGCGCCACCAAGCGCACCGCGAAGGCCGATAAGAAGGCGAAGGCAGCCCAAGCGGATAAGCCTGAAAAGGCTGAAGAGGCTGAACCCGAGGATGCAGAACAGCTCGAGCAGCCGGAGCAGCTGAGCGAAGAGGAAGAGAAGCTGCGCGATCGCGTACGCAAGAACGTCGACAACGAGATCTCTCAAATCGTGGACAAGGTCGATGCGGAGATGCTGCAGGAAGCCCTCGCTGAGTCCGGAGATGATGAGGGCGAGGATGACCTCACCCCGCTCATCACGCCGATGCCGGAGGAAGACCCAGAAGTCTACGACTTCGCACCGGTTTTCATGGCACCGCGGGCAACCCCGAAACCGCAGCGACAGCAGCCAGAGCAGCATGACGCAGATGACGTTGACGAGGATGTAGCACCATCGCGTGACTCGCGTGGTCGCCGTCGCGGCAGCCGCGGAACCTCCCGCGGACGTGGGGCACAGGGACGCAGTGCCGATAGCCACGGCACAGAGCTGATTACTGAGCCGAAGGCGATTAAGGGCTCGACCCGCATCGAGGCGCAGCGTCGTCGCCGCGCCGAGCTGCGCGAGAAAGGCCGCGAACGCCAGCACATCGTGTCCCAAGCAGAATTCTTGGCACGCCGCGAGTCAGTCGAGCGCACCATGGTAGTGCGCGATAAGCAGCGCACCGACGGAGCCGGCATTATTACTCAGGTCGGTGTGCTCGAGGATGATCTTCTTGTCGAGCACTTCGTGACGACTGAAGCGCACCCCTCCCAAATCGGCAACATCTACCTGGGCCGTGTGCAAAACGTCCTGCCCTCCATGGAGGCCGCCTTCGTCGACATCGGACAGGGCCGCAACGGTGTGCTGTATGCGGGGGACGTCGACTGGCGCGCGCTCGGCATTGGTGGGCGCGGCCGCAAGATTGAAAATGCCCTCAAGTCGGGTGATCAGATTCTGGTCCAGGTGGCTAAAGACCCGATTGGCCACAAGGGCGCGCGCTTGACGACGCAAATTTCGCTCGCCGGCCGCTTCCTGGTCTATGTTCCGGGCGGGCGTAGCGCGGGTATTTCTCGCAAGCTGCCAGCACCGGAGCGCAAGCGTCTCAAGGGGATCCTCGAGCGCGTCATCCCCGGCGATGGTGGCGCCATCATCCGCACTGCCGCGGAGAACGTGCCGGAAGAGGACATCGCGACCGACGTCAACCGCCTGCACTCGATGTGGGAGGACATTAGTGCCCGTGCCGCGCACGAGAAGGCCACGAAGGGCGCTAAGCCGGTAACGATGTATGAGGAGCCGGATCTGCTCATCAAGGTGGTGCGTGACCTCTTTAATGAAGACTTCAGCACTTTGGTGGTTGATGGCCAGCGTTCCTACAACACGGTGAGCGCCTACGTGGATTCTATGGCGCATGACCTGGCGGACCGCGTCGTTCGCTATGACGCCAGCGAGCACGATGGCGAGGATGCCTTCAGCACCTACCGCATTGACGAACAGCTCCACAAGGCTCTTAGCCGCAAGGTATGGCTGCCGTCAGGCGGCACGCTCATCATTGAGCGCACCGAGGCCATGACCGTCATCGACGTCAACACCGGCAAGTTCACAGGCTCCGGCGGCAACCTTGAGGAAACCGTGACCCGCAACAACCTTGAGGCAGCCGAAGAAATCGTGCGCCAGATGCGCCTGCGCGATATGGGCGGCATGATCGTTGTTGACTTCATCGACATGGTGCTGCCGGAAAACCAGGACCTCGTCTTGCGCCGCCTCAAGGAAGCACTGGGCCGCGACCGCACCCGCCATCAAGTCTCCGAGGTAACCTCACTGGGCTTGGTGCAGATGACCCGTAAACGCGTGGGAACTGGTCTCATTGAGACCTTCTCCACTGAGTGCGAGGCCTGCAACGGTCGCGGAATCATCATTCACGAGTACCCGGTGGATGAGGAGCCGGAGGAGGAGAGCTCCAAGCCGCAGCGTCGCGGACGCAACCAGCGCCGCGCGCCGCAGCGCGATCCGAAGCAGCACCCGGCGGTGGTGCGTATGCACCGCCACGACGATGAGGAAGCTGCAGAGGATAAGGACTCCTCGCTTGAGGATCTCGTAGCCAACGTTGTGGTCGTCGACTCAGACGACGAGCCCCACGATGAGTCCGGCACGAACGAGGTTGAAGCTGGCACCCCGGATAGCGCGTCCATTGGCTATGCCGTGGCGGAGAGCATGTCACCGAAGAAATCGAAGCGCTCCCGTAAGCCGCGCCGCGCAACGCGCACCTCACGGACGTTTGAAGTCCACGAGGATGCGCAGTTGGCGCACAACGACGAGCAGGAAGAAGAGAAGGCCGCGCAACCGGCGCCGAGCCAGACGTACGAAGAGGCCGTCGAGGAATTCGAGAAGTCGCCGCGCCGCAAGCGTCGTACCCGCGGCAATTCACGGTCCGATGTGCACCCGAAGCGCGAGGACTTCGAACAGACACCGCAACAGTCACAGCCGCAGGAAGAGACACGGCCAGAGACAAAGGCTGACTCGACTACTTCTTCTGAGCGCACCTCAACCCGCAGCTCCCGTGGTCGTGGCCGTCGCCGAGCTGTGCGCCGCTCGATGCAGTCCCAGCAGCCGAGCGTCGTGGAGAAGGAACCGGAGAAGGAACAGCAGTCGGGGAAGGGCACGGTGATCAAGGGGGCGTCGGCAAGCCGCAAGGCCGGCCGTGGTAGGCGCCGCGTTACCCGCCGCAGGTCGCGCTAGAAAAGGCGTTTTGCCTTTTCGGCACCTGACGGGGTAGTCTTTGACAGTCGCTGTTTAGACCATGAATGCGCTGGATGGGACGAACGCGGTTTTCGCGCGTCTCTCGCGGCTTATGATCTGAACGCAATTGTCCAATGTCCATTCGCCAGAGGCGTCACCCAGCCGCTGGCGAGCCGAGTTTAGATAAGGGGTAGCCCTCTATGTACGCGATCGTCAAGACCGGCGGAAAGCAGTACAAGGTTGCTGAAGGTGACCTCGTCAAGGTCGAGAAGATCGAGGGTGAGCCGGGTTCTTCCGTTGCTCTCACCCCGGTTCTGCTCGTCGATGGCGCAACCGTCAAGTCGAAGGCTGCAGACCTGGAGAAGGTCTCCGTCTCCGCTGAAATTGTCGAGCAGGGCAAGGGCCCGAAGATCGACATCCTCAAGTACAAGAACAAGACTGGTTACAAGCGTCGCCTCGGTCACCGTCAGCCGGTGACCACGCTGAAGATTACCGGTATCAAGTAAGCCTTAACCGGCTCTAATTCATCCCTGAAGGAGGGAAAACCACATGGCACACAAGAAGGGTGCTTCCAGCTCCAGCAACGGTCGCGATTCCGAGTCCAAGCGCCTCGGCGTCAAGCGCTTCGGTGGTCAGCAGGTTAAGGCCGGCGAGATCATCGTGCGTCAGCGCGGCACCAAGTTCCACCCGGGTGAGAACGTTGGCCGCGGCGGCGACGATACCCTGTTCGCTCTTGCTGCCGGCTCCGTCGAGTTCGGCACCAAGCGCGGCCGCCGCATGGTCAACATCGTGCCGGCCGAAGAGGTAGCCGCAGAGGCCACTGCTTAATATCTCCGCACCTTTAGCGCTTTAGGCTAGGTCCTTCCTCTCATTAGCGAGAGGGAGGGCTTTTGCGTTTGAGCAGTACCGTTTCACTTAACTTGAGGAGCTTATTAGTAATTCGGTTTGGGGCAGGGCCGACCTATATATGATAAAAGTGCTATGACATGAGAACAGTGCACGGTTTGCTTGAACTGTGCTCGAGAAGTATCATTTTGTTGACATGCTCCCCAAGGGTGCAGTGAGTGTGCCCTTTTTATCCCCTTTGATGGGAGAACGGAATACTTATGAATAAGGTCTCTACCCGCCTTGCTGCGGTTATCGCAGCCGGTACCATCTCTATCGCCGGTGCGGGTTTTGCAGCTCCGGCCCTTGCCCAGTCCGAAACCCCCTCTCCAGCAGCACCGGCCTCCCCAAGTGAAAGTGCTGCATCGCCGGCTGCGTCTGAGTCTGGCGTCGAAGTCCCTCCGGGACCTGCCACTCCCAAGGATGCATCCCTAATCAACCCTGACCAGGCGGTTAAACTGACCATCACCAAGTACCTTGGTGATCCGGGTGATACCAGCACCCCGCTGGCAGATACCGAATTCAAGGTTGAGCGCGTCAATGTGGATTTGACTAAGCAGGAAGGCTGGAAACAGCTCTCCGGTTTCACCGCAGAAAATGCTCCGATCGATAGCAGCTTTACCGCTGTGACCAAGAAGACTGATGCTAGCGGTGTTGTCACCTTTGACACGGATACTGACAACCTAAAGGTCGGCGCCTACAAGATCACTGAGATCAATCGCGGTGGTTACACTACCGCCCCGCCTTTCCTCATCACGCTGCCACACGATGAAGACGGACAGTGGAGCTACGAGCAGACTGTTCAGCCGAAGAACCAGAACCTAGTTCCCTCCAAGCAGGTTAAGGATGCTGATGCGACTATCGGTAAGCAGCTGACCTACACCGTCAATGCGCCGGTACCCGCAGATGCTCTGACCCGCTTCATCATCCAAGACCCGCTCAACGCTGCCTTGTCCGTCAAAACGGAAAATGTCAAGGTCTCGCTCGCTGGTGCCACCAATGGCGAAACCTTGGCAGCAGGCGATTACAGCATTACGTTGGATGCGGCTACCAACACTCTGCAGGTGGAGTTCTCCAAGGAGGGCTTGGCCAAGCTGCAGGAAGCCCGTAAGGGTGCGCCGGGCCTGAAGGTTCTTGTTGAGTTCCCAGCTACCATCACTAAGGCGCCAGAAGGCGGTGAAATCACCAACACCGCGAAGATCCTTCTTCCCAACGGTGCTGAGGTAGATACCAACGGTGATGATCCGGCTACCCCGGACGTAGAGGATAATCCGACCAAGACCACGTTCGGTACCTTGACCATCACCAAGACTTCTGGAAATGCCAAGGAAGGCGATTCCCTCGATGGTGCTGAATTCGAGCTCTATCAGTGCAAGAAGGAGGGCGAGAACTGGCAGCTGCTCGGCTCCCCACTGAACATGGCTACCACCGCTGAAGGAACTCCAGCAACCACGATTGTGACCTCCGGTTCCACGGGCACCGCTCCAAGCCTCAAGTCTGAGGCAAAGGGCTATACCATTCCGGTGCAGTCCTTTGCTGCGGCCACTGGCGTGACTACCAAGGACTACTGCGTACTGGAGACCAAGGCACCGAAGAACTTCGTCCGCAACGAGGTACCGCAGCATGTCACTGTGGACCTGGCTGCTAAGACTTTGGCTGTCGAGGTAGATAACCAGCGCAACTCCGTACTGGGCCAGCTGCCGGCTACCGGTGCCTGGGGAATTATCTTGGTGTTCCTTGTTGGTCTCGCACTGCTGGCTCGCGGTATTTACACCTCCTACAAGGATTCCCGCACTGCTTAATTAAGGGTTTCCGGGAAGGCGGGGCACTGCATGACCCAACGCAGAAGGCGACGTCGTAATCCGCGCTCCATCGTTTATCTCATCCTGGCTCTGCTGGTGTTCTTGTCTCCGGTCGTCGTGACCTACTACAAGAACATTGAGCAGCACCAGATAGCAGAGGAATACTCGCGTTCAGTGTCGCGTTTGTCTGAGGATGAGCGCGCCGCTGAATTTGCACGAGCCGCGGAATACAACGCCCAACTGCCGGAGGTTGGTGCCCCGGACCCGTGGATCAACGGTGTCGATGTCAATTCTGCCGCTTATAGGGAGTACCTAGAAATCCTGCACGCGGCAGGCCCCATGGCTCGCGTTCGTGTCCCCAGTGTGGGCATTGATTTGCCGGTGTACCACGGGACGTCGACAAGCGTGCTTGCCCATGGCGTAGGCCACCTGTACGGTACTGCACTTCCAGTGGGAGGTGAGGGAACCCATTCGGTGCTCACGGGGCATACGGGACTCGCCACTCTTACGATGTTCGACAACCTAACCCACATCAAAAAGGGTGAAGTTTTCACCGTGGAAGTCATGGGTGAGGTCTTGGCCTACAAGGTCACAAAGATTGAAACCGTTCTCCCAGAAGAAGTAGAGCACCTCAAGATAGAAGAAGGACGAGATCTTCTCACTCTCGTCACCTGCACGCCCTATGGCATCAATTCCCACCGCCTGTTGGTTCATGGTGAGCGCACAGACGTGCCCGCCAATTATGACCAGGGGTTTAAGCCCCCGTGGCAGTCATGGATGACCATTGCCATTGCTGTTGTTGTTTTTATCATTGCTTACCTGCTGTGGCTCTTTGCCCGACGACGCAAGAATCGCGAGCAGGATTAAGAAATTTATAGTAAGTGAAAGTTCCAATGCTCATGAAGTCACATGCTTATTCCACCGGACGCCTTGCGTCTGCGTTTGCTGCCTTCATGATTGTGTGTGTGAGCTTGTTGAGTATTGCACCTGCCTACGCCCAGCAGGCTGCTAATTTAGTTATTGCCAAAACCCTGGGCGCTGGTGTGGCAGGGGAACCGGCGGATACGCAGGCACGTTTTAAGGCTGTCCAGTTGATTGACCTGAAGGCTGATGCAACCACGGATCTTGGCAAACTAGCGCTAGAAAATCCCCGCTTGCTTGGCGACGATCCCGGCTACCGCACCGGCGAAGCCCACTTTGCAGACACCGACGGGGCGGGCAAGGCCAGCTTCTATGGACTTCAGCCAGGTGTCTATCAAGTCTCAGAGGTCAACCTGCGCACTGGCAATGTGCACCGCGATGTAGCTACGCCGATTCTGGTTTATGTCGGGGAGAACACCTCTCTGGTGCGGGCAAAGAACCAGCCCACGGTTATTGAGAAGAAAGCACGTGTTGATAAGACAAAGCCGGGGGATGAACTGGTTTTTCAGATCACCGCGTCGGTTCCGCCGCGCGATGCCAATGGCGAATTACACCAGTATGTAGTGATCGATGCCTTGGAAGACCGCCTCAGTTTTAAGGGCATAAATAACGTGCACGTAGCGAATACGGTCGGCACCCTGGACCTTGTTGCCAACGAAGATTATGTGGTGGGGGAGCCAGGAAATCGGGTGACCTTTTCCCTTAAGAAATCTGGCTTGACGAAGCTTGCCGGCGCACGGAAGGGAAATCCAGAAACCAAGGTCCACTTTGATATCAAGACTTCCGTGAAGGAGAACGCGGACACTGCTTCGCCTGTTCACAACACAGCGATTTTCTCCCCAGACGGCTACTGCGTACCCAAGACCGAGGGGGCAGATCCACGGGGCGGTTCACCCCTCGTTCCCAATTGCTCAATTGGCCTTTCACCGGAAGAGTCCAACACAGTTGAAGTAGAGATCGAAGCCCTTGAGCGCCCTAGTGGCTCTAGCGAGTCGCAGCTGTGGTGGCCCATTGCCGCTCTCGTTGCAGCGCTGGGACTTGGTGCCGCAGGCAGCTCCGAGGGGTCTTCGGAAAAGCCCGAGGGTGAAGGAGAGACTACTGGCACACCGAGCGAGCGGCCTTCAAACCCACAGCATGCAACACCGAGCGAGGCGCAGCCAACCACTTCGCCGAACCCGAGTCCACTGAGCCGTGTCATTGACTCCTTGGCCAGCACTGGTGCTAGCGTCGTTGGAATTGTCTTGGCAGGTCTCACGCTTATCGCGCTGGCCTTGGTATTTTTCTCGCGGCGTCGTGACAAGGACGACGATGCCATCGAAGGCTCTGAGCCCGAAACAGGTGAAAGACCGTGACGGATTTTCGCTGTTCAACGAAACACCCACAATCTTTAGGAGCACTGGTTTACATGACCACATTGACCACAGCGATGAAGCGCCTGGGTGCAATCATCGTGACGGCCGTGATCGTGATTGCCGGCCTAGCCATGCCCAATAGCCCATGGGAAAAGCACACTACTGCCCAGGCACAAGCACAAACCTCGAGAAACTGGGGCTCGAACGAGAACATGTTCCACCAGTGTTCTTTCAGGAGGGGCACCGGTGATGTGGCAGAGTACGCCCAACAGCTGTGTTGGATTGACATGGCAGGCTTGCTGCAGGTGCTCTCTCCCACGCCGACCCGTGTAACGAAGGACATGGGGCGTTATGAGATGAGCTTTACTGTAAACCTCCTTCCATACTCGGAAAGAGCAGGAGGAGGCTCAACCAACTGGTCCACGGACGTTAATCAGTTCAACGTCCTATCGGGGCCGGTAAATAACCGAGTTTTTGGAAACGAGATTGAAGGCGTCCAGTATTTCAAACCTTTCGCCGGTGACAGCGGCACCCCAGCGGTGACTTTTACCAACCCATCTAGTCTGAGGGAAAGCAACCAAATGGCTAAGGTGCAGTTCCGCGATATCAGGATTAAAGACAAAGCTACCGGCCAAAATGTCAAGGACTTCCGCATCACTGCGATCGACGCGGAGGCAACCGAATCCGGTTTGTACGGTGAAAATATGTCTTTCGATGCGCCGGAGCTGAACCAAGACATGCACCTGTACCGTCGCATTACTCCACCTGGTTTTTATCCTGCCTGTGATCCGAATCGACACCCCAATAGCATCCTCGGAACCGGTGAGGAAAGTTATTACAACCGTGGCGATAACACTTTTAAGGACGTCTATTGTAAGGAAAACACGTCCTATACGAATCCCGCAGGCACCTACATCCTGGGCGGTGATGGTGTGAGGTCCCTCGATGTTGGTTTGTTTACGCGTTACAGGACCCAAGCCTTCGCCTTAGCACTCAACATGGGGCGTATGACAGGAAGCGTTGCGCCCGTTGATTCCACGATGGAAAAAGCTGCAACGGGGCAAGCAACGTCCTTTGATTTTTCGATGGCTACGCGCCTCGGTAGTACAGAGACTCCAGTTCCGTGGCAAGGCGAGGGAACATATACGCAAGCTTTGCGAACTATGGATCCTTTCAATGCTGTTGGAACGATAGCACGCGATTCGATGGTCTTTCGTTCCGCTGCGCAAGGTTCTCAGAAGAACCTTGCTTTCAACCGTTACGCGCCCTCATGGCAATGCACTGACCCTACGGACGCAACGAAGAACATCACGGTGAAAGAAGGCAGCGTCCCCGCAGGAAAAGGCGTGACCCTGGAAAAGGACGCTGCGACCGGCACTTCAACGTTAGTAATGGAGAACAAGACCTCCGTTCCCGTGACGTGCAAAGTGACGTGGACTCCAAAGTTTAAGCCTTCGTCTCTTAACCTGCGCAAGTCAGTTAGTGGCACTGCTAAGAACTACAAGGACATCCAGCTACTTACGTATGACATTGGGTACTCCTGTACTGAACCGCAAGGATTCAAAGCCGCGTATCCCGACATCAAACTTGCGGATTCGCGTGAGCTTGCTGACGGCGCCGGATACACCGTCACTGGTTTGCCGGCCGGGGCAACATGTACCCTGTCGGAGAAGAATACACAGGCGAGTCCAGGAACTCAGTTGAAATTGACGTGGACCGGAACCGCCGTGACAACAGGCACAGGGGCAATTCCAACTGCGACAGTTAAACTCGCTGAGGGCGCCAACAACGCTGTGGGCGTAAGCAGCGCAGTTGCAGGCAATGCTTTCGAAGCGCGTACTGGAACCGTCAACGTGTCTAAGCATATTCATGGCGAAGCCGTGGACAAGCTCGGAAGCCCACGTGACTATCGCTTTGAGCTTATCTGTGACAGTGCGAACTATGACCAGATTGTCACCATGAAAACGACGTCTGCGGGGGCCAACCAGCTGGATGGCACAGCTCAATTTACGGGTGTGCCACTAGAACGTGATTGTTTGCTTAAGCCACTGTCCGGTTTGTCGGGAACCGAAACTGAGACCATTGTTTTTGACGGTCGCACGTTGAAGTTTGATGGCGCTGTGGTGGAGAAGAATCAGGCCGAAGCATACCCGCTGAAAGTACCGGATTCCGGTCAAGATACAAACGTTTCAACAGTGACGATTGATGCCCGGTATTCTTTCCAGCGCCGTGATGTGAGAGTCCAGAAGAACCTCATTGGACCTGCAGCAGCCAAGGTCCCGGCTGGTGGAACCTATGAAGTATCCTACGTCTGTGAGAGCCCAAATGATGCCGCAGGCAAGGTCGAGGGAACTCTACAGCTGTCTAGCGGAAGTGAGAACGCTCAGTACATCAAGGGCGCTCGAGTCGGCTCTGAGTGCCGAATCTGGGAGTCCAAACAACCGGAGTTTCCCAACCAGGTGGTGGATAGGACCCGCATTACGGCCTCCAATACCTCTGACCAGGTCACCTCATTGACCAATGAGGAAGCCAAATCTAAGCCGGTACTCAAGGTTGAAGATACGACCGACTCAAAGCAAAATGCCGTGACCGTATCCAATCACTACGTCAGTCGGCTTGCTACCGTTGACCTTCAAAAGCTGGTGCGAGCAGAGCTTGGGATTTCGAATCTGTTGCCGGCCGACTACGAAGTTTCCTTTGACTGTGGTGTCCGAAACATTGAAACTTCAGAAGGACAGTATGCCAATGCTGATCTTCGCGGAAAGCTTCGCTTAGGCGGTGGGGAAACAAAGCGGCTCGTTGCCGACGTAGCCGATCCAGCTCAAGCATCGCTCGTTAACGATGGGCCTAGCGGCTCTATGCGCGTGCCCTATGGCAACACCTGCCGCTTCTCTGAAAAGGACCCCGATACCGTTCGCGGTTTGGATTGGTCTTCCAATGTAGGCTCCCTCAGCCTCGAAGTTGGAAAGCCTGAAGAAAAAGTTGACTTGGTCAATACCTTCAAGGCTGCCGGTGACGGTGTCACCATCAAACAACGAACAGCAGGCATCAGGAACTTTGCTCAGCCTGTGGAATACTCCCTGGAATGTCAAGCATCGAACGGTACTCCGTTGGACTTAGGTGAGCACGCGCGGTTTACTCTGCAGCCAGGTGAAACTTCTCACCAGGTGCCTAGCTCCTCTATCCCGGAGTCGAGTACGTGCCAAGTTAAGGAAATCAACGCTGACGATGGCAAGCGTGAAGGCGGGTATGAGATCACTCGCAATTCCACGCTTAAAACTGATGAGTTGGCCAAATCTTTCGACACCGGACAAGGGGTTGATTCGGGAGTCTTCACTGTTGGCCCGCAGACTGTAGTTAATATTGCGCACACGTATGACTACGCGGACAAGAAGATGACTATCACCAAGAATGTGGTCTTCGATGGGGAAACTGCGGATTACATTTCGCAGGTGCGAAAGAACGTTAAGTACCGGCGTGAGTTCGACGTTTCTGTTGTGTGTACCCCGCCAGACGGCGGTGTAGTGGTCTCGCATAACGGTAAGGTGAGTTCCCCGCAATCCGACAATCCGCAGACCCAAAAGCTTGAATTCGGAGATGTTCCGGACGGGTCCACATGTCGTGTGACCGAAGGCGACACTACTGCTGCGGAAGGAATTACCTTTACTCAAGAGGTAGAAGCTGTCGGTCAACGTGCTGAAAAGACACTTGAGTTCACCGTCAATGGTGATACTCCGGTGAGCCTCATCAACACCTATAAGCGCCAACTAGCAAAGGTGGATCTCACCAAGATTGCGAATACTCCTATCGACATTGAAAAGGCTAAACCTGATGTCACGGGAGATAGCGTTTATTACACGCACAACTTCACCATGGTGTGCAAGGACCCCGAGGGATCGGCCGCTGAGTCTGGAGAGCTGCCACCAGTAGAGGTCAAACAAATCACGGGCCCTGGGCATACCGAGTTTGTCAATGTTCCGGTTGGCGCAGATTGTTCCATCACCGGAGACAAATTTGGTCAGCTTGATTTGAAAAAGGCGCAGGGTGAGGGCAAGCCCACGCTTGAAACTCATCTCATTCCCCAAAAAGTGGAGTGGCGCCTACAGCGTAATGATGCAGAGCCTTTCATCGACTCCGAGGTTAAGGAAGGGACTACCACCTCGCAGCAGATTCCTATCAAGGCAGATAATGCCGATGGGACGTCAAATAACGTGTTGACGCTGACCAACTATTACGACTTCGTCAAATCAAAGCTCGGGATGAGCAAGAAAATCGTCGCTTCGGATGACGATATGAGGATCTTGCGCAACGCCAAACCAGGCGTGAACTTTAGCTTTAGCTACCAGTGCCAAGGCGTGGGTTACTCCACTTCTAATATTGGTCTGCCCACGACTCTTACGGCTGGAGACAGTGAAAAGTTTGCCGATCCTAACAGGGTATTTAAAGCAACTGAAGTGGAAGTTCCATCCGGTGCTTGGTGTACCGCGACTGAAGGTGAGCCTTCGTTAACCCCACCGGAATTGACGTGGAGTGCTGATGCACTTGAGATTTCTAAACGTGTGGGGTCTGCTGAATCCTCGGTTGAGTCCTTTGATTTCGTAAACACGTATAAACGCCGTACGGTACCGGTACGTATCGTCCCAATGCAGGACGGCTACTTAGGTGGCGCGGACAGAGCTGATTACGAGTACGACCTTGCCTGCAAGGATCCTTCAGGCACGCAGAAATCCTTTAGTATTGCTGCGGCAAACACTAACTCCACCTACACGGTGACTGATAGTACTGAGCCCTCAGGCGGAAGTGTTGTGGAACTTCCTGTGGGATATGACTGCACTTTGGATCTGAGTAAGTCCTCAGCCTTACAGCCACGAGTGCAACTGGAATCAACTAGGTCCGAGCGCACTCCATACGTGGAGTTTGGAAAGTGGGTTGGGGGACAACCCGATGCTAAGAACCCAACCAAAAAGCTTGCTTCACTTACCGCTGACGAGGTAACGGATGCGATGAAGAAGTACAGCTTTGACTTCCGCATTGATCCGAAGCTGCAATCACGCTCGGGTGAGCCGGTGATGACTCTGGGTGCAGAGGCGATGCACTTGCGTGATCGTGTCGATGTCACGTTCACCAAAACTTCGACCGGTGCAGCCGGCGAAGGGAAGACTTTCAATTTCGCATCTAGCTGCGGTGACGCGTCTTTCAATCTTAAATCGGGTGAATCCCACACACTGAAGGGAATTGAAGTCGAACGCAATTGCACGATCCGGGAACAAACGGCTGAGGGTCACGTCGGCGCTGTTGTTTCCGTTGAAAGTTCAGGTGAGCGCTTGGGCAACCCGACAGCGCGAACAACGAATGATACTGATGGACGCCTCGCTGGTGGTACATGGACTTTCGATGTATTGCCAGTAAGCACCCCAACTGATCTGTCGACGAATGGTGCGAAGTGGGCTTTCACCGCCAAAAACTCCTTCCCTGGACTCAAGGTCAAGAAGAAGATCGACGGTGCACCGATTAGTGCGTTGAGCGGTGCTGTTGCGGATACCGCAATTCTTCCTGACTCAGCAGAAACCATGCGCTTTACCTATGAGGTCGAGAACGAGGGTGCCTTAGCTGTGGGTAACTTCCTTTTTAAGGAACCCGAATTGGCTGGCTTTACAGTTCGTAATGATGCTGGTGAAGAATTCACGATCAACAACAACGGGCTAATCCCCGCGGCGGTGTGCAATGTGGGGGACGCAGGCCGTCTAGCGCCAGGAGATAAGAAGAACTGCTCTTTCGATGTTCTGATTAACCAGGACACCGACACTGCTTTCACCTATAAGGGAACGGTGTCGGTGACAGCGGAAGCGTATGCAAAAGAGACCGATGCAGCTCCTGTATCCCAGGTGTCGGCTTCCGATACGTATGGGGCGTTACGTTTGAGCGGCTTGTTGGCAGCAATGCTGCCGGATACTGGCATGCAAACACTAGTGTGGATGCTTGTGCTTGGCCTCGCAGTATTGGGGTTGGGGCTGTGGATATACATGCGCAACAGGGAGGACGATGACGAAGCGGAAGAATAAGCGCCGTTCTTTCTGGCTCATCGTCGCCGGAATCCTCATTCTGCTGTACCCCATAGTTGCTACGCAGTACAACGACTATCACCTGTACCAGCAAGCAGAGTCCTATGGCAGGTCTGTTCGCGACATTGACCCACCAACACAACGCCAACACTATCTTCATGCGGCGCATGACTATAACGACTGGCTGGCGCAGCAAGGCCACCACGCTTATCCCCCGACGCCTGATTCACCTGGCTTCGAGCGCTACCTAGATACCCTCAATGCTCCGGAGACGGGCGGGGTAATAGCGCGCTTGAGGATTCCCTCTATTGGCGTGGACCTGCCAGTTTTTCACACAACAGCACCTAACGTTTTGTATAGCGGGGCTGGCCACATGTTTGGTTCCTCTCTGCCTGTTGGTGGACCCGGAACCAACGCCGTGATTTCTGCGCATACTGGAATGGTTAACGCGTCAATGTTTGATAATCTTCCCAGATTGCGTGATGGAGAGACCGTGACTGTCGACGTCATGGGGGAAACACTCACTTACAAAGTCACCGGTCGCGAGGTGGTCAAACCCGAAGACTATGAAGCTGTCACGTATGAAGCGGGGAAAGACAAACTCACGCTTATTACCTGCACGCCTTATGGCATAAATACGGATCGACTGCTCGTGCATGCAGAAAGAGTCCCCACTCAGGTAGAGGAGGAATCAGGGTGGCAACCTAAGCTATCGTGGTGGATGATTTTAGCGCTCATCCTCATTTCCACGGTGTTGGTGATCGTGTGGTGGAATGAGCGGCGTCGCGGAAAGTCGCGTAGGCAGCGAGTAGACTGACTAACTTTAGACATTAAGCACTGAGTGATTCGGAAACTGGCAAAGGCCCGTTTGGAGAGTAGCGAGCATGGCACGATTCATTGACCGAGTGGTATTGCACCTGCAGGCAGGCGACGGCGGGCATGGCTGCGCGTCTGTCCACCGCGAAAAGTTCAAGCCGCTCGGCGGTCCCGATGGCGGCAATGGCGGCCACGGCGGAGACATCCTGCTGGAGGTCTCCACTCAGATCCACACGTTGATGGATTTCCACTACCGCCCGCACATTAAGTCAGAACGCGGCGGCAATGGTGCCGGTGATTGGCGCAATGGTGCGCGCGGCAAGGACCTCATTCTCGATGTGCCGGTCGGCACTGTTGTCTACACCGAGGACGGCGAGATGCTCGCAGACTTGACGGTGCCGGGCACCCGGTTCGTGGCGGCAGAAGGTGGATACGGCGGTCTGGGTAACGCGGCGCTGGCCTCTGCTGCCCGCAAGGCCCCAGGTTTTGCGTTGCAGGGCGAGCCCGGCCAGGCCCGTGAACTGGTGCTGGAGCTGAAGTCCATGGCAGACGTCGGCCTCGTCGGTTTCCCTTCCGCGGGCAAGTCGTCTCTGATCTCCGTCCTCTCAGCGGCTAAGCCGAAGATTGGTGATTATCCCTTCACCACCCTCCAGCCCAACCTAGGAGTGGTGGACATGGGACATGAGTCCTTCACCATGGCGGACGTCCCCGGGCTTATCCCGGGCGCAGCCGAAGGCAAGGGGCTCGGCTTGGACTTTTTGCGCCACATCGAGCGCACTGCGGTCCTTGCTCACGTGGTGGATACCGCCACGATTGAACCAGGGCGCGACCCCGTATCCGATATTGAAGCACTCGAGTCCGAGTTGGCCAAATACCAGGAGCTGCTGGATCAGGACACTGGCCTCGGGGACCTGCGCGAGCGCCCCCGCGTCATCATCCTCAACAAGGCTGATGTGCCGGAAGCAGAAGAACTCGCGGAATTCGTCAAGGACGACCTCGAGGAGAAATTCGGCTGGCCCGTCTTCATCATCTCGGCTGTCGCTCGCAAGGGCTTGGACCCACTGAAGTACAAGCTCATGGAGATGGTTAACGAGCACCGCAAGTCCCAACCGAAGGCAAAGGTGGATAAGGAACACACCATCATCCAGCCGAAGTCTGTTGCTAAGAAGAAGGGCCACTTCGCTGATTTCACCATCACCAAGGACCCCGAGGTGGAAGGTGGTTTCATTGTCGAAGGCGAGAAGATTGACCGCTGGATCCGTCAGACGGACTTTGAGAACGACGAAGCCATTGGCTACCTCGCGGACCGCCTAGCCAAGGCAGGTGTTGAAGCTGAACTGCACAAGATGGGTGCAGTGGAAGGCTGCCCGGTGACCATCGGTGACATCACTTTCGAGTACGAGCCAATGGCCGGCGGACGCGCAACCGATGCTGGCCGCGGCCAGGATGCCCGCCTCATGGGCACCAACCGTGTGTCCGCCGCTGAGCGTAAGCGTGCCTCCCAAGCGCGCCGCGGTCTGGTGGATGAGTTCGATTATGGCGTGGATGAGGAGGTCACCCGCGAGTCCGCGAACCGCGATCGCTGGCAGGGCTAGCCCGGTATACTGAGCTGGTATGTCATCCGAACACGACAACCAGCTCGACTATCCTCTCCCTCTCGAACCTTTCGAGGGGCCAACCCCGGACATGGAGTATCCGGCAACGCCCGCTCTGTCGGAAAAATCCAGCGGGTTTTCCTCACCATTGCGTGAGCAGATTTCTGAAGCCAAGCGCATCGTCATCAAAATCGGCTCGTCCTCGCTGACCCGTGATGACTTTGTCACGTCCACGGAGAAGATCGACAAAATCGTCGACGCCGTCTGTGCGCGTATGCATGTCTCCGACATCATCATCGTGTCTTCGGGTGCTGTTGCTGCGGGTATGGGCCCGCTCGGCCTGACCACGCGCCCCACTGATCTGGCCACCAAGCAGGCCGCCGCGGCAGTGGGACAGGTCCACCTTGCCTATGAGTGGGGAGTGTCCTTTGCTCGCTATAACCGCACCATTGGGCAGGTGCTGCTGACTGCGTCGGACGTCGGCAAGCGCGATCGCGCCCGCAACGCCCAGCGCACCATTGACCGCCTGCGTCAGATGCGTACGGTGCCCATTGTGAATGAAAATGACACCGTGGCGACCTCCGAGATGCACTTCGGCGATAACGACCGTCTTTCCGCGCTCGTGGCCAACCTTGTCGGCGCGGACGCGCTCTTCCTGTTCTCCGACGTGGATGGCCTCTATGACAAGAACCCGGCGGAGCCGGACGCAAAGTTCGTCGAAGAGGTGCGCACCGGTAAGGACCTCAAGGCAGTTGTCGCTGGTGATGGTGGCAAGGTCGGCACCGGCGGCATGGCCACGAAGGTCTCTGCGGCCCGTCTGGCCACCCGCGGCGGCATCCCGGTGCTGTTGACTTCGACGGACAATATTGGGCAGGCGCTTGACGACGCCTCAGTAGGCACCGTCTTCCACACCCGCGAGGAGCGCCGCCTCTCCGCGTGGAAGTTCTGGGCTTTGTATTGCGCAGATACTGGCGGCTCCTTGCGCCTGGATGAGGGCGCCATGGAAGCCGTGGTGCGCGGCGGAAACTCCCTGCTGGCCGTGGGAATCACGGACATCAAGGGTGAGTTCAGTGCCGGCGAGATTGTGGATATCATGGGCCCGAAGGGCCAGGTCATCGGCCGTGGTGAGGTGGGCTACGACTCCGCCACGCTGCGCGACCTGCTGGGCAAGCACACCGAGGAGCTGCCGGAGGATATGCGCCGTCCCGTTGTCCACGCGGATTACCTGTCTAATTTCGCATCCCGAATTTAATGCGTTATTTCATGGGCCCCGATGTGTGGGCCCCAACAGTGCAGGACATCGACGCCGCGGGGCATGAACGAGTGGAAAGCCTCGCCGAGGCCGAGGTTTTCGTCAACACCTCCTCGGACCCCGCGGCGGTGCCGGACCTGCCGGAGAATATCAAGTGGGTGCAATACTGTTTTACGGGAGTCAATCACCTCATTGAAGCCGGAATCATCCGCTCTGATGGGGTGCCATGGTGCAACTCGGCCGGGGCTTTTGCCAAACCGGTGGCGGAATCCGCGCTGGGGCTTCTGCTATCGCAAGCTCACCACCACAAGGCCTTTGCGTTGGCCAAGTCGTGGTCGGTAGCCAAGGAGCTTGATGAATCCCAGGCCTGGCTTTATGACCAGCAGGGGCCTCAGCGCGTGGTGATTGTGGGCGCTGGGGGAATCGGGCGGCAGCTCATTGCCTACCTCAAGCCCTTTGACGTGCATATCACCGCGGTGAACCGTTCGGGGCGCGCGGTGGACGGCGCGGATGTCACCATCCCCATCGAGCAGGTGGACCAGGTGTGGGGCGAGGCGGACTTTGTGATTAATATTCTGCCCGCCACGGCGGCGACGGAACACTTCTTTGATGCTGAGATTTTCCGCGCCATGAAGGATTCTGCGGTGTTCGTCAACGTCGGGCGCGGCAGCACCGTGGTCACTGATGATCTGGTGGAGACCCTGCGCAAAGGTTCCATCGCCGGCGCGGGCCTGGAAGTCGTGGACCCGGAGCCGCTGCCGGAGGGTCACCCGCTCTATGACCTGCCTAATGCCACGATGACGCCGCATATGGGCGCATCTTTTCAAGTGGCCGAGCACCACATGGGTGCTATCTTCAACGCCAACGCCGCCGCGTGGGAGCGCGGTGAACCGATGCCCACGCGCGTCGACCCGGACGCCGGATACTAGTGGAGGACATGCATGAAGTACGCCATTGAACCGAAGCAGTGGGAGGAAACCATCGCGGTGCTCGACGCCGCAGGGTTTGAGCGCGTCCCACTAGATGAGGCCTCCTTCCTCATCTACACCGGTGACGGCACCGATTTCCCTGATCCACTCCCGGAAAATATAGGCTTCGTGCAGATTCCCTCGGCGGGCGTGGACCATGTCCTTGAGGCGATGAAGGACAGCAGCGTGCCGTGGTCAAATGCGGCCGGGGTCTATGACAACACGGTGGCGGAATCCACCATCGCGCTGCTCTTGGCACAGCTGCATGCGCACCGTCGCGTCAACGGCACGTTTGATTCCTATGCCGAAATGGAGGCGCACACCTCTTACCTGTACGACGACAAGACGGTGGCGATCATTGGTGCCGGTGGCATTGGCAAGCGGCTGATCAGCATGTTGTCCGGTTTTGGGCCGCGCATCGTCGCGGTGAATCGCTCCGGTAACCCGGTCGAAGGGGCAGATGAGACCTACCCCATTTCCCAGGTGGAGAAGGTCTGGCCGAAGGCGGACTACTTCGTCCTCATCGCCCCACTGACCCTGGAGACCCGCCACATGGTGGATGCAGAAGCGTTCAAGCAGATGCCGGAGCATGCGGTGGTGGTCAACGTGGGCCGCGGGCCGCTCATTAAGACCGAGGACCTCGTCGCGGCACTTGAGGCAGGGGAGATTGCCGGTGCGGCGCTCGACGTCACCGACCCTGAACCGTTGCCGGAGGATCACCCGCTGTGGCAGGACAAGCGCGTGGTCATCACCCCTCACATTGCTAATACGCAGCGCTCCGTGCGGGAGAAGATTGGTGCGCACACCGTCAAGGTGGCCAAGGCTTTCGCAGCGCGGGAGCCGCTGCCAACTTTGGTTGACCCGAAGGCAGGTTATTAATGGAGAACCCAGACATCCGCGTTGGTGATGCGGAGCGTTCCGAGGCCCTAGAGAAGTTGAGCCAGCACTTCGTCAACGGTGCGTTGGGCCCCGATGAATTTGAGCAACGTACCGGTGAGGCTGCCGCGGCGCGCACCCTTGGGGAAGTGGCCAAGATTTTCGCAGACCTGCCGGAGCTTTCCACACCAAGCGCCACCGCACCCGCTAGCCGCCACGAGGCGGAGCTGCAGGAGATGCTCTCCCGCGGCCGCAAGGTCCAGATAGCGGATTCCGTCATCTGGTCGGTAGCGATGATTGCGCTATTCCTAGGCCTCTTCGTCTTTGACTGGAGCTATTTCTGGATCTCGCCCGTCATTGCGTTCTTCGCTTCCTGGGCTGCGCGCGGCGTGTTGAACTTTAGCGAGTCGGATGAAGAGCTCTTCGATGAGCTTTCCGAAGGAGAAAAGAAAAAGCGCGCTGAGCGCCTGCGTGCTGCGGCCGAGCGCCGCCGCGAAATTGGGTATTAAACCCCTCGTGCGCTGCACATAGTAAAGAATCGTTGTATATTCCGTTTTATGAATAAAAGAAACGGTAATATCTTCCTCATCGCCAGCATCCTCGCGGTCCTCGCATTCCTCCTACTCCACTTCCTCGTGCACTGGGAGCTGGCGTGGCTCGTCTTCCCTGTCTTTGCGCTGGTGGCGTGCTTGGTCTATTTCACAAGAAAACCCTGACGGACCCGTGCTTCTTCCGTACGCTGGTAAGGCATGAGCAACACCGAACGTGAAGAAGTTCTGTCCAAAGCACGCGCCGCCAAGGCGGTAGCGCCGCAGTTCGCGCAGCTGCCCACTCCGCGCAAGAATGAGATCCTCAATCGTGCCGCAGAGAACCTCATCGCGCACACTGAGGACATCCTTGCTGCCAACCAGCTTGATATTGAGGCTGGTCGTGCCAACGGCATGTCCGAGTCTCTCATTGACCGCCTTTCGCTTGATGCTGCCCGCATCGAGGGCATTGCCGGCGGCTTGCGCCAGGTAGCCTCCCTCCAGGACCCGGTAGGGGAGATCCTGCAGGGTCGCACCATGGATAACGGCATCCAGATGAAGCAGGTTCGCGTCCCACTCGGCGTGATGGGCATGGTCTATGAGGCCCGTCCGAACGTCACCGTGGATGCCTTTGGCCTCGCGCTCAAGTCCGGCAACGTGCCGCTGCTGCGCGGTTCCAAGTCCGCGAAGAATTCCAACGCCAAGCTTGTCGAACTTCTCCAGGACACCCTGGCCGAGTTCGATCTTCCGCGCGAGGGCGTGCAGCTTTTGCCCTGTGAGACCCACGATTCCGTGCAGGACCTCATCACCGCTCGTGGCCTAGTGGACCTGGTCATCCCGCGTGGCGGCGCGCGTCTCATCAACGCCGTGGTGGAAAACGCCACCGTCCCTGCCATTGAGACGGGTACCGGTAATTGCCACTTTTACGTCGACGCTTCGGCTGACCTGGACAAGGCCATCGACATGGTGGTCAACGGCAAGACCCGCCGCACGTCCGTCTGCAATGCCACGGAGGGCGTGCTTATTGACGCCGCGCTTTCCGACGCCTCGAAGCTCCGCATCATCACCTCCCTCCAGGAAGCAGGGGTCACCATCCACGGCGATGTCAAGGAACTTGAGGCCTTCGGTGTGAAGGACGCCGTGGAGGCCACCGAGGAAGAATGGCGCGAGGAATTCCTCTCCATGGATATCTGCGCCAAGGTGGTCGACGGTGTTGATGGTGCCATCGCGCACATTTCTAAGTACACCACCGGCCACACCGAGGCCATTGCCGCCCAAGACGCCGACGTTCTTTTGACCTTTGCCAACGAGGTCGATGCAGCCGCCGTTATGCTCAACGCCTCCACTGCGTTTACCGATGGCGAAGTCTACGGCATGGGCGCCGAAATCGGCATCTCTACCCAAAAGTTGCATGCGCGCGGCCCCATGGCGCTGCCGGAGCTGACCTCCACCAAGTGGATCCTTCAGGGCACCGGCCAGACCCGCCCCTAAGGACAGCTAGAAAAGCTACTCGAAAACTACTCGAAAGGATTTTTTCGAGTCTGACCTGCGCAAAACAATCTACTCGAAAACTTTTCGAGTAGATTGTCTGCCTTGCGTGGGGGTTCGTGCTGCACGGTGGTGAAGTCCTGAGTAATCTATAGCGCGGTAATAACAAAGAACTGATTGGTGCCTTCCTCTTATGCTGTCCCGCATTGCTTCCTCCGTGGCCGCCGCCGTCATGGCAGTGTCTGCCCTTGTCATTCCCCAGGCCGTAACCGCGCCCGCCGCCCACGCCGATGAGCACTGCCCCGCAGTGGTCTTCGTGGCCGCTCGTGGCTCCGGTCAAAACAGCCAGATCTACCCGACGCAGTATTCCAACCAGGGAGGCCGTGCCTCCAATGGGTGGGAAGGCGAATCCATCCGCGCCATGCTGCGCAACGCCGAATCGCACTACCAGGCCACCCACGGTGGCAACTCGATGATGAAGGACGTCTACGTCCTCGGTCTGGAACCCAAGTACTACCCAGCGACGTACCCGGAGTACACAGTGCCGAACGTGGGCCTGCCTACCACCGCGGCGCAGGCGCTCGGCGTGGTTCTGCAGTACGCAAAGCCAGTCATGAACACTGCGGTATCGGCCTTGGATCAGTTCTCACACTCCGTGCAGACCGGCAAGCGTGGTGTCATGAGCGCCATCAACGACTACGAGGGCGCTACCGGCTGCCACCCGCAGTACATCTTGTCCGGCTACTCCCAGGGCGCGATGGTCATCGCTAGCCACGAGAAAGAACTGGCCAACCGCGGCCAGCTCGCCGGCGTGGTTACCTTCGGCAACCCGCTGACCCGCAAGAACGACCCCTCCGTGGTGGGCAATACCCAGGGCGCCGGTGGCCCGATGGGCTTCATGCCCTACCCGCGCGCTACTGGCAACCGCGTTGATTACTGCCTGCCGCTCGACGCCGTGTGCGACCTCTCCGTGGGCACCCTTTACGCCGCGGAACCCACCGGCGGTTCCCATGGCCAGTACTTTTTCACTCCTCACCAGTGGGATGGCCAAGTCTACGATTCCATTGGCCGAATGGTCGATGGCGCTCGGTTCCGCTAGATAAAGTAGGGTGAAGCTTTCTTCTCCTGCCCTGACGTGTAGCGCTGCCGCGTTGGTCACAGCAGCGTCCTTTCTAAACACGCCTACGGCCGCAGCCGTCGGCGACGTAGAAACTTGCCCGAGCACCGTGGTCCTCGTCGCCCGTGGTTCGGATCAAAATGAGGAGCAGGGCGAGTACGTCGGGCCGCAGCGCTACTCCGCGAAGGCCCCAGAGTCCACTGGCTTTGAGGGCCGTAACTTCGCGGCTCTGTTCCACCAGTTAGAGCAGCGCCACCCGGGCGCTATGGATGGCGTCTATGTGCTAGCGCTCGATCCGGACTCTTATCCCGCCGCCATGAACCTTCCTCCCTTGGCGCAGGAAGGTGAGGACTTAGGCCCGCTGCAGCTCGTCCAGCGAGCGTTTGGAGTTCTCCAGCAGCACTCTCTTGGGGAGCTGGCCTATTCAGTGATATTCGGAGCCGTTGATAGTCTGCGCACCGGTGCCCGCAATGCCCCGAAGGTGGTAGACGACTATGAGGCCGCCACCGACTGCCACCCGCGGTGGGTAGCCGCCGGTTATTCGCAGGGAGCGCTGGTCGCGACGAGTGTCGAGGGCTACCTCGCTGACACCGGGCGCCTGCATGCCGTGCTCACCTTTGGCAACCCTCTGCACCAGGTCCCGTGGACGCAGAACCGTGCCGGGCTGCCGGTAACGCGCTACGTTGACTATTGTCTGGATGGCGATTTTGTTTGTGACTTCTCCCTCGAAGCCGCCAACCGCGCCTTAGCCACCAAGGCTGAGCGTCACGCGTCCTATTTCTTAGGGGAACTCTCCGGGCAGGACGTGCAGGTCATCGACGCCGTGGCCGGTATACTCACCAGCCATGACTAGTCCGCAACGCATCGGCATCATGGGTGGCACGTTTGATCCCATCCACAACGGTCACCTCGTGGCCGCCAGTGAAGTAGCCCACCGCTTCCGCCTTGACACAGTGGTCTTCGTGCCCACCGGCCAGCCCTGGCAAAAGGCGGACAAGAAGGTCACCGCTGCTGAGCACCGCTACCTCATGACCATGGTGGCCACGGCATCCAACCCGCGTTTCACGGTCTCCCGCGTGGACATTGACCGCGAGGGCCCGACCTACACCATTGATACGTTGCGTGACCTGCGCGCTATTTTCCCGGATGCGGAGCTTTTCTTTATCACTGGGGCGGACTCGGTGGCCTCCATTATGAGCTGGCGAAATTGGGAAGAGATGCTGGAGATGGCGCACTTTGTTGGCGTGACCCGCCCCGGCTACGAGCTCAGCAAAGACATGCTGCCGCTCGAATCCCAAGACGATATCGAGCTCATCGAAATCCCCGCCATGGCGATTTCCTCCACCGATTGCCGCGCCCGCGCCCAGCAGGGCCAGCCGGTGTGGTACTTGGTGCCGGATGGGGTGGTGCAGTACATCGCCAAGAACCACCTCTATAGCCCGCATCCGGAGAAGCCTCTGTAAGAATCGTCGTGGCGTGGGGGTTGGCCACGGCGATTGACTAGGAAAATAGGTTCTCGGCGTGTAAGACTAGAGGTCTTAGTACTGTACGCGTTGTGTAGGGATAGTCATGTCGATTACTGATGAAGCACGCCTCATGGCGGAAACCGCTGCCCTGGCTGCGGATGAAAAGTTGGCCACCAACATTGCAGCCATTGACGTCTCCGACGTGCTCGCCATCACCGAGGTCTTTGTCTTGGCCTCTGCCGATACCGAGCGCCAGGTGGGTTCCATCGTCGAGGAAGTCGAAGACGAGCTGACCAAGAAGGGCTTTGAGCCCAAGCGCCGCGAGGGCAACCGCGAAAACCGCTGGGTTCTGCTTGATTATGGCCCCATTGTCGTTCACGTTCAGCGCAACGACCAACGCGAGTTCTACGGTCTCGACCGCCTCTACCACGACTGCCCGCTCCTTGAGATCCCCGGTCTCGAGACACCAGAGCGCCCAGGCGAGTGGTCCACCGAAGTCAATCCGCGCGACGTCGAGTCCATCGAAGAGATTCCGCTGGCCCAGCCGGAGCCGGAAGACGACGAATTATGACGCGCCGCCTCCTCCTCATCCGCCACGGTCAAACCACCTACAACGCCACCGGCCGGATGCAGGGGCACTTGGACACCGAGCTTTCTGAGGTCGGCCTCTCCCAAGCCCGCGCCGCCGCCGATCTCCTCGTAGACAAGCAGATCACGGCTATCGTCTCCTCCGACCTCATCCGTGCCCGTGATACCGCGGCAGTGATAGGGGAGAAATTGGGGATCGAGGTGGACGTCGATAAGCGCCTGCGTGAAACCCACCTTGGTGACTGGCAAGGAATGACCTCTGCCGAAGTCGATGAACAGTATCCTGGTGCGCGCGCAATCTGGCGCCACGACCCTACTTGGGCCCCGCCGCAGGGAGAAAGCCGCGTGGATGTGGCCACCCGCGCCCGCCCTGTCATCGATGAGCTGATGCGCGCCCACCCCGAATGGGACGAAGGCGCGGTGCTCGTCGTCGCGCACGGCGGCGCCATCTCCGCGCTGACCTGCCACCTGTTGGGCCTGCAACACCACCAGTACGGCATCCTCTCCGGGCTGAAGAATACCCACTGGTCGCAGCTGACCGCCCGCCCCGAATTCGATGCTTCCCAGCCGCTGTCCCCGCTGGAATTTACCCCGGAGAACGTGGACCGCGCGCAGTGGTACTTCGACGGCTGGAACATGGGCGGTGCCGTCGTGGGCGGCGCGGGGGCGGACGTCTAGTGATTCGCGTCGTTACCGACTCCGCCGCGGGGCTCCCCGCGGACATCGTGGAAGAGCTAGGTATTACCGTGGTGGATCTCCACGTCATGGAGAGCCACGGCAAGGACGGCGCTGAGCTGTCTACTTCCGGCCTCACCGCGCTAGAGCTCGCTGCTCTCTACGGCCGCGAGATGGAGCGTTCCGGAGACGACGGTGTGTTGGCCATCCACCTGTCCAAGGAATTGTCCTCCACGTGGTCGGCGGCGGTGACGGCTTCGGGCGTCTTCCCCGATACCGTCCGGGTCATTGACTCTGGAACCGCCGGTATGGCCATGGGCGCGGCGGCCATGACCGCTGCCAAGCTTGCCCAGGAAGGCGCGTCTCTGAAGGAGTGCTACGCCGCGGCCATCAACACGCTAGAGCGCGGGCACACGTGGGTCTACCTTGACTCAATCGATGACCTTCGCCGCTCTGGGCGCATGTCGGCGGCGACGGCGATGTTATCCACAGCCCTGCTTGCCACCAAACCCATCATGGCGGTGCAGGCCGGAAAACTGGAGATGGTGGGCAAAACCCGCACGCAGACCAAGGCTTTTACCAAGCTCGTGGATTTGGTGGCCTCCCGCGCGGAGGGCAAGCCTGCGTTCGTTGCGGTGCAGTACAACGAAGACGAGGCCTCCGCGCGCCGCCTCGAGGAGCTGCTGCGTATGGCGTTGCCGGAGTCATCGTTTATGCGCGTTGCGCTTACCGACGTCCTCTCGGTCCACGTCGGCCCCGGAGCCATCGGCGTCTCCGTCGTCTTCAGCTAACTGTTGACGCCTTCAACAAGTTATCCACAGGTTGCGGCCTAAGCCCTCGACGGCGAGGTAGCGGGCTGCGTAGCGTCACGGGCATGAATGCTATCGCTGACCGCCTGCGTGACCTCACCCGGCCCACCGGGGAAGAAGAGTTGCTTTCCGTGGACTACCCGCGCCCGCGCCTGCGGGTGCCGCCGCGGCTTGCCCTGGTTGCGGTGGGGCTGGCGGGGGTGGGCCTGCTGCTGTGGCTGGGTGGCTCGCGCGAGGCAGCTAACCCCTACGAGGTTCCCGCGGTGAGCAGCGCGCCGCCGGCGGATATCGTGGTGTCCGTGGTTGGGGAGGTGGATTCCCCGGGCCTAGTCACGTTAGCGCCGGGCGCGCGCGTAAACGATGCCCTCGAGGCCGCGGGGCCTAAAGTGCCCACGGATAACCTCAACCTGGCGCAAAAGCTTAACGACGGCGAACAGATCACCGTCGGCGCCCTCCCCGGCGCTGAGGACGACGACGGCGGCGGGGGCGAGACCGGTGACGACACCGTGTCGCTCAATTCTGCGACCGCTGAGGAGCTCATCACCTTGCCGGGCGTGGGCCCGGCAACGGCCGAGGCCATCATTGCGCACCGCGAGGAGGCAGGCCACTTCACGTCGATAGAACAGCTCATGGATGTATCCGGCATTGGACCGGCGAAGTTCGCTCAGCTTAAGGACAAGGTGCGTCCATGAGGGAGCTGCGGCTTACGCCGGCTGCGGTGGTGGCATGGGTGGCCACGCTCGCCGTGCTCTTCGGCCAGCCGTGGTTGTTACTAGGGCTAGTCGCCTGTTTCGCCTTCCTTCGGCGCGCGCCCGGCCAGGCCATTTTGTGTACGGCCAGCGGCGCGCTCTTCGCCACGCTGGCGGCGGTGCGCATGCGGCGAGCCGAGGCTTTCCACTTTGGCACCGAGGTCACCGGAAAACTCACCGCGGACCCCATCCAGACTGCCTCCGGCTGGATGGTGCGCCTGAGCGTTCCTGGATACCCGACCCAGCTGCCGGTCTTCCTCACCTCACAGCCCGAGGCCTACGCCGGCTCGCTCGTGACCATCCACGGCCGGCCCGGCTCTTCCGATCGCGTCGGGGTGGGCCAGACCGTCTTCAGCGGCGAGCTCACTGCCCACTCACACAGCTGGACAGCTAAAGTTGCGGAGAATTTCCGCGCCATCTGCGATAACGGCCTCATACCCGGCATGGTGTTGGGCGATACCAGCCTCCAAAGCCCCGAAGACAAGCAGCTCTACATCGATACCGGGCTCTCGCATTTAAGCGCGGTGTCGGGGTCCAACGTTGCCATCGTGTGCACCGCCGCGGCGTTGGTGGTGAGGGGGCAGAAGGTGCGGGTGGGGGCGTCGGCAAGCGCGTTGGCACTGTTTGTCGCACTCGTGGGGTGGGAGCCCTCCGTCCAGCGCGCTACCGTCGCTGGGGTGGCCGGGCTGCTTGCCGTGCTCAATTCCTCCACGATGGAGCCGCTCCATGCGCTTTCCCTCGGCGTGCTCTTTCTGCTCGCTGCCGATAGCGACCTGGCCGTTAGCTTTGGCTTCGCGCTGTCCGTCGCGGCTACCGTCGGTATCGTGGCGCTGACCCCGCTGTTGCTGCGCGTGCTCGGCACTGGCATTATCGCGCGCGCCTTCGCCGTGGCGATTGCCGCGGACATCGTCACCATGCCGCTCATCGCGCTCATGGCGGGCAGGGTATCGGTGGTCTCTGTCATCGCCAACGTGCTCGCAGCCCCCGTCGTGCCGATTATTACCGTCGTGGGTCTCATTGCCGCCGTGCTCGCGCAGGTAGGGCTCGGCCGCCCGCTCGTCATTCTCATCGAACCGCTTGCGGACTGGATACACGGCGTTGCTGCCGCCATGCCGCTAACCACCGTCGAGGCCGGTCCCGTCGCGGTGCTCTTGCTCGTGGGGTGGCTCATCGCGGCGCTGTTAAGATGACAGGCATGTCCGTGCACCTCATCCTCGGCGACGATGAATTCCTAGCCGAGCGCGCCCGACTGAGCGTTCAGCAGGGCGATGTTACCAAGCTCAAGGCCTCGGAGGTCAGCGAGGGAGAAATCCTCGAGGCCACCAGCCCCTCCCTTTTCGGGGATGAGCGCTGCATCGTCATCAGTGATGTGGAGAAGGCCGGCAAAGAGGTTACGCGCATTCTTCTCGACGCCTGCGCCAACCCCATGCCCGGCATTACCCTCATCCTCTTATATTCGGTGACGGCGAAGACGCTGAAGAACAAGAAGAAGCCACCGGAGATCGTCGCTGCTCTGCGTAAGAGCGGTGAGGTCCACGAGGTGTTTTCCCTGTATCCCAACGAGCTGGCTCCGTGGGCCACGCGCGAGTTTGCCTCCCACGGCGTGCGCCCCACCCCGGACGTGGTGCAGGCGCTTCTCGACGGCGTCGGGTCCGACCTCCGCGAACTCGCCTCCGCCATCTCCCAGCTCGTCTTCGACACCGGCGGCAAGGTCACGCGCGAAGCGGTCCACGAGTACTACGTGGGCGTGGCTGAAGTGGCTAACTGGGACATTGCGGATGCGGCCGTGGCCGGGCGCGTAGAAGCGGCCGTGTCGACGTGCCGCCGCGCACTCCAATTGGGTGCGAGCCCCGTGGCTATCGCTTCGGCGTTGGCGAACAAGGTGGGCAACATCGCGCGCCTCTATTCCGCGCGGGGAGACCAGTACTCGCTGGCTTCCCAGACCGGTATGGCGCCATATGCCGTTAAAATTACTCAACCGGTAGCGCGCCGCTGGTCGGGGGACAACATCACCAAGGCCGTCATCCTCATGGCGGAACTCGATGGCGCGGTCAAGGGCCAAGGCGGCGACGAGGAATTCGCCATTGAGTCCGCAGTGCGGCGGGTGGCAGAGTTAGCGCGCTAAACTATCCCACCATGGATGAGATCCAGGACTTTGTAACCAAGCTTTTTGATTTCGCTCGCAGCGGCGACGCCACCTTGCTCGACTACATCGCGCAGGGCGTCAACGTCGACATGGTGAACCAAGAAGGTCAGTCCTTCATCATGCTCGCTGCCTACCACGGGCATGCCGAGCTGGTGCGCCAGCTGGTCGCCGCCGGTGCCGACGTCAACCTCCTCAACGATCGCGGCCAGTCCCCGCTGGCCGGGGCTATCTTCAAGAAGGAAGACGCGGTTATCGACGCCCTCCTTGACGCTCACGCCGATCCCACCGCCGGCCAGCCCAATGCCATTGACTCGGCTCGCATGTTCGGCCGCGAGGATCTTCTCGAGCGCCTGTCATGAGCTGGTCCGCATTCGCGGCCATTTTGCTGATGAACCTGGTGGGCGCCGCCGCGCCGGGCCCTGACGTCGTGTTGATTACGCGTTACGCCACGCGCTCGCGCCGCCATGCCATCGCGGCGGCCACCGGTATCCAGGTCGGCGTGCTCTTCTGGTGCACGCTGACGGTCTTTGGCGCCGCGGCTCTGCTGTCGGCATTCCCGGGGGTCATGTCGCTTATTCAGGTCGTGGGAGGCTGCTTCTTGGTCTTCATGGGCGTGCTCTCCATTCGCTCAGGCCTTGAGCTGCGCAAGCATCCCCCGCAAGATGAGGACGATGCGGCTGCTCGCCTGGGGTCGATGGCTAAGGTCTTCCGCACTGGGCTTGCCACCAACCTGTCTAACCCAAAAATCGTGCTCTTCTTGGCCGCGGTGGTGGCTCCGCTGCTGCCGCCGCACCCGCCGGTGTGGCTCTCGATAGTGTTGGTGTTGAGCCTGTCACTATCGAGCTACCTGCTGTTTGTCTTTCTCTCCACGGTGATTTCGACGCGCGCGATTCGCCGGCGCCTTCTCGCCGCGGGTCCGTGGATTGATATCGGCTCCGGTGCCTTCTTCGTCGTCGCCGGCTGCGCTCTCGTCTGGGCCGGAATCCAAGCCGCCTAGCCCACAAGCCAAGCCTCCTAACTCGGTATGCGGAGCTGGCCCATCTCGAGCAGTTCCGCTACCCATTGCGACCACGCCGCCACCGTGGACGAGCGCCGGCGCAGCGTGGATTCTTTAAGCCCCAAGTCGGCAGCGCGCATCAAGGCATAAGCCTCGTCCTTGCTCAGCGCACGGCACGTGTCCACCACGTGCGCAAGCATATCCCGGAACACCGGGCGCGAAGCCAGCGCCTGAATGAGGGCAGCATTGCGCTCATCGCGGGTACCGCGCAGCTCCGTCAAGCCAAGGTAGCGAGCCGCGTTGGTGTAGTAATCCGCCTGGCGCGGGGTAAAGCCATACTGTTCCGGCATGTCTGCCTTGGGAATCGGATTCTCCAACAAGCTAATAACGCGCGCAAAGGAATCAGCCTGGGGGAAAGGGAACCCCGGGCGTTCTACCTGCGTGGCAGCCAAAATGCTGCGTACGGTCTCGGCGGTGACCGTCGAGGGGCCGAGGATATAGCGATGGGCCGCGACCAGCTCGATGGAGCGGAAATCCGCCGGATCCCTAAACGCATATCGGTAGAAATGGAACACGCCGTTGGAATACACCATGTAGACCGGTACGATCTCTTTGTCCAATGCCAGACTGAAGCGGCGGAAAGGGAAATACAGCTGGCGGATATTGAAGTCGGGGGACACGTGGTTCTTCGCCTCCAGCAGGACGAGATGTTCCGCCGATTCAAAACCGGCATCAATCTCCATCTGGGCACGGTCGACAACCACCTCGCGGCCGTCGATAGTCATCGGCAGCTGCAGCGTCGACATGCGCCCGCTGACCGTCGCGACACACTCGGCACCGATGAAATCATCCACCATTCCGCTCAAGCTTGCTGCCGTGAGCGCTGCGGCTTCGGAGCTCAAGTTGTCAAAGTCGATGGACTTAATATGCCGCGGCACCGGCATCGTCGTCAGAGGGCCTGCCTGCTCCGGGAAAGGCTGGTACAGATCGAAGCGGCCAATGAGGTACGCATCGCGGCGAATCGGCAACATCGACAGCCCATGCTCTTGGAATACCTGTGGGCGTGCCGCAGAAAAATCGTGCTTAGCCATCAAACGCGGCTCACGCCCCGACAACCGTTTGAGCTTACTCGCCTCCAGGACCGTGAAACCGGATTCGGCAATCTCGGCCTGGATGTGGGGGAAGACGAGGTCCCACGCGGCGTCGTTAAGCATAGTTGCGCACCAGCACCTCGTTGACCTTGCCGCGCTTCGACGCCACGGAGTTCACCGCGCGCGTGGCCCCCACAATCTCGATGCGATAGTCGGCGTAGAGCTCCTTGATGAAATCCGTCGCGGAATTCGACAGTAGGAACTTCACTCCCTGCGCATCTAGCTCGTCACACGTCTCTTTGAGGCGAATCTGATCCGCACGGCCGAACCCGCCGGATTGGTAACCGGTGAAATTACTCGTCGGGTTTACCGGGTCATAAGGCGGATCGAAGTAGACAAAATCCCCCTCATGCGCCTCCAACGCAGCGTAATCACCGTTGGAAAAAACCACATCGTTGGCGGACAAATAGGAAGAAACCGCCCGCAGGTTCGGCTCATCACAAATCGTGGGATTGGCGTAGCGGCCAAAGGGGGCGTTGAACTGTCCTGCATTATTAACGCGGTAGAGCCCGTTGTAGCAGGTCTTGTTGAGATAAATCGTACGTGCTGCACGCTCGACGGCGCTCAAGTGCGCAAACTCCGGAGAACGATCGCGGGCGCGCATCTCGTAGAAGAAATCCGAATCATTCGGATAGCCCTTGAGCAGGGCGATGAGCTCGTCCACATCATCGCGGACGACCTCGTAGACGGTAATGAGCTCGGTATTGAGGTCATTGACCCGGGCGCGGGAGGGCGCCAAAGAAAAAAGAACCGCTCCGCCGCCCAAGAAAGGCTCGACATAAGTGTCGAAGCTCTCAGGCAGCATGGAGTGGATGGCGGGAAGTAACTGACGTTTTCCGCCCACCCACTTCAGGAGCGGTTTCATTTAGGCCATCTTGTTGAAGGCGGTGGCCATGCCGGACTTCTTGTTGGCCGCGTTGTTGCGGTGGAAGACGCCCTTGGATACGGACTTGTCCAGTGCGCGGGAAGCAACGCGCAGCTGCTTCTCAGCTGCAGCCTTGTCGCCGGACTCGACGGCCTCGCGGAACTTACGGATCTCGGTGCGTACGGCGGAACGTACGGACTTGTTGCGCTGACGGGACTTCTCGTTGGTGAGAACGCGCTTCTGCTTAGACTTGATATTTGCCATTGTTATACCTCTTAGAGTCGTAGGAATGTTGACCGAGGAAGGCGGACCCAAGGTCCTGACCGCCACACATGCCTCGGCATCCCACAAAATTTAGCAAGCCAAGCTACGAAAACCCAAATCACGCCCAGTGGTAGCGCGAGCGTAGCCGGTTGGCAATGCGCTCGAAGCGCCTCTCTGGGAAGAGCGTGCCTTGGCGGCGGCATTGCTCCTCGGAGATTTCCAGCACGCGGTCGATGCGTACCCAACACTGCCGGCCGGATTCATCCCATTCGCCGGTGCCGATGTCGAGCCATTCCTCCTTGTTCGCATGCCCCGGGTTGGCCGAAATCAGCAAACCCAGCACGGTGGTACGGGTGCGGGAGACAATAAGCACGGCGCGTTCGCGCGGTGGGGACTGTTTGCCGTCGGAAGGTGCCCAGACCCACACCACTTCACCGGAGTCAGCCTGGCCATCCATGTCGGGCGTGAAGAAGACGCTGCGGGGATGGGCGGCGGCAGCCTCGACGCGGATGTCGGCGGCCTTGCGCGGTTCCGTTACTACATTGGGCTGGTTCATCCCGAGGCGCTCGGTGATGCGCTGGAGGCCGTCATCGACAGGCTCGGGGCGTCCGAAGCCTAAAATGCGGGCCAACCTAGTCATGTCGTCTATTCTAAACGCATGTCTAGAAACTTTGCGGCCACGACGTTTACGGATCCGTCCAAGATCCGAAACTTTTGCATCATTGCCCACATCGACCACGGCAAGTCGACGCTGGCTGACCGCATCCTGCAGTTGTCGCAGGTGGTGGAGGAGCGCGATATGCGCGACCAATACCTCGACAACATGGATATCGAGCGCGAGCGCGGCATCACTATTAAGGCGCAGAACGTGCGCCTGCCCTGGATTCCTCAGTCCGGTGCGTGTGAGGGGGAGGAGATTGTCATGCAGATGATCGATACCCCCGGCCACGTGGACTTTACGTATGAAGTCTCCCGTGCGTTGGAGGCGTGTGAGGGCGCCATCCTGCTTGTCGACGCCGCCCAAGGCATCGAAGCCCAAACCCTAGCCAACCTCTACCTGGCTATGGAAAACGATCTGGAGATCATCCCGGTTCTCAACAAGATTGACTTGCCTGCGGCTGACCCGGAGAAGTACTCCCTGGAAATCGCTAACATCATTGGCTGCGAACCAGAAGAGGTGCTGCGCGTCTCCGGCAAGACCGGCGAGGGCGTGCCTGAGCTGCTGGATAAGGTCGCCGAACTCATCCCCGCTCCGACGTCCGAGTTCGGGCCCGATGCCCCGGCCCGCGCCATGGTCTTCGACTCGGTTTATGACACCTACCGCGGCGTGGTGACCTACATCCGCATGATGGACGGCAAGCTCACCCCGCGCCAGAAAGTCACCATGATGTCCACTGGCGCCAACCATGAGCTGCTTGAGGTGGGTATCGTCTCACCCACCATGCAGAAGTGTGAGGGCCTGGGCCCGGGCGAGGTGGGCTACCTCATCACCGGTGTGAAGAATGTGCGTGAGACCAAGGTGGGTGACACGATTACGTGGGCGTCGAATGGCGCTACTGAGCCGCTCAAGGGCTACGCCGACCCGAACCCCATGGTGTACTCGGGTCTGTTCCCCATCTCCCAGGCGGACTTCCCGGACTTGCGTGACGCGCTGGAGAAGCTGCAGCTTAACGACGCCTCCCTCACCTTCGAGCCCGAGACCTCCGTGGCTCTTGGCTTCGGCTTCCGCTGCGGATTCTTGGGCCTGCTGCACATGGAAATCACCCGCGACCGACTGGAGCGCGAGTTTGGCCTCGACCTGATTTCCACCGCACCGTCGGTGACCTACCGTGTGGTGGCAGAAGACGGTACGGAGTCTTATGTGCACAACCCGTCGGACTGGCCCGGTGGCAAGCTGCGTGAGGTCTACGAGCCGATTGTGAAGATGACCATCATCGTGCCGGAGGAATTTGTCGGCTCGACGATGGAGCTGTGCCAGTCCAAGCGCGGCCAGATGGGCGGCATGGATTACCTGTCTGAGGACCGCGTGGAGCTGCGCTACACCATGCCGCTGGGTGAAATCATCTTCGACTTCTTCGACATGCTGAAGTCCCGCACCAAGGGCTACGCTTCCCTCAACTACGAGGAGGCCGGCGAGCAGCTGGCGGACTTGGTAAAGGTCGATATTCTGCTCAACGGTGATCCGGTGGATGCCTTCTCTGCCATCGTGCACCGCGAGTCCGCGCAGTGGTACGGCAATAAGATGACGAAGAAGCTCAAGGAGCTCATCCCACGCCAGCAGTTCGAGGTGCCCGTCCAGGCGGCCATCGGCTCGAAGATTATCGCGCGCGAGAACATCCGCGCGATGCGCAAGGACGTGCTGGCCAAGTGCTACGGCGGCGATATCTCGCGTAAGCGCAAGCTGCTGGAGAAGCAGAAGGCCGGTAAGAAGCGCATGAAGTCCATCGGCTCCGTGTCGGTGCCCCAGGAGGCCTTCGTGGCGGCGCTGTCCACGGATAGCGATTAGGAAAAGTTATTATGAATTGTAGATGAACTGCTGTCATGTCCGCTGAACGGAAAATTGGTCGTCTAGGCAGCGTTTTCAGGGCATTCTCTGTCCGGGGAATGCCCTTTTTCTTTTGTTGCGGCAACGTCACAGTAGGCGTTAAATCCGCTGTGAAAGCGACCGATGACTCATCTGGCGAGCCACAGCCACTTTCAACCTCATTGTTCCTAAGAGTCTCATCTAAGGTTGGAATCTTCCATGAAACTTCGCTCTCGTGCTGTGGCCCTGTGCGCCGCAGTTGCTGCAACCACGTCCGCCGTCCCGGCCCTAGCTGCCCCCACGACCCCCATCGAGCACGTCGTGGTCATTTACTCGGAGAATATTTCCTTCGATCACTACTTCGCAACGTACCCGAATGCCCTCAATAAAGACGGCGAGAAGCTGCAGGGCAGTGAAAAGGATGCCCCGCAATTTAAGGCCAAGGAAGGCACCCCGAAGGTCAACAACCTGGAGAACAATGACCTGCTCGGAGATAAGAACCCGAACTCCACTAAGCCTTTCCGTCTCACCCCGGAGCAGGCTGTGACTGCGGACCAGAACCACCACTACGCCGATGAGCAGAAGGCCTACAACGGTGGAAAGATGGACAAGTTCCCTGAGACTGTGTCTGTAGACAATGACAAGTATGACCCGCAGTCCTACGGCACCACCGGCCTGACCATGGGCTACTACGATGGCAACACCGTTACCGGCATGTGGAACTACGCGCAGAATTTCGCCATGAACGATAATTCGTTCTCCACTATTTTCGGTCCATCTACACCGGGCGCGCTGAACCTTATTGCAGGAACCGTTGCTGGTGCCACGATGCATGACCCGGCCACGGGTGAGCAGCAGACCATCAAAGATGGCGAGAACCACGCTTTGGCCGGTGTTTCGGAAGACGGAAAGACCGCCACCGTGGTGGGAGACCCGGATCCGCTGTACGACGACTGCTCCAACAGTTCCTCCGCTGGCACCAACCAAGTCACCGCGATGCACTCCAAGAACATCGGCGACCAGCTCAACGAAAAGGACGTCACGTGGGGCTGGTTCCAGGGTGGTTTCCGTCCGACTGAAGAGGCCACCGATACCTCCCGTGCTCGCTGCGGCTCGTCTCACACCACGCTGAACGGTAATCCTCAGACGGACTACAACCCGCACCACCAGCCGTTCCAGTACTACGCATCGACGGCGAATCCCCACCACCTCGCGCCGTCGAGCGATGACATGATCGGCAAGACGGACCGGGCTAACCACCAGTACGATCTAAAGGATTTCGACACCGCCCTCGAGCAGGGCAACCTGCCGGCTGTGTCCTTCCTTAAGGCGTCGAACTTCCAGGATGGTCACGCAAGCTACTCCAACCCGCTCGATGAACAGGCTTTTATTACCCACTACATCAACGAGCTGCAGAACTCCCCGGAGTGGGACTCCACCGCCGTGATTATTGCCTACGATGATTCCGATGGTTGGTACGACCACCAGGCACCGAAGATCCTCAACGGCTCCAATGACCCACACCAAGACTCCGAGATTTGCACTGCGGCTGCTGCTAAGGTCGGCGTTGCCGGTGACAAGCATGGTCAGTGCGGTCCGGGTACCCGCCAGCCGCTTATCGTGGTTTCCCCGTACGCCAAGACCAACTTCGTTGATTCGACCTACACCGAGCAGACCTCCGTCACCAAGTTCATCCAGGACAACTTCGGACTGGGCCGCTTGGGTGGCATCGCCTTCGATGAACGCGCCGGCGAGCTGAACAACATGTTTGACTTCAACGGTGAGAAAGCTCCAAAGCTTTTCCTCAACGAGACCGACGGCACGGTGGCAAAGGACTATGCCTCGATCGAACACGTCGATGTCACCCCTCGCGCTGGCACCAACCTCAAGCCGGTCGTCGAGGGCATGAATGATCCGAAGGTGACCGAAAACGGCGTTCCGGAAATCACCAAGCTGCAGTCTGAGACCAAGCCGTCTGAGACCAAGCCTTCCGATGATAAGAAGGACAAAGATAAGAAGGACAAGTCTTCCGAGTCTTCCAAGGGTGGCGTCTTCGCCATCCTCGCCGTGCTTGCCGTTGCTGCCGCCGGTGTCGTTGGTTGGTTCATGAACGGTCACCCCGGCCTGGACCTAGACAAGCTCGGTATCAAGCTGCCGTTCTAATCTGACAAACCCATGAAGACCTTCCATATCACCACTGCGGCGCTTGCCGTCATGCTCATCGCCACCCCCACCGCCGATGCTCAAAGCTCCTTCGGGCTCAGCTCTTCGCGTTCCGATGCGCCCCCTAAGGTGTCTGCTGAGAAACCGGAGCCGCAGCTCAATGTGCGCGACGTGTACCACTGTCCGACTCCGGACGACGTTCAGGGACAGGCGGAGTGGAAGGTCTTCAACACTACCGGCCTTGCCCTCACCGTCTACGTTGCAGATGATGCGGGTAACGCCTACCAGGTCCTCGAGCGCGTTGGCAGCCCTGCTCAGCGCGCCTGGACCCCCAAGCTTCAGAACGGTACGTACCACCTGACGTGCGTGTTCCATAACGACTCCGCCATTAAGTCGAATAACTTCACAGTGTCTGGCTCCACCTTTACGAACGCTCCGAAGATGGTGCCTATTACGGATCGTGAGATTTCCGCGGTCGCCATTGAACAGGCAACGCAACAAAAGAAGCGCCTTCCCGAACTTGCTAGCAAAGCTGATGCCTTGGGTAAGGCTGTGCATTCCGGTAATCGTGCCGATGCACAGGCCGCCTACCTCGAGTTCTACGAGTTTTTTCGCACCTTCGACAACTATTCGGGTCTGTGGCTGGGAGAGGATGTTGAGTATGGGGGCGTCGAAAAGCAGCTCTTCTCCGACGCCGACCTCACGCCTACGCTTGCCGACGCCCTTGTGGCCGCCGTTCATGCCAAAGTTGAGACCCTTGAAAAGACGCATTTTACAGTGCCAGCTCCCGATTATGGCCTGCGCACTCACGAGGTGATGGAGGAATTTGAGCGATTCGATATGCGCGGCGAGCGTGATTACGGCGCCCATGCGCTACCAGTGGCATTGCGCGCCAATGTCCTCTCCACTCGTTTCATGCTCGACCCTGTACGTGAGCTGGTGGAAGGCCGCGGGCTAGATACGGCGCCGATTTACGCCCAACTTGAAGAACTTGATGCTTTGGCCGCTGAATTCGATGCGAAGTATGACGTCGCCTTTGCTGAGTGGTCCCAGAAGGATCGTTTGCGCCTGCAAGCTGCGGTTGCGAGCGCCAACGAGTTGCTCGCTCCGGTAGCTACCATGACTGTTGTCCGAAGGATGGATTAATGACCTGCCCGTTTCACTTCTCTCGTCGCTCTTTTCTTTCGGGACTCGCCGCGAGTACCGCGGCGGTCGCCGTACCAACGGCGAATGCGCAATCGAGCTTCTTCGGTTCTTCCAAGCCGATGACGAATCCGGACAATGGCAGGAGTAAGGACCTTGAGGAAGTTGCCGCCTTTCACGGCGAGCACCAAGAGGGCATTGTGACGGCGCCACAGAAGTTTTGTGAGGTTATTGCTCTTGATATCCAATTCGCAGATGTGTCGCGTTTGGAGACCCTTCTGCGCACCATAACGGATCGCGCTCGCTTCCTCACTACAGGCGGCCAGACCGCGCCCGATGGTATTGCTTACCCGGCGAATGATTCCGGCGAGCTGGGAACTGACCTGCCTACGGACAATCTGTCCATTACCGTGGCGGTGGGCGAGTCTCTTTTTGATGACCGTTTCGGCCTCAGCTCGCACAAACCTGCGCACCTATCCACGATGGAAGCTTTTGCCGACGACTCGCTTCAAGAAAATCTCTGTCATGGTGACCTCGCCATCCAGATTTGCGCCGACCAGCACGACACCGTTTTGCACGCGTTGCGCGATATCTTGCGCCACACACGCGGCGACGTCGCGGTGCGCTGGCGCCAGTCTGGATACATGAACGAGCCCCGCCCGTCCGGCACGCAACGTAACCATTTGGGTTTCAAGGATGGAATAGTGAACCCGAAAGAAGAGGAGCACGACACCCTAGTGTGGGCTGGTACCGATGAGCCCGCGTGGGCCGCGGGAGGAAGCTACATGGTGGTGCGCCTTATTGCGATGTACACGGAGTTCTGGGATCGTATTTCCATTGCGGAACAGGAGCAGATTTTCGGGCGTGACCGTGCCACTGGCGGGCCGCTCTCGGGCGGCGATGAATGGGCGGAACCAAGCTACCTCGACGATCACGGAGACGTCATTCCTACCGATGCCCATATCCGTTTGGCTAACCCGCGCACTCCGGAGACCGCGGATCAGCTTATGCTGCGCCGCGCGTATAACTACGACAACGGCGTGCGCGATAATGGCACCCTCGATGTAGGTTTGGTGTTTATCTGCTTCCAACAGGATCTGGAGCGCCAGTTCATTACCGTACAAAAGCGCCTTGAGGGCGAGCCGCTCGCGGACTACATCCGTCCTTATGGCGGTGGCTATTTCTACGCGTTGCCAGGTGTGCGCGATGAGTCGGATTTCTTCGGACGCGCACTTCTCACCGCCTAACCTAGTCCGCGCGTTGCGTGCCATTGGGGCTTGAATTCTTGGGGTCCGAAACCGGGACTTCCGGAGCATGATTCGCACATAGCCCTGTACCGAGAACACCCATTCCATTAGCGGACCCCATTTCATTAGCACTGTGCGCTTCACACTGCGCAAGCCAGATTGGCGCGGGCGTGCGCGACGAGGTGGTTATCTTCGCTCGCTGCCCGGCACTTATCCCACGAGCGCCGAATTTCCCGTCAACCTCCTTCTGGTTGGCGGGTTTCGCTCTTTAAGGGCTTAAGGCCTTGCCGTCAGTGCCTCTGCTGTATCCGGCGGCGAGTGAAGCGTGGTTAGGGATCGCCGATATCCCCGCGCACCTGGCTTTGGTTGGCGGGTTTCGGCGTGTACTGGTGGTTGGTGGTGTCCTTTCTGTGTTTGGTGGCTGGGGTGTTAGCTGCTGTCAGGTGGCGGCTGTTCTGGTGGTGCGGTTGGGGTTTGTGCTGATGGTGGTTTTGCTTGCTGTTCGGCGGCGAGTCTGGCTGTGGCTTCTTGGTATTCGGGCATGGCGGTAATTGGCATACCCCAGGGCGGGATGTAGCTCACCCCGGTATTCAACCGGAACATGTAACCGCGTCCGGTGGGTCGTTTCGGGTCATCATCGTTAATACCGTTGTGATACGCACACAGGAAGGTGAGGTTTTTGAGGTTGGTGAAACCTCCTGCTTGCCAGGGGATGAGGTGGTGGACTTCGCAGTAATCAGCTGGTTGGTTGCAGCCGGGCCTAGAGCAGGTTTGGAATTCGGCAGCCAGGCTGATGCGTTGTTTCCAGCTGGCATGCCGCTGAAGCCTATAGGAGTTAACCGGGCCTTCAAGGGGGTGGATGATGGTGGCGTAGCCAATCTCGGCAAACTTATAGGCTAAGAAGTCTGCGCCGGTCATGCGTGCGCCGTTGGTGAGGTTAAGTTCGATTTCCTCCCCATCACCGTTAATAATTTGGTCGAGCTCGTTGAGGGTGACAACGACTTGAGCATGCACGGCGGGTTTGGTGCCGATACCACCGGTGACAATGACGGTGCGGGCAGCCTCAAGCAGGTTTGTTTTATTAACGGATTCGAGGGTTCCTCGGATATCGGCGATGACGGTTGGGGTGTCGGTGATGGTGATGGAGTTCGGTCCCTTGGACCGGTAGGTGAAGCGTACTCCGGGCTTAGCGGTGCGTTTGGCACGAAGCTCCTTTAAACGCTTGGTGGCTACCTGGCGGATTTTGTGGGCGGGGGTGCCGGCAAGTTTTATGCGTAGGTTCCAGGCGTCGAGGTCTTTGTTTACTTTGGCGGTGTAGGACTCAATCAGGGTGAGAATGCTAAGGCTATGTTGTTGTGCCACTGCGGCGGCGCGTGCTTTGCGTTGTTTGCCGGTGAAGCGGGTGTGCCCGAAGTAGATGCGGTGAAGGTGGGCGAGTTCTACAGCATCATTGGCGTCGGCGCCGAGCGCGCGGAGCTCATCGGGTGAGCTGGTTGCTTGTTCCACTAGCGCGATCCCCGAGTTGCGGTAGTGGAAGTAGGTTTCTAATACCCCCATGGCCACGAAGCTTAAAGTAGGCCCAAAGGCCCCGCAACCGGAACGCAGAATTACTCGGCGTTAAAGGAATAGCTCCCAGTCAGCTCGTTGTGGATGACGACGCTATAGTCCTGGCCGTTGGCATTGGCGCCGTCGATAAGCGCGTGGAGCTCCTGCGCGTTGTAATGGCGGCTTAAGCCGACGTAGAACACTGCGAGGAGGATAAGCCCTCCCACAAGAATGGCTGCTGGGATGGAAGCGCTGCGGGAGTGGGACATGCCGTCGACGTTAGTAGAGAGCCGGTTTAATCGCATCCCACGCCGGCTGCAATTGCTTGCCAAACATCACCCAGTCGTGGGTGCCGTCGGTGAGATAGTCGGTGGTGTGGGGGATTGAGGCGTCGGAAAGCGCGGCGGAAAACTCCTCCGTACAGCGACGCGAGCCGGCCTCCAAAAGGGTGCCCCCGATGCGGTCATTGACGGATTTTCCGGGATAAGCCGCCAGCTCCTCGTCCGTCCACGCGCCCGAGGCCGCGGCGAGGTACAGCGCCGTGCCACGCAGCCCCTCCGGGTGGGACATGACGTCATTGCGCAGCCAATCCTCCGAACCGCGCGGGCCCCACATGTTCGTTGGGTCGCCGCCCTTGGTGCGCACCGTCAAGTCCACCGTACCCTGGCCCACCTTGCTGGTGGTGGAATAGCAGCCGGAAATGCCCGCCACGCCATTGAAGAAGCCCGGGTTGTTGTTCGCCATCATCACTGCGCCCGATGCTCCCATGGACAACCCAATGAGCCCGCGCTTGCCGTTGTGGTTCAGCTCCGCCTCCACCAGCGGAGCCAGTTCTGTGATGAGGAACGTTTCCCACTTGTGGCGGCCCAACTTCGGGTCATCTTCTCTCCAGTCCGTCCACATGGAACCTGCGCCTTGCGATGGAATCACCACGCTCGCATCCGTATCCCCAAACACGCGCCGTACGTGGCCTTTGGTGATCCAGTTCGAGGTCTCCGGGGAATCTACGCCTTCGAGAAAGTACACAACGGGCCCGCCGTTGCCCACGACGACGTCGACGGGAATGTCACGACCCATCGACGGCGAGGACACGATCCACTTCTCACGGCCGGGTTCGTCGGTAGCACGCCGCTCTATGAGGGAGACCTCGTCGATGTCCCTAATCGGGTACGGGTACTCTTCCTGCTCCGTAGACCATGCGTCGGTGAGCAGATGGGAGGAGGTGCCCAAGCCATCGATGACGTTAAACATGGTGTCGACGGCCCACTGTGAGGAGGCTTCGTCGCGGCTCGACAGTTGGTAGGAGGAGCCGGGCGTGAACATTAGGGAGCTGGCCACCAGCGCGGAAAGGACCTTCATGGCCTAGTACATTAATACAGTCGCAGGTAGGCTCGGGGAAACCACTCTGCGAAAGGATGACACCATGAAGATGGCGCCGCGCCACCGCCAGCAACTACCCCCGCTTCCCATGGTTTCTGCGAAGTTGGGGGACCGGCTCGCCACCGAGGTATTCCTTGAGGAGGGCCGCGAGCTGCTCCCAGAGCTGCAGGAATTTAGGCGCGATATGCACCAGAATCCGGAGATTGGCCTGCACCTGCCGCGCACGCAGAAGAAGGTGTTGGAAGCACTCGAAGGTTTGCCTTTGGAGATTCACCGTGGGCATGATTTGAGCTCGGTCGTGGCGGTGCTGCGCGGAGGCAAGCGCGGCGAGCGCCCAGTGTCGGTGCTGCTGCGCGCGGACATGGACGCTTTGCCGCTGCGCGAGCAGACGGGTAGTCCTTTTGCGTCGCGGAATAACAACATGCATGCCTGCGGCCACGACCTGCACACGGCTGGTCTTATCGGAGCGGTGAAGATGCTGTGCCGCCACCGTGAGGAGCTCTTGGGGGATGTCACCTTCATGTTCCAGCCAGGCGAGGAGGGCCCTGGTGGTGCGCAGCCCATGGTTGAAGAAGGCGTGCTTGACGCTGCTGGACGCCGTCCCATTGCCGCCTACGGTCTCCACGTCGGGCCGCAGGATCGGGGCACATTCCACCACATTGGCGGCCCGATGATGGCGTCGTCCTCCAACCTGTGGATCACGGTCTACGGCAAAGGCGGTCACGGCTCGCGCCCGCACGACGCTGTGGATCCGGTGGCGGCGCTCGCGGAAATCCAGATGGCGCTGCAGGTGGCCCTGACGCGGCGCTTCGACGCTAACGAACCCATCGTCATCACCGTGACGAACCTGCGCGCGGGCGACGGCGCGGTCAACATCATTCCTGATAAGGCCGAGCTGGGGGCGACGGTGCGCGTGCTTCGCGACGAACACATCGAAGCCGTCCGCCAGATGATCATTGAAGTCTCGAGCTCCGTGGCAGCCTCGCATCGCTGCACGGCCAAGGTGGACTTTGAGGTGCTCTATGCCGCGACGAAAACCTCGCCGAGAGAAGACCAGTTTGCGGCGTCGTTGTGGGCGGGCATGTTTGGCGCTGAGAATGTCCTGCCGATGGAGACGCCGATGATGGCCTCGGAGGACTTTGGCGTGGTGCTGGCCCAGGTTCCGGGCACGTTCATGTGGTTTGGTACAGCCAATCCGGAAACCCCGGAGCATATGCGCGAGTGGAACCACTCGCCGTTGGTGACTTTCGACGACTCAGTGCTGGGTGACCAAGCCGCAGCCCTGGCGGCGGTGGCCTTCGAGCGCCTCGCCGCCGAAGACGCTCATCCCTCGCCGGCCACGAAGGCTATGCGTACGCCCGTTCAGGCAACGGGCTCCGAGCAGTAGCCGCCTTCTTCCGCAGCGCAATAATGCCCCAGATGGTGGCCACCCACAGCGCTAAGACGACGAGAAGGCCGGCGGGGAGGGGCCAGATGGCGTCGTCGAATGCAGCGCTTAACGACGGGAAAAGGTTCTTCGTCACGTGCACCGCGATGGCCGCAATGAGCCAGCGCACCGGCTGCTTTCGGGCCAGACCATAGGCGCTAAGCCCAGTGAACAGCGCATGTGAGAGCGGGTTGGACACCAGGCGAATGACGGCTGCCCCGAGGACGCCAGCGGTATCCGAATCGAGGTTATCCACCGTCATGCGCGCGAAGGCAGTGGCATTTTCGCCCGCAGTGAAGCCGAGGCCCACAGCCACGCCGACGAAGACATAGTCGAGCCAGCTGCGGGGCCGGATGACGCAGGTGCAGATGAGTAGCACGCCGAGGAACTTGAGCACTTCCTCGTTGAGTGGCGCGTAGCCGGCAGCGCCCAGCCACTCTAGGCCTGCGCGGACAAGGAGATGGGTCATGTTGGTATTGAGCTCCACCGCGAGTCCGGAGACGGCAAAGCCCCACACCACGCCGTGCGCAATTCCATCCCGGCGGCGCAGGAAGAACAGCGTGAGGCAGACAAAGACGGCGGCGAAGATCACGGCGGCCAGAGCACTTGCGGGCAGGAAGGGCTCGCCCGCGTAGTGGAAGGCGGTGACGGCCAGCGCGCCGAGGGTCAGCAGGTAGTACAGGTACTTCATGCGTCCTCCGGCTGCACGCGGTCGGCGAAGTCACGTGCCTTCGGGCCCTCGATGTGGAGGAAGGAGATGGTGTTGTTGTGCCGCTGAGACAGCGTGATGCCGTCGCCGTCTTCGACGCGGTAGAGCTCGGCAGCCTGGGTGGTGATGGGGGCGTCGGTCAGCACGCTGGTCCCGTTGAAGGAGCGGTGCTGGCGCGGCAGGTAGGTCTCGACCTCGCGGGAGGAGCTGCCTTCCTCAGAAATGATGGTCGCGCTCCCGCAGTTCCATGTCTGCGAGGAAGCGTACGGATCCTCCGGGCATTCGAGCCCCGGGATACCGCGCACGGGGGTGGTGTCGGGAGTGGGGTCGGGGAGGAGGGCGTCGGCAAGCGGTACTGCGGCGAGGACGCCGATGCAGGAATAAATCAGTGTGTTTCTCATGCTTTTGACCCTACGAACTGCGGGTTTGCGCCGGTATCCTCCGCAGGGAGGATTTTGCGGAGTTTGACAATGCTGACAATCATGGCCACCCACAGGCCGATGAGGATGAGGAAGGTGGGGAAGATGGGCCATAGGGCGTCGTCAAACGCGGTAGAGATAGACGGGCCGAAATTAGCCGTGAAGTGCACCGCCATGGCGATGAGCAACCAGCGCACCGGTTGCCGGCGGGAGAGCCCGTAAGCTGCGATTGAGGTGAAGAAGGAATGCATGAGCGGGTTCGCGATGAATCGGGCAAGGAGCCCCAGAAGCGTTCCCTTGAGATCAGAGTCGAGGTTCTCCAGTGTCATGTTGGCGTAGTAGACGGCGTTCTCGGTCACGCTAAAGCCCATGCCCACGGCCACGCCGACGAAGACGTAGTCCGCCCAGTGGCGGGGCCGGATGACGCAGGTGCAGATGAAGACGACGCCGAGGAATTTAAGGACTTCCTCGTTAAGTGGGGCGATTCCAGCGATGACCAGCCAGTCCGGGACCGTACGGATGAGGAGGTGGTTCATGCACTCGTTGAGCGAAGCCGCGACTCCGGTGACCGCGATGCCCCACACCACACCGTGCGCAATGCCTGGGTGCTTGCGCAGAATCAGCAGCGTGAGACCAATGGCCACGGCCGCGTACAACACCGCGGCGAGCGCGCTGGTGGTGACGAAAGCGCCGTGGGAGAAATCATAAGCGACGTACACCAGCCCGGCGGCGGTGAGCAGTTCGTACAAAGTCTGTGTTCTTCTCATGAGGTTTAGGCTATGAACCGCGCCGGGGTGCCGGTATCCTCCGCAGGGAGGATTTCCATACCGTGGGGGAGGGCTATCGTGACAACCATGACGAGAAAGACGCGACCGCTGTGGATCACGGTGCTGCTCATTCTGCTCTGCGTGTTGGCGGATATGGCCACGTGGATCCTTCAGATCGAAAGCTTTGAGGTGACCGACCGGGAAATTTACATCACCTCCTTCATGGTTGTCTGTGCCGTTGTCACGTGGATTTTGCTGCCCTTTGCCCTGCACCACTCGCGGCGCGAGCGCAACATCCACGAGGAGTACCCCGGCCACCCGGTGGCGCTGAGTGCGGCTCTGCTCGTCTTAGCGCTCGGCGGGTTTCGCCCACTGTCGCTGTCAGTGCTGGTGGTGTTGATTTCGCTTATCTCGCGCGGCCGACTGCGGTGGTCCCTGGCGGGAACGGTGGTGCTGGTGGTCTCGTATGTGACCGTCATGGCGGTGCCGTACTTGCACTTGAGCTACCTGTCGGTTTACGGCTACGGGTTCTTTGGAATTATTGTGCTCGTCGTCGCCTGGATTACCGGCTCGGTGCGCGCGCAGCGCCGCCAGCGCGAGGTCACGTTGGTGAGCTTGGCGGAGCTCAACGAGGACCAGCTGCGCTCGCGCGAGGAACGCGCCCGCCTGGAGGAACGCAACCGCATTGCACGCGATATCCACGATTCCCTCTCGCACCGGCTCAGCCTCATCTCCGTCTACGCGGGAGGCTTGAGCTACCGCAAGGACGCCGACCCGGAGCGCGTCGCCGAGGCGGCCGACACCATCCAATCCGAGGCGAAGTCCGCCGTGGAGGACCTGCGCGGGGTTATCAAGGCGCTGCGCGTGGATGACCGGGTGGATCCGCGCGCGAGCATCGAGGAACACATCGAGCGCGCACGCGCGGCGGGGACGAAGGTGCGGTACGTCAAGGGGGATGCGCACGAGCGCATCGACAATTTGGGCACACTAGCCGCCCACACGCTGGGCCGTGCTGTGCAGGAGGGGCTGACGAATGCGCGCAAGTACGCGCCGGGGCAGAAGGTGACGCTCACCGTGGACAATGAGGAGGGTAAGGTGCGGGTGACTATGCAGAACAAGAAAGTGGCGGCCCAGCCGGAGTCCGGCGGCGGCAACGGTTTGCTGGGGCTGGAGGAACGCGCCCGGCTGGCTGGAGGTACTTTCACCGTGCTTGACGACGCCTCCACCTTCACCTGGGTCCTCGAACTCCCGGAGGAGGCAAGCGCACAATGATTTCAGTGGTGTTGGTCGATGACGAGCAGGCGCTGCGGCGCGGCATCCGTTTCATCCTGGAAGGCGCAGCAGACATTGAGGTCGTGGCCGAGGCCAGCAATGGGCGCGACGGCGTGGCCCGAGTGCTGGACCTGCAACCGGACGTTGTCCTCATGGACATCCGCATGCCGGTCATGGACGGTATCGAGGCGGCCGGGAAACTGCGTACGAGCGCGCCGGATATCCCGGTGGTGATGCTCACCGCTTTTGATACGGATGAGTTCATCGTGGATGCGCTGCACGCCGGCGCGATGGGCTTCTTGCTGAAAACCATTGAGCCAGAAGGACTGGTCTCCGCGGTGCGGGCCGTGGCCGCGGGGCAGCAGTTGCTAAGCCCCAAGGCTCTGAAGAACCTGCTGGCGCTCAAGCGCCCCGAGCCCGCGCCGGCAGCGGAGGTGCATGAGCCCCGCCCGCTGGAAGAGCTAAGCGAACGCGAAAACGAGGTGGCGCAGTTAGTGGCCCAAGGCTTGGATAACCAGGAAATTGCGGGGCAGCTCTACGTCTCCGTGACCACGGTGAAGACCCATATCAAGCACATCCTGGACAAACTCGGCGGCACCAACCGGGTGCACATCGCGATTGCGGTGTTGGAGTCGCGCTAGCGTCGGAGGATAAACGAGGAGACGAGGCCGACTACAGCGATGACGACCACGATAATGGAGGCCACCGGCCAGTATTGGGGGTAGTACTTCAGCGTGTAGCCGAAGACCTGGCTGTCGTTGAACTGTTGGGCCAGTGCGATGGGCATCCACCAAAGCTTGGTCAGTGTCAGGATCGCGCCCAGGAGCCCGGCGATGATGCGGACGGGTCTGCGCAGGAAGAAGCTGGCTGCCACGAGGAGAACACCAACAATGGTGAGTGCGAAAAGCAGAGGGGTGTCCACGGCGAGTGGTGAGCCGTTGATGAGGAACTCGTGGTCCACTTCGTGCTGTTCGATAAGCGTGTAGCCGTCGAGGACGACATCGTCGGGGATGCCCACTTAGGTCTCCTTCTGCTCAGAGTTTGGGTCGTAGCCATCGGACCAGGTATCGGTCTTAAAGTCGTAGTCTACATTCTCGCCTTCTTCGTCCGTGCGCTGGTACCAGTCGGTATAGCGGTGGGCGGAGGAGTCGAAATCAGATCCGGCATCGCGGCCGTCGGTATCGCGCGAGCCGAACATTATGGCGACCCAACTGAATCAGCCGAAATCGGGCTCTTCGTCGTTGGTGCCGAGCTTGATGCGGCCAAGCCGCGAGAAGCCGATATACGCCATGGTGACAATGGCCATCATCATGGTGACATTCAGCAGCCAACCGGCGTTGGTGAAGAAGGTTATCTTATCCACGCCAAAGGTGTTGCGCTGGTCCTCCACACCAATGCCGGGGACTAGGCCAGGATGCATGTTATGAGGATAGAGACCGACCGCAGGGCCGGTGGCTTTTTGAGAGTTTACGGCCACCTTTGTCGCAGATAAGCGAAATGACAGCGGTGTGAGTTAGGATGAGAGCACCTATTTCTGCGTCGATTGGAATGCCATGTCGCTGCCTAATTTTGATGAGAATGTCCGTGAGCTGGAGGAGGCCTTTGCCGTCTTTGAGCGCGTCGAGGAACATGTGCTGGATCCGAACCTTCTGCTCACGGTGAAATGATCCGACTGTTCAGTGCTGTCTTTCCCTCCCCGGAAGCGCGCGAACACCTGGTGCGGGCAGTGCGCCCACTGAAGGACAATGGGTTGCGCTGGGTTGATCCGGACAATTGGCACATCACCTTGGATTTCTTCGGGGAGCAGCCCAACGACGCCGCCGAGGTCCGAGAGATGCTCCGCGGCATCGAGGGCTCGCCGGTGACGCTGAACCTAAGCGGGGCGGGGTCCTTCGACAAACACGTGCTGTGGGCTGGCGTGCAAGGCCGTATCAAACACCTCATGCTTGAGCCATCCCGCCCACATCTCACCTTGGCGCGCGAGGGGCGCCGCACGCGCGACCCGTGGCTTATCCCAGATGCTGTCCATGCACTCAGCGTGTACCGCGGCCCAGAATTTGAGGTGAGCGACATTAGCCTGGTGCAGTCCTTCCTCGGGGAAGGCCGCGGGGGCGGGCCGCGCTACGAGGTCATTGACCAGTTTCCGCTTCGCTAACCTTCTCAATCAGCGTGTTGAGCTCTGCCCGGCTGGGCTGCGAAAGCGGGTTGACCACGCAGAAATCCAACAGATAATAGCCGGCCGTCTGCAGGGCTGTGTGGCGCTGCCAGAAGGGATCGATGGTGGAGTCATTGGCGGCGAGGGATTGGATACTGCGGCGCTCCGACAGCAACTCGTAATGCAGGTCGCGGCGCTGTGCCAGTGCTTCCTCAGGAGTCTTAATGAGCAGCGCGCCAAGCAGCGCCGCCATGGCCTCAAGGCAGCGCGTTTGCAGGCGGTAATGATTGGTCACCTGCGCATGCGGCTTCCACAACCACAGCACGACCATGGCCACCACTACCGACAATCCAATCTCCGCCATACGCTGGCCAATTGTGTGTGCGAGATGCCCTTGTGGGTTGCCCATCAGCAGTGCCAAAGGAGTAGAGAAAATAACACACAGCGCGTAGTTCTTCACCACGAGAATCTCCGCGCAGAACTGGCAGGCGGCCAATGCCAGCAGTAGCGCCCAGCCATGCGGACTAAAGGAGGCGATGAGCGCGAAGACACACACGCCTAAAACCGAGCCCAGCATGCGCTGCACGCCGCGAATCGTGCCCGGCACCCGATCAGGTCCCCACTGCAGAAGCAATAGCACCGATACCGCGCCCCAGTCCGGGCGGCTGAGCCCCAGCGCTAAGCCAATGAATGCCGTGGCTAGACCACCCAGCGCAATCTTTTCCGCCGTGACCACCGCATGGGAATTGCCCACGGCCGCACGATAAATGCGGTAGCGCATCGTGGGTTTCGTGTGCGGAATCGTGGTGCGGTTGGGGTCAACATAGGTAGGCGCATCCGACAGGTCGTCCGAGTTGCCTCCTACCTGCTGGTGGTGGGCCACGATGCGCTGCTGCGCGGCCAAAGTGCGATGCACCAGTGAGGCCTGGTCGGGGCGGCGGATGCGGCCGCCGCGGATGATGCCGGCGTCGGAAAGCGCTTGCCACGCGGTGGACAAAGCCGACTGCGCCTGGTGGTGCTTAGCCAGGATATCCGAGGCCCCTTCGAAGGCATCCGCGGCCTTTTCCAACGCCGCCACCGCGCGCGTTTCCGGCCCGTGCGGATCCCAGAATCGCGGCAACATGCCCAGCACATAGCCGGCGGCCACACCCGCCAGGCTCCACCCGGCGACCTCCCATGGCGAAATCCCGCGCAACATGGTCGAACCGCCCGCCACCATCACCATGAAGAACGTGCCGGGCGGCGGTAGGCGCAGCGCATTCTGCATGAACGCGCCAACCGTCGCCAGCGTCACCGTGAATATCGCCGTTAAGACCAAGCCATTGATGAGGGAGCCGACCGTGGCCGCGAGCGTGAGCAGCGCGCCGGCGGTGAGGATGATGCGGCGCCGCGTGCGGTAGGGGTGCCCCTCGCCATAGATGACGGAGAACGCGCCGGCGGAGACCAGCAGCACGGCATCGGGGTGGCCGATGAGGATGGCGACCGCGCCCGGGATGATGATGGCCAAGGCTGCGCGCAGGGCACCGGGCCAGCGGCGCGCGGAAGAGTTGTACGCGGTAAAGAGCTGAAGGGCGCTAGGGCGTTGCGGCAGGGGATGTTCCATAACGGGACAACACCTTACCCGTTTCGCCGCGATCCACTATCCGGCCGTCCTGCAGCACGGCCACGGTGGGACACAAGTGCTTGACGACGTCCATATCGTGCGACACAAACACCAACGTCATGTCCTTCGTCACGCGCTGGAGCAGTTCAAGAACCTGCGCGCGGGAGGTGGCATCGAGGGCGGAGACGGCTTCGTCCGCGAGGAGGATCTCGGGTTTTCCCACGACGGCCCGGGCAATCGAGATGCGTTGGCGTTGACCGCCGGAGAAGTCGTGGGGGTAGCGCTCGGCGTGGTCGATGCCGACGTCGTGAAGCACGCGTTCGGCTTCCTCCCGGGTGCCGCCGCCTTCGGCGACGGTTTTCCACACGGGCATGCGTGGGTTGAGCGAGCTTTTGGGGTCTTGGAAGACCATGTGGAGGGGCTTGGTGACGGTGACGGTGCCGCTGGTGGGCTCGGTGAGACCAGTGAGGAGCTTGAGCAGCGTGGATTTGCCCGAGCCGGAGCCGCCGACGATGCCGAGGCGCTCGCCTTCGCGTACCTCCAGCGATACGTCATCGAGGGCGGTAACCCCGCGGTAAGTCTTGGTGACATTCTTCAGGGTGATGACTGGTTCGCCCACAGTAGGGGTAGGCGGCAGGCTGAGATTAGGTGTGGTGATGTCTCCGATGCGGATGACGCGGTCACACATGCGCTCGACGGCTGCGTGGTCGTGGCTGATAAAGAGCAGCGCGGTATCGTCCTGGGTGGCGGCGGAAATTTCGTCGAGGATTTCTGCTTGCGTGAGGGGGTCGAGGGCGGTGGTGGGCTCATCGCAGATGAGCAGCTTGGGTTTGCGGGCCATGGCCATGTGGATAAGTGCGCGCTGGCGCTGTCCGCCGGAGAGCTGGTGCGGGAAGCGGCCGTATTCGGCGACCTTCATGAGCGGATCGAGGGCGGTCATGGGCTCTTGAAAGACCATGGCCAAGGGAAGTCTGCGCAGTTCACGGTCGCGCATACCCAGCAGCTCGCGGCCTTCAAAGCGGATGGAGCCGGTGGCTTGAAGGTTGTTGGGGAGAAGCCCCATGATGGCCAGGGCAGTGAGCGATTTACCGCTGCCGGAATCGCCAACTAGGCCTACGCGCTCGCCGGGAGCAATCTCAAAGTTGATGGGGCCGACGGGGCCGATGTTTAAGTCAGTGACGGTCAGCATGGCGTCCTAAGAGGCTAAATCCCAGCACGGTGCCGGCGATGGCGAGCCCAGGCCACACAGCTTGGAGGGGATGGGTAGAGAGGAGAGGTTGGGCGTCGTGAAGCATGCGGCCCCACGAGGCCGTCGGAGGGGCCGTGCCCAGACCGAGGTAGGACAGGCCAGCCTCGGCGAGGACGGCCAACGCAAAGTAGACGGAGGCCTGAATGGCGATGATGCCGCCCAGGTTGGGCAGGACGTGGCGCCAGGCGATGAGCACGGGCGGGACCTTGGAAATGCGCGCGGCAGCGATGTAGTCCTGCGTCATGATTTGGAGCGTACCGGAGCGCGTGACACGGATGAAGGAGGGGATTCCCGCAATACCGATGGCGATGGTGGCCGTAAGCGTCGATGAGCCCCATACCGCGCCGGCGACGATGGCCAGCAACAACGCTGGGAAGGCAAGCAACAGGTCGGTGGCGGCCATGATGACGGTGCTGCCGCGCATCCCGGCGATGATGCCGAGGGGCACGCCGATGAGTGCTGCGATGACCACCGCCAACACGCCGACGAGAAGTGTTACCTGCGCGCCGGTGAGAATGCGGGAGAAGGTATCGCGGCCGAAGCGGTCGGTTCCCATGAGGTGCTCGAAGCTGGGCGAGGCCAGGCGGTCGGGCGAGATGAGGTTTGGGTCATAAGGCGTCCACACCACAGACACCAGTGCAAGCACAACGGTAAGCCCAACGAGGAGGTAACCGGGTTTCATCGGGCCTCCTTCAGACGTGGGTCGATGACGCGGTAGGCCAGGTCCGTGAGCAGGTTGACGGTCAGCGTAAAGGTGACAAAAACCATGACGAGGGTCTGGACGGTGATGAGATCGCGGGTGGAGACGGCGTCGAGAAGCATGGAGCCCAAACCCGGGATAACAAAGACATTCTCAATGACCACCGCGCCGACCACGAGCGTGCTCAGCTGCACGCCGGTGACCGTGAGAACGGGCAGGGCAGCATTGCGCAGGCCGTGTCGGATGAGTGCCTCGGTGCGGGACTCGCCGAGCGAGCGGGCGGTGCGGATATAGTCCTTGCCCATTTCCTCCATGAGCGTGGCGCGCACGTAGCGCGTCAGCATCGCGCCTTGAACCAAGGCGAGGGAAATGACGGGCAGGACAAGGTGACTTAGGCCCTCGCGCGGCAGTTGCCAGCCGTTTGCCGGCAGCCACCCTAAATGCACGGAGAACACCGCGACAAGCAAGATACCGACCAAGAAACTCGGCACCGCGATGCCCAGCTGCGTGGCCGCATTGAGCACGGGGAGTCGAAAACGGGCCAGCAGAATGCCCATAGGGATAGCGCCCGCCAGCGCCAGTGCGATGGCCAAGCCGATGAGCAAGAGCGTGACTTGAGCGCGGTCGAGCACGAGCGGGGTGATGTCCTGCTGGGAGGACAACGAGATGCCAAAGTTGCCTGTTACCAGCCCCTTCATCCACTCCAGGTATTGCACGAGGAGCGGGCGGTCCAGTCCCATGGAGTGCGTGAGCTTCTCGACGGCCTCGTCGGTGGCGTTGACGCCAAGCGCCACGCGCGCCGGGTTGCCGGGCACGGCTCGCATGAGCAAGAAGATGATGACCGATGCTGCAAAGAGGGTGCCGATAAAACGCAGAAACCTCATCGCACGCCTCGTAATTCGATAGCGTCAGTAATCTGATTGGGCTGAAGGCCGCTTAGGCCTTCGCGGTAGAGCACAATATTGGGCATATTCATCAAGGTCAGGGCGGGCATATCGGCCATAATCTGGTCTACAGCACCGCTCATATCGTCCTGCTGTAACAAGGTACGGGCGCGCTCGGAATCATAGCCAATGTAGTACTCGGGGTTGCCAAAGATGGTGGGGATATCGCGCGGCTCGACGTGCGCGACGAGGGACATTTGATAGTCCTTGGCACCCATGACTTGGCTGAGCCACACCGCGGGAAACTCCGCGGTCTCAAGCGTGACGTCGAAGCCAACCTCAGTGAGCTGTGAGTACAAAAACTCCGACAGCGTTTGCGCATAGGGCAGGCTGGGTACCGTCAACGTCAGCGGGGTGCCTACCGCGCCGGCTTCTTCCATAAGCGCACGGGCGCGCGCGGGATCATAGGGGTAGTAGTTCTTGCCGCTAAACCAGGGGTCACTTGGCGGAACCGGAGCACCGCCAGTATCGCGGGCGCGGCCTTCCCACAGGATGTCGTTGGCGGCCTGGCGGTCTATGCCGTAGGCCACGGCGCGGCGCACGAGGGGGTCGTCGAAAGGCGCTGCCTGGTTATTCATAGACAACAGCACCTCACCATTGGTGGTACCGACGGCGGTGTGGATGGAGTCTTCGAGGGTATCGAGCAGCTCGGGGTTCTGCACGCCCCACACCGCATCTACCCCGCCGGAGCGCAGCGCATTGACTGCGGTGAGGGAATCGGGGAAGTAGCGGATGGTGATGTCCTCCTGAGCCGGGGTTCCCCAGTAGTCGTCGCGTGCTTCCAGCGCGATGTATTCGCCGGGAGAAAATCCCGCCACGGCGAAAGGACCAGTGCCCACGGCGTCGGTAGGGGTACGCATGGCGCCAATCGCGGTGCCCATGGACCACAGCCAGCCGGCCGAGGGGTGGGACAGGGTAACGACGAGCGTGTGGTCGTCAACAGCTTCGGCCGATTCCACCACGTCCATCTGCTTTTTGAGGCCGTTGGTCCACTCCGTCTTCACCGCGTTGATGGACCACGCGGCGGTGTGCGCGGTGAATGCCTCCCCGTTGGAGAACGCGGCCTCACGTAGGTGGAAGGTGTAGCGCGTGGGCTCGGCCTCCCAGGACTCAGCCAGGCCCGGCTTGATGTCGCCGTCGGGAGAGATGCGCACGAGGGTCTCGTAGACGTTGCTCATGAGCGCGGCCGGGATGGCAGCGCCGCCCACTGTGGTGAAGTCCAGGGAGGTAGCGGGCGTGGTGGTGGCAAGGGTCAGCGCCGTGGAGTCTGAATCCACGATCGCGGTGGAGCCGGCGGAGCAGGCGCTTATCGACGCCACCCCCATCAACCCCACCACACTCAGTCGGGTTCTCATCCTTCGGAGAGCTTGACCTCAAGCGGGGAGGTGGTGCCGCGCACGCTCGTCATGCCGAGCGTGAGGCGATCTCCCAAGTAGAGTATCTCGGTGCACTCCACCGGGTGGCCGGAGTGATCAGAGATGTCCAGGTGCAGACGCCACAGCGGGGTTCCCGGCTCGATGTTGAGGGAACGGGCGTCTTCATCGCTGGCAGAGGCTAGGGAAAGTTCGCGGTTCACATTGTCGAACTCCACGCCTTGGGCGCCGAGGTGATCGTGGATAGAGCCGTTATCCGCATCAAAGTTGAGGATGTGGCTGCCTACGTCGAGCGGGAAGTACATACGCTCGATGGAGATTGGGAAGCCATTGGCACTGCGTACTCGGTGCACGAAGATTACCGGGTCGCCTGCGGCAACCCGCAGGAAGTTAGCCACCTGTTCTGTAGCGGGGCAGCGAGCGAGCCAGAGGGTTTTCGCGCCGGGTTCGAAGCCGCGCTCGCGCAGCCAATGCGTGACAGAAAAGATGGAGTCGAAGGACTCGGAAGTAAAACGGCCCAACACCACTGAGCGGCGGCCGCGGCCGGAGGAGATAAGGCCCTCGGAGCGCAGGGCCGCCACGGCCTGGCGGACAGGTCCGCGAGAGGAGGAGAACTGCTCACACAGCTCGGCCTCGCTGGGTAGAAAGTCACCCGGGGAGAGCTTCTTGCTGCGAATGAGCCCGCGCAGATAGTCAGCAATCTTGCTGTGCTGCTGGGAACCGCGAAGTGACACGGACATGCTCCTCTAAGTTGACACTGCTATTGCAGAAGAATATTAATTCACGCGTAGGTGAAAAGTCTTGCCAAATGGAGAAAACCCTACAATTCCCACGCGTGTGCCAGGGTCTCCATGTTACCCAACACCTTCTCATGATTTGTCGACTGCAGCGAAATCATCAGCTCATCCGCATGAGAAAGCTCTTGGAACTGGGTGAGATACTCGCGCACGTGCTCGCCGGTACCCACGGCGGAGTACTTGAGCATGTCGAGAATCTGCTGGCCTTGTGCGGTGGAGATGATCTGTTCCACTTGGGCGTCGCTCAGCTGCTTGCCTCGGCCCACGAAGGCCTTTACGCGGCGGAAACAGACGCGTTCGAATTCCTCCTCGGCGTCCTCACCGGCGGTGACGTTGACGCCGGCGATCACGTAGGGTTCGGGGAAAGCTTCGGAAGGCTGGTAGTTCTCGCGGTAGTAGGAAGTGGCGGACTCGAGGTGCTGCGGAGCGAAGTGTGAGGCAAAGGCGTACGGCAAGCCGTACTTGGCTGCCAGCGACGCACCAAACATGGAGGAACCCAGGATGTAGATAGGCACGTTGGTGCCAGCGCCCGGGATGGCTTGCACGCCCGGGATGAGGGACTTACCGGAGAGATAGCCTTGCAGCTCCTTGATGTCCTCCGGAAAGCGTTCGGCGGCATGGCCATCGCGGCGCAGTGCTCGGCCGAGGGTCTGCATGTCGGTGCCCGGGGCGCGGCCCAGGCCTAAGTCAATGCGGTCGGGGTAGAGCTCGGCCAAGGTGCCGAACTGCTCGGCAATGACGTAGGGGGCGTGGTTGGGCAGCATGACGCCGCCGGAGCCTAGGCGGATGCGTTCGGTCTTAGCCCCAATGTGAGCGATGAGTACCGCTGGGGACGAGGAGGTAATGGAGGGCATGTTGTGGTGCTCGGTGTACCACATGCGCTTAAACCCCAGGGCCTCCGCGCGCTGCGCCAATTCGACCGACCGAGCCATAGATTGGGAGGGGGCTTCGCCCTCGTAGATGGTGCAGAAATCGAGGATGGACAAGGCGGCGCGCTGCGTCATGAGTTACTCGCTTCTTTCTTTCGATCCTGTAGACGATCCTGTAGATACAACATCGATGATAACCCCAACGGCGAAAGCGAGGAGGGCCGGAACAACCCAGCCCAAGCCCACGCCCTGGCCAGGCGAGAAGTCCAACGGCGCGCCCAGAGAGGTCGCGGCTGACCACAGGACGGAGACCCACAAGGCCAAGCGGAAGGCCCAGTAGAAGGTGACCCAGCGCTTGACCACCGGCTGCAGCAGCGTCAGTGCGATAAGGGAGATGGCTGGCGGGTACAAGAAGACGATGAAGGGCACCGCGATGGATAGCACGGTTTCCAGGCCTTGGAAGGCAAAGGCGATGGACATTGCGGTAAACAGGCAGGCCCAGAAGTGGTAGACCGTCTTCGGTACCAGTAGGGCAAAGAACTCCGAGGTGGCGGAGATGAGGCCCACCGCAGTGGTCATGCAAGCCAGGATGACAATGGCGGAGAAGACTGCCTGACCGACGGTGCCGAGGGTGAGATTGGAGGCGTCGGCAAGCAAGGTGGCGCCAGAGTCATAGGCGGAACCATTCGGCATGGTCTGGCCAATCCACGCCAAGCCCAAGTAGATGGAGGCCAGAAGTCCACCAGCGATGAGTGCGGAGATGATCGTGCCGCGCAGCAGCTCAGTGTTCTTGGAAAAACCTTTAGAACGCAGGGAGTTCACAATGACGATGGAGAAGGCCAGGCCCGCGATGGCGTCCATGGTGTTATAACCCTCGAACAGGCCGGTGACGAACGGGGACGACGCATACTCTTCCGTAGGCGTGCCGGGAACGCGCGGGTTCGTGGTTGTGGCCACGATGATGAGCACTGCGAGCAGGGCGACCAGCGCCGGGGTGAGGAACTTGCCTAGGGTGTCAATGATGTTGTTGGGACGCCACGCGAGTGCCAAGGCGATGAGGAAGAAAACCACGTTGAAGGCGCCACTCGCGGCGGTGCCTTCCCAGCCCAGCAGCGGGGTAATGGCCGTCTCCATGGACACCGCGCCGGTGCGCGGCAAGGCGTAGAACGCGCCGATGGCCAGGTAGGCAATGACGGAGAAAGCCACGCCGAAGATTTTGCCGCCGTGGTTGCCAATATCGCGCACGGATTGGCCAGAAATGGCCACAGCTACGATCGCGAGGACCGGTAGTGCCACACCAGCAGCCAAGAAGCCCAGGGTGGCGGGCCAGAAGTTGGTGCCGGAGGAGACACCGACTTCCGGTGGGAAGATGAGGTTGCCCGCTCCAAAGAACATGGAGAAGAGCATGAGGGCAGCTACGACAATCGTCTTGAGCGGAGAGCCCACACGAGGAGAGGCCTGAACGTCATTTATGGACATTTTCCTAAGGATAATGCCCATGACGTGAGATGTAAATTCTAGCTGAAGGCCTTCTCCAGGCGGTCGAGTGCTTCTTCCAGCAGCTCACGGGAGGTCGCAAAATTGAGACGGGCATGGTGCTCGCCGCCTGTACCGAAAGTGACTCCCTCATTGAGGGCTACCTTGGCGTGTTCGCGAACCCATGCGGCGGGTTTCGGGTTATCCCCAATGGCGGTCTCAGAGAAGTCGAGCCACAACAGGTAGGTGGCCTGCGGATGGGAGGTCTTTAGGCCCGGTACGCGTTTGGGCAACTCCTCCACCAGCCAATCGCGAGTCTTTGTGAGGTACTCCACTTCTTCATCGAGGAAGTCAACGCCGTGGCGGTAGGCGGCTTCTGCTGCCAGCACACCCAGAGTGCCGGTACCGTCCTTGGCCACACCGGTCAGGCTGTTCCAACGCTCCACGTCCTGCGTGTTCGACAAGAGAACCTGCGCGCACTTAAGGCCTGCGGTGTTCCAGGCCTTGGACGTGGCCGTGACGGTAAAGACGCGATCTGACAGGGAAGCCAGCGGGATGTGGCGGCCGTCGTAGACCAGCGGGGCATGAATCTCATCGGAGAGGATGCGGGCATCGTACTTGTCCGCCAACTCCACTAGGCCGCGCAGCCACTCCTCATCAAAGACGATGCCCAGCGGGTTATACGGGTGGGACAGCAGGATGGACCCGGCGCCGGCCTGAAAGGCGCGCTCGATGTCCTCAAGCTCCAGAGAGGTCTCAATCTTCTCGCGTCCCGCCGTTTCCGGCAGCTCCAGAAGCGGCGGGTAGGAGGGAACCGGCACGATGACCGGGCCCTCGGTGAAGTATTGCACGCCGAGCAACAAGCCGCGGACAACATCGCCGATCCAGAACACATGCTGTGGCCGCCAACCATAGCGAGTCTCATAGAAGTCAGACACGGCGGCATTAAGCTCGGAAGCCTTCGGGGCAGGAGTGTAGCCGAAGGACTCGGCATCCACGGCCTCCTGGATTCGCTCCTTCACCGCGGGGGCGGTAAGGAAATCCGATTCAGCGATCCAGAGGGGGATGATGTCCTCGTCGTAGACGGTCCACTTGCGGGTACCGCGGGCGGAGAGTTCTTTCAGGCTAGGAAAATGCATGGTCCCCACCCTACTCGGAGGTGTTCTGCACGAAACCGTATTTTTTCAGCCTCTGGCGGTCTGCCGCCGACGCAGACTGGGTCAGACGCAGCAGCTCGGCATAGATGCCGTCCGACTGTGCCAGCTCCGCTGGCGCTCCGATTTCGGAGATGACACCGTGGTCAAGTGTGACGATGGTATCCACGTCCGCGATGGTGGACAGGCGGTGCGCGATAATCAGCGTCGTGCGGTCCTTCATGAGCTCGTCCAAGCCTGCCTGCACGGCGCGTTCGGCCTTGGTATCGAGCGCGGAGGTGGCCTCATCGAGCACGAGAATCGGCGCGTCTTTCAACATGGCGCGGGCCACGGCCACACGCTGCTTCTGACCGCCGGAGAGCTTCAAGCCGCGCTCACCAATGATGGTGTCATAGCCATCGGGGAATTCCTCAATGAAGTTGTGGGCGTTGGCGCGCTTGGCCACGGCGACGATCTCCTCCATCGTCGCGCCGGGTTTGCCGTAGGCGATGTTTTCCTTGATAGTGCCGGAGAAAAGATAGGACTCCTGGAACACCACACCTACCGACGCGCGCAGGCGTTCTGCCGTGAGCTTGGCCACGTCATGACCCAGCACCGTCAGCTTTCCTGCGGTTGGTTGGTACAGGCCCAGCAACAAGTTGACCAACGTGGACTTGCCGCCGCCTGACTCGCCGACGAGCGCTACCTTGTGTCCTTCGTGGGCGCTGAAGGTGATGCCTTCGACCACCGGTTTATCCTCTTCGTAGGCGAAGGAGACATCATCGAAGGCAAAGACGGGGCCCTCGGTGGGAGTGAGGGGCTCGGTCGGGGAGAGGTCGAGCTCGGGGACGTCGGAGGCGGAGGCAGCGCTCACTAGCTGCGGGTTGACCGTAGGTTCCGGGGTTTCCTCCATCACCTTGAAGTAATCCTTGGAACCGGCCACGGCGCGCTGGCTGATATCCACGATCCAGCTCATCATGAACACCGGCTGCTTGGCCATGTTGACCAGCTGCAGGAGCATGACCATGTCACCGATGGAGAAGTGGCCTTCCAACGTGCGCCAGAAAATCAGTCCGTATATTCCGAAGAAGATCAGCGCCATGGCCACTCCGCGCGCGGTATCCATGGAATGCCACCAGCGCGACTGCGGCTTCGTAGTATCCACCACGGTGCGGTAGCGCTCGCCAAAGGAGGCCAGCTCGCGGGCTTCGGCCACGAAGGATTTGGTCACCTTCACCTGGCCGATGACCTCGGCAAAACGGCCGTTGGCCACGTCGATGTTCTCATTTTTGATGGCCTCAAACTTCTGCCAGCGCGTCGACGTCTTCGCAGTGAGCCACATGTAGATGGGAAAGAGCGCAGCCAAGAGAATCGCCAGCGGCCAGTAATACACCGCAGTGATCACCAGGACTGCGGCGGCCTGGATGAGCATGACGAAGAAGTTATTGGAGAAGGACTGCACGAACTGCGTCACGTTCGCAATCGAGCGGTCAAGGCGCGCGATGATGGTACCGGTGACCTGGTTGTCGTAATAGCCCTGCGGTACCGACAGCAGCTTGGCAAAGTAGCGCGTGGAGAGAATCTGGCGCAGGCGCGCGACCATGACGTCACCGATATAGCCGCCGATATTCTTCACCACGTTGCCCAGCGCATCAGCCAGGAAGAGAGCGAAGACCCACCACAGGATGGTGCGCAGGGTGCCGCCTTCGACGACGGTGTCGGTAGCCTCGCGGAGAATGAACGGGGTGAGTAGCGAGAGAATCGCGGTCACTGATGCGGTTATGAGGACGCCGAGATAAAACGGCCACAGGGCAGAAGCACTGCGGACGATGCGGAGAATAGAGTTCATCGTCGGCCGATGTTACGCCCTTCATAGGAATATCCAACCCGTGGACTAAGGTAGGGGAGAAACCGTAGACGTGATGGAAAAGGATTCGCGGTGAAGAAGTACCTCCCCCTAGCGTGTGCCCCGCTGTGCCTGGCTGCCCTTTCTGCCTGCAGCATCCTGCAGCCACCAGACGTGGGCCCGCAGGACAACATCGTGGTCTCCAGCTCGGAGCCACCCACGTTCGAGGCGAAAGACGTGGAGGTCCGCGAGGTGACCGAGAACCTAGCAGAGCCGGTCAAAGACGAGGGCCTTAACGTCGAATATGAGTTGCAGGGCTTGTACTCCGGCGGTGGTGGCACGGTGCTCACCGTGAAGATTCACAACCTCGGCGAGCTGCCGCTGCCTGTCGACGCCCTCCCGGAACCCACCCTCGAGCGCGCCGACGGCAATGGCGGCTGGGCATCGGTGGACCCGGTGCCGTATGACCCCGAGGTCAACGTTTCCTTGCCCGCGCCGGGCTTGGATCAACCGTTGGGCGCAGGAGCCTCGACCAACCTGCAGTATGTCTATAACGTTTCCGCCGGAAACCTGTGGAACGCGCGCTTTACTATTGGCAATGTGCGCTTTGTAGGAGACCTCAATCTATGACGGAACTCGTCGTTTTGGCCTCGCCTGACGGCACTCCCATCGGCACGGCAGATAAATCCGTGGTGCACACCGCGGATACTCCGCTGCACTTCGCCTTCTCCGCGTGGGTGGTGCGTGATGGCAACATTCTGCTCAGCCGCCGCGCCCTGTCGAAGAAGACGTGGCCCGGTGTGTGGACAAACTCCTTCTGTGGGCATCCAGGTCCGGGGGAGCCGACTGCCGACGCCGTCGTGCGCCGCGCCCAGTTCGAACTTGGCCTCAGCGGCAGCCCACAACTAGTGCTTCCGGATTTTGCCTACCGCGCCGAGGACTCCTCCGGCGTGGTGGAAAATGAAATCTGCCCGGTCTACCTGTTTGAGACCAGCGATGATCCGCAGCCGAACCCCGATGAGGTGGACTCTCTGGCGTGGGCTCCGGCCCGCGAGGTTATCGCCGCTGCGGAGGCCACGCCTTTTGCCTTTAGCCCATGGATGGTGGAGGAGCTTTCCCACGCCGCACTGCGCGATGCACTTCTACGCTAGGGCGGCGCTCCTGCGCTAGAGCGGCGCTCCTGCGCTAGAGCAGAGCGCCATCTCTAGCGAAGGCCGCGGAAATATAATCCAAGCTGGAGTGCGCCACGCGGTGCGAGCCGTCGTCCAAGTTGTATTCCCAGATGGCGTGCTCCGGGCGGTATTCCTCAAAGCCGGGCTCGCCGGTGCACACAAACTCCTGCAGCCAAGCGGCCAGCTCCGTGCGGCCAAAGAGCGGGCGGAGCTCCTCGCAGTGCAGCGCGGGGCCTGAGGACCGGGTAAATTCCACCATCCATGTTTGCCCCGGAGCCTTCTCTGCCACTTCTGCCGCCCAGCGGCGAATGATGGCATCACCGACCATGCGCCCAGTGGGCCGATCCTTATCCAAGAACTGCGCCACCTGATACCAGGGCTTGAACCCATTGCGCGGGAAACCGAGGCGCGGGGCGAGGTAACGCAAGGCAATCCCGCGGAAGGGAGAGCGGTCAATCTTCTGGGTAGCCGGGATGTTGTAGAACTCGTCGCGGGTGCTGCCGAGGATGAGGGGGACGTCGGCAAGCTGCGCGCACTCCAGCGGCGTGGGGCCCAGTGCCATATCAAGGTTGTACTTGGTACGGAACTTCTTATATCCGGCGTTGAGCTCCTCCTCGCTCATCGAGGCCAGCGACGAGCGCGTAATCGGCTTCTTCATCACCTGACGCAGCGTGGCCTTGCGCTCCTCAAAACTCTCGCGCGGGAAACCAGGGGAGAGCGCAATGACGCGGCGAAATGCGCCACGATAGTGATCACGGCGAGCCAGCCACAGCACCGCATTGGCACCGGCAGACTGGCCGAGGAGCGTGACGTTGGTGGGATCCCCACCGAAGGATTCGATATTGCGCTGAATCCACTCCAAGCCCAGCTGCAGGTCCTCAATGGCGCGGTAGCGGTGAGGCTCATCGTCGCGGAAGCGCGCCAGGCCCGGAAGACCCACGCGGTAGCCCAGCTGCACATGCACGATCCCAGCCTCTGCCGTGGGGGTTCCCTCCGCGCGGCGGTCCTCGTGGGAACCGTGCTCGTAGCGCCCGCCGTGGACGTAGACCAACACGGGGGCGAGCGAGGAAGTGGTCAGGTTACCGGCGACAAGCGGCGCGGAAGGCGCGGTGATGGTGAGCGCAACTTTCTCTGGGTGAGGCCTACGCGCATCCTGGTCACGTGGAGATGCAGGTTCGGGGTTCTCGAAATCACCGGGGATGTGGGAATACTCGATGGAGTGGAAGTGGGCCACATCTTCCGTGAGGTAGCCGGTGATGGTGCCTGCGGGGCAGGTGACGTCGAAAGGTGCGCTGCTCATGCCCAACAGGCTACCCTGAGGGCATGGAATGGCTCGTGCAAGCTCCCGTGTGGGCGCAAATGGCGGTGCTTGCCGTCACCGCAGTGCCGGCCGCAACCGTGATGGGGTGGGGGCTGATGTGGGCCATCGACCGCGTGTACACACTTGTGGAGGGGCGGACTAGGATAAATGACCATGACTCCCGATGATCACCGAGAAGGGCTCTGGGACCCCGAGCGCCCCGAGCAGCCCCGACGCAAGCGGGCCCTGCCGAAATCCCGCGTGAGCCTGACCTTATGGCTCATGATTGCGCTCGTCGTTGTCGTGGCAGTGGTGGGCGTCGTCCTTTAAAGGGACGACGCTTTAGCGTTCGTCCCGTGGCCGCTTGGCTACCTGGGCGAGGCGCTGGTAGAGCTCCTGCTTCGGAAGGTCCTCTAGTAGCACCGGCTCACCGGCGGTATTGCACAGCGGGATGCACCAGTTGGGGTACTGGTCCTTCGTCGTGCCCGGCTGGTTCTGTGCGCGCACGTCACCGACCATGTCCACAACGTTGGTCACCGTAAGCGCCGAAGGCGTGCCGGCAACGTACTCGTGGAGGGCGACGAGGACGTCTTCTTCGTTCTCTCGATTGTTCAGTATGCCGTAGGCCTGCAGGTTGTCCTTGACTTGGTTCTGCCACTCGCGGTCCTGCTCTTCCTCCTCCGCCACGGAGGTGGTCAGCAGCCCCAGACGGGCGCGCAGAGCGATGTGATCACCGCGCAGGAAAGCCAAGGTGGGCGGCAGATCGTGTGTGCCTACCGAAGACATCGCCATGCGGCGGTACTGGTCCTGTGGGCGTGGGGTGGGGCCCTCTTCAGCATGTTCGAACCAGATGATCGTGGTGCCCAAGACACCCATGTCCTGCAGGGCGGTCTGAACCCACGGCTCCAAGGTGCCCAGGTCCTCGCCTACGAGGACTGCGCCGGCGCGCTCAGCTTCCAGCGCCAAGATGCCAAGCATGGCTTCCCAGTCATAGGTCACGTAAGTGCCGTTGAGCGGGGAGGAATGGCGCGGAATCCAGTACAGGCGGAACAAGCCCAGAACGTGGTCGACGCGCAGGCCGCCAGCGTTGCCCAACATGGTGCGCAGCAAATCGCGCCACGGCTGGTAGCCCGATTCAGCAAGGCGTACCGGGTGCCACGGCGGCTGGGACCAGTCCTGGCCTTGCTGGTTGTAATCATCCGGTGGTGCGCCTACCGAGCACTGCGGGGCGAGGTACTCCGACAGGTTCACGGCATCCGCACCACTCGGGTGGATGCCCACGGCCATATCGGTAATGAGTCCAATAGACATGCCGGCTTCCAGTGCTCGGCGCTGGGCTGAGTCCAGCTGCTCATCGCAGAGGAACTGCAGCCAGGCGTAGAACTCGGCCAAATCAGAAACATCGAGATCCAGCGCATGGCGGCGACCGCTATGGCGCTCCAGCTCGGTTTCTGCGCACCACAGGGCGAAGTTGCGCAGACCTCGACCTTCGCGGCGCTGGTATTCGCTAAAGGCAGTGCGACGCTCCGGGGTCATCTCGTGGTTGAAGAGCTCCTGCAGAACCTGCAGCTTGGCCTCAAAGATGGTATCGCGGTCAATCTCATCAGCGGAGCGGTTGCGCTCACGGAACTCGGCAGCCAGCTCGGCCACATCTTCCTGCAGCTCAGGGCTTAGCAGCTCTAGCTCCGGGATATCTTCGATGCGCAGGTAAATCGGATTGATGAAGCGGCGGGTAGTCGGAAGATACGGTGAATCCTCCACCGGTGGGATGGGCTCGCCTGCATGCAGCGGGTTGATAAGGAGGAAGTCGTAGTCTTTAGCCAACGTCTCCGCGAGCTCAGCCAAGTCGCCGAAATCACCCATACCCCAAGACTTCTCCGAGCGCACGGAGTACAGCTGCGCCATGGCACCTGCGGCCGGGCGCTCAAGATAACGATCAGCCGTGCTCAGGTGGTTCGGCACGACGATGAGCGGGCACTCATACTCGCCGATGCCTGGCGAGGATAGCTGCAGAGTGTGAAAGCCCAGTGGTAGATCGCCGGGGACGTGGAAGCTGGCCTCGCCCCACATGGTCCCGGAGACGTCGGCAGCCGGGGCGTCGTTGGGGTCCTGGTAGGTCGGGCGAGTCCCGCCATCCTCCAACTCGATGGTGACCGTGACCGGATCACCATCATGGACGTGAACGTCAAAGGACTTTTCTGCTCCTTCTCGAGCCACCACGCACGGCGGCAGGGGACGGGAGGCGCGAGCCAGGTAATCCTCAAACAGGGCCTGGGTTAGCTCGTCGTCATCAGGCCGATCGGAGATGGAGACGCCGAGTGCGCGCAGCGTATAGGTAATCGTCTCTTCACTGACGTAGACGGGCTGTCCGTTCTGGGCGGTGTACTCGCAGGCCACTCCGTGGCGCTGGGCGAGCTCTTGAAGCAGATCACGGGTAGTCACAGGTCCCAATTGTGCCACGCCCTCCGCGCGCGTGCGTTGAAACCGGTTGGTAGAGTGGGCTGGAATTACTTTTTGTGGGAAAGGACACACCTGTGACTTTGAATGAGGCACACACCAAAGCTCAGTTCCAGATTGATGAAGGGGAGACCTGTCTTACGGCCATGATGGCCACGGCAAAGGCCCGCCCACACGGCGTTATGTTTACCCGCCCCGCGAACTACGAGTGGGTCAACGTCACCGCGAAGGAATTCGTTGAAGAGGTGTATGCGGTGGCCAAGGGCCTTATGGCCCTCGGCGTCGAGCAGGGCGACCGTGTTGCGCTCATTTCGACGACGCGTTACGAGTGGTCGCTGTTGGATTACGCCATCTGGGCTGCTGGTGCCATTTCGGTGCCGGTGTACCCGTCCTCCTCGCTGTCACAGGTGCAGTGGATCATCGAGGACTCCGGTGCGATCCTCGCTATTACGGAAACGCGTGAGCACTCGGAGCTGGTCAAGCACCTGAAGCTGCAGGACGACGGCACGCCGCAGCTGCACGGCTCGCCCTCCCAGCTGCGCCGCATCCTGGAGATTAACTCTTCTGCTATCGATACGTTGAAGTTTGAGGGCCGCGAGATTTCCGACGCCGCCGTGAACGAACGCATCGAAGCCACCAGCACCGACGACGTGGCCTCGCTGGTCTACACCTCTGGTACCACCGGCCGCCCGAAGGGCTGCATGCTGACGCACCGTAACTGGCTGGCAGAAGCCCGCGGCCTGCTCACCAACCCGATTGGTGCCATTGCCGTTCCCGGCGCTCACGTGCTGACCTTCCTGCCGCTGGCGCACGTCTTTAGCCGCGCGGTGTCCCTCGCGGTCACCATCGGTGGTGCCTCCCAGAACCACTGGTCGGACTTCGGCACCATCACCATCGAGTTCGCGCGTTCGCGCCCTAACTTGATTCTCGGCGTGCCCCGCGTGTTTGAGAAGGTGCGCAATGGCGCCTCAGCTAAGGCACACGGCTCGTCCGCCCTCAAGGGAGCCATCTTCGACCGTGCAGAGAAGGTCGCCATTGAATACTCCAAGGCGCTGGATACTCCGGAAGGCCCCAACCGTGTGCTCAAGGCCAAGCACAAGGCCTTTGACAAGCTGGTCTACGCCGCCATCCGCGAGGCTATGGGCGGCGAGGTGAAGTACTGCATCTCTGGCGGCTCGGCGATTTCCCAGGAGCTGCTGCACTGGTACCGCGGTATCGGCGTGACCATCTACGAGGGCTACGGTCTGACGGAAACCGCCGCTGCTGCCGCCGTGGACTTTGTGGACCAGTCCATCGGCACCGTCGGCCCGCCGCTGGGAGGAACGACGCTGCGCATTAATGAGGATGGCGAAATCCTCATTAAGGGCGACATCGTCTTCAAGGGCTATTGGCAGAACCCGGAGGCTACCGAAGGCGCGCTGAACGACGGCTGGTACAACACCGGTGACCTCGGCGAAATTGATGAAGACGGCAAGCTCGTCATCACCGGACGCAAGAAGGACCTCATCGTGACTGCTGGCGGCAAGAATGTGTCGCCCGGCCCGATGGAAGACATTCTGCGCTCCCACCCGCTTATCTCTCAGGCCATGGTGGTCGGCGACGGCAAGCCTTTCGTCGGCGTGCTGCTTACCTTGGATGAAGATGCTCTCAAGCGCTGGAAGGCTGAGCACAATATTTCCGCAGCCAAGGGCATGCGTGAGGTGGCCGCCGATCCGGGCCTGCGCGCCGATATCCAGGACGCCATCAACCAGGTCAATGCCACGGTGTCCCATGCCGAGGGCATTAAGAAGTTCGTCATCCTGGACCAGGACCTTACCGAGGAAAGCAATGAGCTCACCCCGACCATGAAGGTCAAGCGCTACGTCGTGGCGCAGCGCTACGCCGCCGATATCGAGCGCCTCTACGCCGGCAAGAAGTAATGCCGGCCTGAAGTAGCGCCGGCTGGGTGGACGGTCCGGCGGCATTCGGCCGCTGGGCGGAGTCTGTGAATTCCTTCGGAGTGTCGCGCTGCCCGACGCGAGGATCTCTAATAGAGTCAGCGGGGTCAGAAAAACTCTAAACCTCAACTAGAGGTTCTCGCGGAAAGGGCAGCCTATGCACAAGATCGCAGCCGAGCTGCGCCACCGTGAGCTGACCCAGGAAATCTACAACATCGGCGATGAAGTTGTCGATTACATCGAGCACCTCATCGAGGCCATCGAGGACTGGGATGATGAACTGTCCCTCGACTGCTTGGCCGAATTGGGGGACATCGTTGAAGACGCCCGCGTGGATTCCGGGCGGTGCGTCGGCGAGCTTATTGGCCTGCGCCACGCGCTCGTGTCTGGTCTGAAGTCCGGCACCATTTCGGCTGCGTCTTCCGGTGACTATGACGTCGAGGAGCCCAAGCAGCTGACTGCCCGTGCGCTCGCCGAAGGACTGCCCATCTCCGGCCCACCCGTCGTGGTCTCGGAGCTGGCAGAAACCCTGCGCGGCCGCACTGCAGCGGTCGCTGCCTACCTGCGCGAGCTGGTCGAGTACGTGCTGGCGCAAACCGACGCCGTGGCACGCAACCTCGACGTGGTCTCCCTGCCCAACCTCTACAAACGCGCGGGTGAATCCTCCCTTATTGCCGTGCAGGCTTGGCGCCATACCGTCGTCGAAGCGCACCCGGCTTTCGTGCGCACCATGCGCGGCCACAACCCGCCGCCCTTCCTTGAAGAGCGCGCGCGTATCGACGCCGTCGTGGCCCGCGTCCGGGCCAAGCGCCAGAAGCAGGCCGCCACGACCGCATAGCAGTCGCATCACAGACTTCCTTGTTGCCAACACACAAGGACAAAAGGAAAGCGCCGCCGAGATTCCCTCTCTCGGTGGCGCTTTTCGTCGCTTTGTGTGTCGCGCCTAGCTTCGTGTGCCACGCTTAGCGCGAACGCGCTAAGCCCCCGGGTTCTTCGACGCCGGCACAGCCTGGTCCAGCTGCTCTGTAATCTGCGGCCACAGCTGGCCCATGATGTCATCCCAGGTGAGGATCCACACGGTCTTGTCCTTGGTGGGCTTGCCCACGACAACAAGCTGCTCGTTGCGGGCACGCATCTGGTCCAGGGTTTTCTGCACGGTGGAAGACGAACCCACAGCCAGGGCAGGGCGGGAGAAGTCCAGCACCGGGGTATCCGGATCCGCGAGCAAGGTATCGCGCACGTGGACGATGCGGGGGATACGCGAGGCACGTGGGTAGACCAGCACGCGCATGATGGACTTGCGCACTACGAGGTCATGGAGTTCGGCCACAGTGGCATCCGCGGACAACGGCAAGATTTCCGAGCCGTGCTCGCGGGCCAACTGTGCCGCGGTGGCGGCTTCCAGCTCGATGACGCCGGTGATTTGGTTGGCGGAGTCGTCGTCAAGCGTGCCCGCCAGGCGCGAGTGCTCCACCAGGTGGCGGAGGGTTTCCGCGTCGTAGCCGGCTGCACCGGCGCGGTCCACCGGTTCTTCACCAGTCATGCGGACCAGCTTGTTCGCCATCTTGTTGATCCAGATCAGCAGCGGGCGGAAGAGCCAAATGAAGCCGCGGGCGGGCACTGCGATGAGCTGTAGGGCAGTCTCCGGGTGGGCAATGGCCCAGGACTTTGGCGCCATCTCACCGATGACCAAGTGCAGGAAGGTCACGACGAGCAGCGCAAGGAGGAAGGAGACGACGTCCGCAACGCCCAGCGGCAGGCCAAGGGCCTCCAGTGGGCCCATCAGCAGGTGATGGACCCAGGGCTTGGTCACGGCACCCAGGACGAAGGTTGCGGCGGTAATGCCCAGCTGGGCGCCGGCCAACATGATGGTCAGCTCGTTGAGCGAGCGCAGACCCGCGCGCGAGGCCGCCGAGGACTCCGCGGTTTCCTCCAAGCGGTTGCGGCGAGCGCCCATGAGGGAGAACTCGATGACCACGAAGAACGCGGAAGCAGCGATGATGAGCAGGGTGACGATGAGGTTAAACCACCAGGTATCAGTCATTAGTCATCTTCTCCTTCCGGAAATTCCTCGACCAGCTCGAGCGCCAGGACGGAGGGCACGTGGCGGTCGATTTCCTCGACGCGCACGTTGAGTGTGCGCGTGGGAGCCTCGTCGCCGTCGACCCAGTCTTCAGGCTCAGCCTCCAGCTCGATGGAGAGTTCTTCGCCTTCTTCCGGCAGCATGCCGGAATGCGCGATGAGCAGGCCTGCGACGGTTTCGAAATCGCCCTCGGGCAGGTCGTGGCCGATGGCGCGCTCGACTTCGTCGATAGGAGTGTCACCGTCGACGATCCAGTGCGTCTCGTCCTGCTCGGTGATTTCTTCGGTCTCTTCGATGTCGTGTTCGTCGGTGACATCGCCAAGAATCTCCTCGGCTAGGTCTTCCATGGTCACGATGCCCACGAAGCCGCCGTATTCGTCGATGACGCAGGCGAGTTTCTCGTCGGCGTCGCGAAGCTCTGTGACGACGTCGGGAAGCGGCATGAGCTCCGGCACCACCACGGGTTCCTTCATGATTTCGCGGGCTGGGGTAGCCGGAGGCAGCTCGGTGCCCAGAACATCGTAGAGGTGGACCACGCCGATGGGATTGTGCTCATCATCGATGATGGGGTAGCGGGTGTGGTTTTCCGACATCATCTCGCGGACCTCACCGATGGTGGTGTCCGGTTCAATGACATCCACGCGTGAGCGCGGAATCATGGCGTGCCCGACGTCATGTTCGGGGAAGTCGAGGAGGCGGTCGAGGACGAGGTAGGTGTCCTCATCCAAGTCACCCGCCTCGTGGGAGGCATCCACGATGGACTCCAAGTCATCGGTGGTGGCGGAAGAATCGACATCCTCCACTGGCTCGATGCCGAAAAGCTTGAGCAGGGCGTTGGAGGAGTATTCGAAGAAGTGGACCAGCCATCCGAAAATCCGCAGGTACCACATGGTGGATGCGGACAGCCACAGGGCTGACTTCATGGGTGCGGCGATGGTGTAGTTCTTGGGGAAGAGCTCGGCGAAGAGCATGGTGAGAACCGTCGATACCGCCAGTGCGGTTACCGTACCCACGGCGACGGACACACCGACCGGCACGCCCACGCCGCCGAGCAGCTGGCCCAGGCCTTGACCCACGAGGGGCTCGGCCACATAACCAATGAGCAGGCCTGTAATCGTGATGCCCAGCTGCGCGCCGGAGAGCATGAAGGAGGTTTTCTGCGTAATTTTGAGTGCGCGCTCTGCCGATTTATCCCCGGTTGCAGCGCGCTGGCGCAGCTGCGTGCGGTCCACCGACATGAAGGCGAATTCCTGCGCCACGAAGTACGCGTTGGCCACGATAATGAGAGCGATGACGGCGAAACCCGCCACAATCATCAGGATGGCAGATAACACGGCTTACCCCACCGCCTTGGGTTGGCGGCGGGGACATCGACTCGGAGGTTCCACGAAAAGGGGGCCTTTCTTTAAATATCGGGGAATCAAATCTGCACTATAGACTACCGCTTCAACGGTTCAGTCGGTTATTTTGTTCCCCATGGATCCCTTTGGTCTTTACATTCACGTGCCCTTCTGTGCCTCGCGCTGTGGCTACTGCGACTTCAACACCTATACGCCGGGTGAGCTGGGAGGGGATCTGACCAGCGATTATCTTTCAGCCTTGGAAAAAGAGCTGGAGATGGCCGCGGCCCAGGTCGGCCGCGAAGCGGAGACCGTTTTTATCGGTGGCGGCACGCCGAGCCTGCTGGGCGCCGACGGGCTTGGCCGAATTTTGGGCCGCGTTCGCGACACCTTTGGCTTGGCCCCGGGCGCGGAAGTCACCACAGAATCCAATCCGGAGTCCACGTCGCCGGAGTACTTCGCCGGGCTTCTCGACGCCGGCTTTACCCGCCTCTCCCTCGGCATGCAGTCCGCTTCCCCGGGCGTGCTCGCGGTGCTGGAGCGGGCCCATACTTCGGGCCGCGCCTTCGATGCCGCGCTCGAAGCAATCGCAGCAGGCTTTGAGCACGTCAACCTGGACATGATTTATGGCACGCCGACAGAAGAGGACGCCGATGTTGCCTTGACTCTCGAGCGCGCCTTGGAAACCGGGGTGGACCACATCAGTGCGTATTCGCTCATCGTGGAAGACGGCACGCGTATGGCCCGCAAGGTGTCTAAGGGACTGCTTCCTGCGCCGGATGAGGATGTGCTGGCTCGGCGCTACGAGATGATTTCTTCCACGCTCGAAGCCGCTGGTTTTGAATGGTACGAGGTCTCCAACTGGGCCAAGCCGGGCGGGGAGTGCCAGCACAACCGCATCTACTGGGTCGATGGCAATTGGTGGGGCGCGGGCCCGGGCGCGCATTCGCACTTAGGCGACGAGCGCTTCTTCAACGTGAAGAATCCGCGGACCTATATCAAGGCGATTGAAGCGGGGGAGTTGCCTATCAAGGAGCGCGAGCAGCTCACCGAGGCTGACCGCCACACCGAGCGCATCATGCTGGGTCTGCGGTTGCGCGAGGGCATCCCTGCGTCCTGGCTCGCTCCCGCCGCCGAGCCTGTAGCTGCGCGCTTCATCGAGCGCGGCCTGCTTGAGCTTTGTGACGATCGCCTCCGCGTGACCAAGGCTGGCCGCCTACTCGCAGATGGCATCATCACCGACCTCCTCGTCGCCGAAGACACCGCCCACTAGCTGCCGCGACCTGCTCGTGGCCTGTCCCCAACCTTCCGATACTGGGGACAGCATGACTTAAAGTTAGCCCCGCCGGGAATTTGTTAGTTTCTCTCTTCACGCCGTGAAACCTGTTAGTCGCTCTCGATACGATTAGTCTTTTTAAGTGGTCCTTCTAGTTTGGTCCCGTTAATTTGGTCCCTTTACGGCGAAAAGGGACCATCTATCGCAGGAATCGCGCCCGTAGATGGTCTCTTTGCACCGATAAGAGACCAGACTAAAGGGACCATCCGTACGGACCATCAGTATTCGAGCTCTCTGGAAGAGCATGATGAACCCTTCTAGAAGCACAATATGGAACCACCTGGAAGTGGTGACGGGCTGCCAGCGCACCTAGGCAGATTGTCACCAGATCTCACTATTGCCCGCCAGAACGGATAGCCTTAGAGACATGTCTAGCTCCACCGATGCCCGCCGCCAAGAGGTCCTGCGCGCCATCGTCGCGGACTACATCGCCTCGCAATCGCCCGTCGGCTCCAAGGCCCTGCTCGAGCGCTACCAGCTGGGCGTGTCCTCGGCGACGATCCGCAATGACATGGCCGTGCTCGAGGCCGAGGGGCTCATCGCCCAGGAACACGCCAGCTCCGGGCGCGTGCCCACGCAAAAGGGCTACCGCCAATTCGTCGACACGCTCCACGACGTCAAACCGCTCTCCACAGCTGAGCGCCGCGCCATGCTCACCTTCCTCGAAGGCGGCGTGGATTTGGAGGACGTGTTGCGCCGCTCGGTCCAGCTGCTGGCCCAGGTGACCAAGCAAGCGGCCGTGGTGCAGCTGCCGAACCTCAAGGTTTCGCGCGTCAAGCACTGCGAGGTCGTGGCTCTGTCACCAGTACGACTGCTGTTGGTGCTTATTACTGATAATGGGCGCGTCGATCAGCGCAATGTCGAGCTCGATGACGTGATAGACCCCGAGCAGACCCACCGCCTGCGCGATATCCTCAACACCACCCTGGAGGGCAAGACTCTCACGGAAGCCTCGGTAGAACTCGCCGCGCTTGTCGACGACTCCCCAACCGACATCCGCCCCCACGTCCTCAAAGCCGCCACGACGCTCATTGAGACACTCGTTGAACAGCCTTCCGACCGCCTCATTTTGGCCGGCACGTCGAACCTCACGCGCGTCGCACTTCCGGATGGCTTGCCCTCCATCATCGAGGCCCTCGAGGAGCAGGTCGTCGTGCTGAAACTGCTGGCGCGCGTGCCGGACTTGGGCAATGTTTCAGTCTCCATCGGTGAGGAAAACGAGGCCGATGAGCTGCGCCAAACCTCCGTGGTGGCCACGCGCTATGGCTTCGGTACTGGCTCGGAGGCAGCGGCTCTCGGCGGGCTCGGTGTGGTGGGGCCAACGTATATGGACTACTCGGGAACAATCTCCAAGGTCTCTGCCGTTGCACGCTATGTGAGTGAAATCTTGGCGGGCGAGTAAGCTAGCCGGTCGGATTAGATTAAGCATCAACGAGATATAGAAGGATGACAGTACGTGGCTCGTGACTACTACGGCATTCTTGGTGTAGATAAGTCGGCCTCTGATGCCGAGATTAAGAAGGCCTATCGCAAGCTGGCGCGCAAGTACCACCCGGACGTGAACCCGGGTGATGACGAGGCCGCGGAGAAGTTCCGCGAGGCCTCCCTTGCCCAGGAGGTACTTCTGGATCCGCAGAAGCGCCAGGTAGTCGACATGGGCGGAGACCCCATGGAGGACCGCGCCGCACAGGGCGGCGGTGGTTTCGGCGGCTTTGGCGGAGGCGGTTTGGGTGACCTCTTTGCCGAGTTCTTCGGCGGCGGAGCGGCCTCCCGCGGTCCGCGTTCCCGCGTCCAGCCGGGCGATGACGCCTTGCTGCGCACCACGATTACCCTCGAAGAGGCCTACAGCGGCGTCAAGCAGCAGGTCAAGGTCGATACCGCCGTGCTCTGTGACCGCTGTGAGGGCACCGGTTCCGAGTCCAAGGCGAAGCCGGTTACCTGTGATCACTGTGGCGGCATGGGCCAGGTCCAGGAGGTCCAGCGCAGCATGCTGGGCAACATGATGACCACTCGCGATTGCCCGAAGTGCTACGGCTTTGGTGAGGTCGTTACCGATCCCTGCGGCCACTGTGGTGGCGATGGCCGCGTGCGCAAGCGCCGCGATATCACCGTGACCATCCCGGCGGGTATCGGCGATGGCATGCGCATCCGCATGGCCTCCCAGGGCGAGGTCGGTCATGGCGGCGGCCCTGCCGGCGATCTCTACGTCGAGGTCCACACCGAACCGCACCCGGTCTTCGAGCGCAACGCCGATGACCTGCACCTGACCGTTCGCGTGCCCATGGTGGATGCCGCCCTCGGCGCGTCCTGCACCGTCGAGCAGCTCGACGGCGAAGAGCTCACCCTCGATATCGCACCGGGCACCCAGCCGGGCGAGTCCATCACCCTCCAAGGCAAGGGCATGCCGCGCCTGCGCACGGATGGTTTCGGCAACCTCCATGCCCACGTGGACGTCGTTATCCCGACCGACCTGGACAAGAAGACCCGCGAGGCCCTCGAAAAGGTCCGCGCCGCTGGCCACAGCGGCACGGAGGTGCACCGCGCCGGTGACAACCAAGGCGAGTCCCTCTTTACCCGACTCCGAGACAAGTTCCGCCGCTAATGTCTTTGCCTGTCTTCCTGCACCCGGACCTCTCCCTCGCGAAGGTCGGCCAGCCCGTGGGCCTCGACGGCGCGGAAGGCCGCCATGCGGTCACCGTCAAGCGCATGGGACCAGGGGAGCACCTGGTCCTGATCGATGGGTCCGGGCTCCGCATCACCGCCACCATCACCGACGTGCAGGGCAAAGACACCCTCGCCGCGCTTGTCGACGACATCACGACCTCCCCCGAACCTTCTCCACGCGTCATCGTGGTCCAGGCCATTCCCAAGTCGGAGCGCGCCGAGCTCGCCGTCGACCTAGCCACGCAGGCCGGCGCGGATGAGATCATCGCCTGGCAAGCAGATCGCTGCGTGTCCAAGTGGGACGCGAAGAAGGCCCCGAAGGCGCTGGGCAAGTGGGAATCCGCAGCCGTGGCAGCGGCGAAGCAATCGCGCCGTACCCGCATTCCGGCCGTGCGCGGGCCCATGACCACCCGCCAGCTGTGCGAGGAGATTTCCGGCACGGGGGCACTGGTGCTTCACGAGGACGCCACTCTGCGCCTCAAAGACCTGGATGACCTCGACACTACTGAGACGATCTACCTGCTCGTGGGGCCTGAGGGAGGAATTGGCGAGGAGGAACTCGCCCAGCTCACCGCGGCCGGTGCCACGGCGATCAAACTGGGGCCGGAGGTGTTGAGGACGGCGTCGGCAAGCATGGTGGCACTGGCTAGCATCGGCACGCTGACCTCGCGCTGGTAGCCTTTTGGGCGTGCCTATTATCACCACCAAGTTTGATCTCGATTCCGCCTACCTGGCCACCGTGCTGGGCCCGGCGGACGAAAATCTGCGCGTTCTGGGCAACCTCGTTGGCGTGGACCTTTTTGCCCGCGGCACCACGGTGACTGCTGCCGGTCCCGACTATGACGTGGCCCGCGCGCGCAAGGTTTTGGAAGAGCTCGAAGCGATTGCTCGCCGCGGCCACCCGGTCAGCACCGACACGGTCAAGCACACGCTCGACCTCGTCGCAGTCGATGCCCCCGAGTCCGTTTCTGAGGCCCTCGCGGCGGACATTGTCTCCCGCCGCGGCAAGTCGGTGCGCCCAAAGACGCTGGGGCAGTCGCGCTACGTGCAGGCCATTGATGAGAACACCATCGTCTTTGGTATCGGGCCTGCCGGTACCGGTAAGACCTACTTGGCGGTGGCCAAGGCGGTGCAGGCCCTGCGTGCCAAGCAGGTTAGCCGCATTATTTTGACCCGTCCTGCGGTGGAGGCGGGGGAGAAGCTGGGCTTTTTGCCCGGCACCCTCAACGACAAGATTGACCCCTATCTGCGCCCGCTGTACGACGCCTTGCGAGACATGATTGACCCGGAGATGATTCCGAAGCTCATGGAGGCAGGCATCATTGAGGTCGCACCTTTGGCCTATATGCGTGGCCGCACGCTGAATGACGCTTTCGTCATCCTCGACGAGGCCCAGAACACGACACCTGCGCAGATGAAGATGTTCTTGACCCGTCTGGGCTTCGGTTCCACCATCGTGGTGACCGGCGATATCTCCCAGGTGGATTTGCCTGGCGGCCAGGTCTCCGGCCTGCGTCTGGTGCGTCGCATTTTGAAGGGCGTGCCGGATATTCACTTCGCGGAGCTGGGCTCTGCCGATGTGGTGCGCCACCAGCTGGTGGGCCGTATCGTGGACGCTTACGATAAGTTTGCTGAGCAGGAGGAGAAGAAATGAGCATCGAATTCATCAATGAGTCCGGCTTTGATGGCGTGAACGAGGAGATGCTCATCGACGTCTGCTCCTATGCCCTCGGCCGCCTTGATGTGAACCCGGATGCTGAGTGCACCATTACGGCCGTGGACCTGCAGACCATTGCGGATCTGCACGTGCGCTGGATGGACTTGGAAGGCCCGACTGACGTGATGAGCTTCCCCATGGACGAGCTCACCCCGGGCGCAACCGGCGGGCGGCCTGACGCGCCTGAGGCTGGCCCCGCGATGTTGGGCGATATCGTGCTCTGCCCCGAGTTTGCCCAGCGCCAGGCCAACGCCGCCGGCCACTCCCTAGGCCACGAGCTGGCTTTGCTTACCGTCCATGGTTGCCTGCACCTGCTGGGCTATGACCACACCACCGCGGCGGAGGAGAAAGAAATGTTCGGCTTGCAGAACGAGCTGCTCGCTGACTGGTACGAGGACCTCGACTCTCGCGGCGTGAGCTACCAGCCCAAGCCCTCTGGCCCCAAGGCCTTCCCGGATGCTGCCGAGCGCGCCGAGCTGGACAAGGAAGTTCCCGGCGGCGGAATCTAAACCCGGCCTAACGTTGAGGTGCTTTCAGGGGCGTAGCACAATGGAGGGTTATGAACATCCTCTCCATCCAGTCCCATGTTGCCTACGGTCACGTTGGCAACTCCGCCGCCGTCTTCCCGCTTCAGCGTGCTGGCCACGAAGTGTGGCCCATTCACACGGTGAACTTCTCCAACCACACCGGCTACGGTGATTGGGGCGGGCCGATGATTCCAGCCAGTGATGTCACCGCCATCGTGGACGGTATTGAAAAGCGCGGCGCCTTCCCGCGCATCGACGCAATCCTCTCTGGCTACCAGGGCGGACCGGACATCGCCGGCGCCATCGTGGATGCAGTCAACCGCATCAAGGCTGTGAACCCGAAGGCCCTCTATGCCTGCGACCCGGTCATGGGCAATGCCAAGTCCGGCTGCTTCGTCTCTGATGAAATCCCGCCGCTGCTGCGTGACAAGGTCGTACCGGTCGCCGACATCATCACCCCGAACCAATTTGAGCTGGGCTACCTTACCGACTCTTCCGTCAACACCCTCGAGGAAACCCTCGCTGCAGTAAAGAAGGCCCAGGACATCGGCCCGAAGACCGTGCTGGTCACCTCAGTGCAGCACCCTGAAACCGACGAGGACGAGATTGAGATGCTCGCCGTGGATGGCGAGCGCGCCTACCTCGTGGCCACCCCGAAACTGCCGTTCAAGCGCAACGGCTCGGGCGATGTCACCGCGGCGCTGTTCACCGGCCACTACGTGGAAACCCACGACGCGAAGGAAGCGCTGAAGCGCACTGCCTCCTCGGTCTACGACTTGCTGCACACCACCTACGAGGCCGACGCCCGTGAGCTGCAGCTCATTGAGTCCCAGGACGTCTTTGCCAACCCGCGTCTGCAGTTCCACGTCGAGGAGCTCTAGCCCCTTCGCCGACCCCTTTGGCAGGTGGTCCCTCCTCTTTCCCGCCCCCTTTGGCAGGTGGTCCCTTTAGTACGGTCCCTGTGCACCGTAAAGGGACCACCTATCGCGCGAAAACAGCCAACAGGCGGTCCCTTTGCACAGAGAAGGGACCAGAGTAGGAGGACCAAACGAAAAGGACCTTCTGTCCTGCACGCAGCGGGAGCGGGAATTCAGAAATCGTGAGCTATGATGAAAAACAATATGAGCACCGATTTCGACGCCGCCTTCGCGGACCTGCCTGAAGAAGGCGAGGCCACCGCCGCGGACTATTCGCAGTACACCAACACGCCAGAGGGCTTCCGCTCTGGCTTTGTGTCCTTCGTGGGCCGCCCCAACACCGGCAAGTCCACGCTCACCAACGCGCTGGTGGGCGAGAAGATCGCTATTACCGCCGACCAGCCCGAAACCACCCGCCACCCCATCCGCGGACTCGTGCACCGCGAGGATGCGCAGATTGTTGTCGTCGATACGCCTGGTCTGCACCGCCCGCGCACCTTGTTGGGTGAGCGCCTCAACGAAGTGGTTAAAGACACCTACGCGGACGTCGACGTCATCGGTCTAACCATTCCCGCGGATGAAAAGATTGGCCCCGGTGACCGCTGGATTCTGGAGAACGTGCGCAAGGTCGCGCCGAAGACCCCCATCATCGGTATCGTGACCAAGCTGGACAAAGCCTCCAAGGACCAAGTCGGCGCGCAGCTGCTCGCACTACATGCACTGCTCAGCGAGGACAACCCCGACGCCGTTGTCATCCCCGTCTCCGCTACCGAGCGCGTGCAGCTGGAGGAGTTGACGCAGGTCATCGTCGACCACCTGCCGGAAGGCCCGAAGTTTTACCCGGATGACCACGTTACCGACGAGGACCAGGCCGAGCGCATCGCTGAGCTCATCCGCGAGGCAGCCCTTGCTGGCCTGAAGCACGAGCTCCCGCACTCCGTGGCCGTGGAAGTCGATGAGATGCTGCCTGACCAGGAGCGCCCCGACGTCCTCAACGTCCACGCCGTGCTCTACCTCGAGCGCCCCGGCCAAAAGCGCATTATTGAAGGCAAGGACGGCCGCCGCTTCCGCCGCATCGTCGGCACTGCCCGCAAGGAAATTATCCAGCTCCTCGGCCAGAACGTTTACCTTGACCTGCGTATTAAGGTGCTGAAGAACTGGCAGTCGGACCCGAAGGCGCTGGGCCGCCTCGGCTTCTAGATGCGCGAGAATTTCCGCGACCGCGCCCTCGTCATCCGCACCTATGATTTCGGGGAGGCGGACCGCATCATCGTGCTGCTGACACGCAACCACGGCCTCGTGCGCGGTGTGGCTAAAGGCGTGCGACGCGCGAAGTCGCGCTTTGGCTCGCGCCTGCAGCTCTTCGTCAACCTCGACGTGCAGCTGTACCCAGGCCGCAACCTGTACACCATCGCGCAGGCAGACACGGTGGATTACTTCGGTGCGCGCATCATCGAGGATTACGAGCGCTACACCGCCGCCTGCGCCGCCCTCGAATCAGCTGAGCGCCTTGCTGCCGCCGACGCCCCCGGGGACCGTTACCTCTACGAAGCCTGCGTTGACGTACTCAACCAACTCCAGCACGGCGATCCGCTCGTGCTTCTCGACGCCTTCCTCCTCAAAGCCATGTCCCACGCCGGCTGGGCGCCTAGCTTGTTCGATTGCGCGCAGTGCCAAAGGCCAGGCCCCCACCATGCTTTCCACCCAGCCGTGGGCGGAGCCGCCTGCCACCAATGCCGCCCGCCGGGAGCCGCCGAGGTAGACCCGGAAACCCTGCACCACATGTGGCTTATCGCTCACGGCCACCCCAGCCAGCCTACCCACGCCCAGGCGCAGGAAGCCCACCGCCTGACCCGCGCCCACCTGCAATGGCATCTTGAGCGAAGCGTTGGCGCGCTGGGGATCATGGAACAGTAGACTGTAGAACGTGATTACGCCTGACCCGAACCGAGTCCTCCACCCGCCCGCTATCCCGCAGGAGTTCCTGCCGAGCCACATCGCGCTGGTCATGGACGGAAATGGCCGCTGGGCAGAGGAGCGCGGCATGAAGCGCACCGAGGGCCATCGTAGGGGAGAAGCAGTGCTTCTCGACGTCGTCGATGCCTGCCTCGCCCTCGGCGTTCCTTATCTTTCTGCCTATGCCTTCTCCACGGAAAACTGGCGCCGCAGTGCCGAGGAGGTGCGCTTCCTCATGGGCTTTAACCGCGACGTGCTGCGCCGCCAGCGCCACTGGCTCAACGAGAGGGGAGTGCGCGTGGTGTGGGCAGGCCGTCGCCCGCGTCTGTGGCGCTCGGTTATCAAGGAGCTCGAGGCCGCCGAGGAGCTCACCAAGGACAACACCACAATGACCCTGGTGATGTGCGTGAATTACGGAGGGCGCGCCGAGCTTGTCGACGGGATCCGGGAACTCGCCGAGCAAGTCTCCCGCGGCGAGCTCGACCCACGCTCCATCAACGAGAAGACGGTGAACTCGGTGATGTATGACCCCGATATGCCGGATGTGGATTTGTTCCTGCGTCCTTCCGGTGAGAAGCGCACGTCTAACTTCCTGCTGTGGCAGTCGGCCTATGCGGAGATGATTTATCAAGACAAGCTCTTCCCAGATTTCACTCCGGAAGACCTCTTTGCCGCGGTGGAAGAGTACGCGCGGCGTGACCGCCGCTTCGGCGGGGTCAAATAGCCCGCGGGTTCTTAGGGCACCTAGGCATCTGGGATAAAGATGTCCTCGATGCGGCAGGAAAAGTGGCGCGCAATCTGAAAGGCGAGGGGGAGCGAAGGATCGTAGCGCCCTTTTTCAATGCTGATGATGGTTTGGCGCGAGACTCCCAGTTCGGTGGCGAGGCCTTGCTGTGAGAGCCCGCGTTGTTCTCGTATCTCTTTGAGGCGGTTATCCACGGCTTAGCTCGCCGCCTGCTTGTGGGCGAGATAGCTAATACCAAAGGTGCCAGTAACGAAGGCGCCCAGAATGATGGTGAGCAGAGTACCGGAGACGCTGAAGTCCCAGATGGATGAGATGATGCCCAGGCCACCAATGGCAAAGAGCATGGCATGCAGTGTGTTTTCGGAAGCCTGCGCATACCAGTGAGACTCGATGGAATTCTCTGGGGCCGGGGTAGCACCCCGAATGGTGGAACGGTCCACCATGAAAGCCCAGCTAGCTACAGAGGCAACGGGCAGGAGACACAAGGTGTACACCGCAACGGCAAGCAACGGCGCTTCGCGGTGAACGAAGGTCCCCAGGGCAGCGCCGGCGGCCGCGGCGATGAGTAGACCCACGGCTAGGGATAAGACGATGAGTGTGGTTTGGGTACCGCCAAATTTGGGGCGGCCAAAGCGAGTGGTGGGCATGGTGATCCTCCTGACAGCGATGATTGTAAAGCGTGCTTTACGGACACCATATGTCAAGCAACCTTTACTGTAAAGGGTGCTTGACGTTATTTGCTGGAGGAAGTGGCGTTGCCGCAGGTAAAAGGCAAAGAAAAACCTCAGCCTGCGCCACAATGTTAGGGCGCAGGCTGAGGTGAAAAGGTCTCTGTGTGGAGCGGGTGCGCTTAGGAAGCTTTGGAGCAGTCGGCGCAAATGCCGAAGACTTCGGCATCGTGCCCGGTGAGCTCGAATCCATGCTTCTTGGCTACCGAGGAAGCCCACTGCTCGATGGGGCCACCGTCGATCTCCTCGGTGCGGCCGCACTTGGTGCACACCAAATGGTGGTGATGGGCATCGGTGTCGCAGTGGCGGTACAGTGTCTCGCCAGAAGGCATGTGGAGCGCATCGACCGCATCGATCTCAGAGAGCGATTGCAGCGTGCGGTAGACGGTGGTGAGGCCGACCTTCTGGTGGTCGTCGATAAGCGCCTGGTGAATGTCCTTAGCGGACGCGAACTTGTCGAGTTTCCTAAGGACCTCGACCACGGCGGTGCGCTGACGAGTATTACGTGCACCGAGCTTCGGGATGCTGTCGTGGATGGCCATGGTGCTCAGCTTATCAATACACTTTCAGTAAGGGTATTAGGTGGTGGCCAGGGCAGCGTCGGCAAGCAGCGGCAAGACCTTAGGGGCTGCCAACGAGTAGCGCACCTCGCGCCCCGAGCGCTCGCTGTCCACAATGTTCGCGCGCTTGAGAACGCGCAGGTGCTGGCTAATAAGCGGCTGTGACTTGCCCGTAGCGGCAACGAGCTCGTGCACATAGTGATCACGTTCAGCTAGGCGCTGAATGATATCGATACGCAAAGGTGAATCTAAAGCACTGATGACCGTTGTGGCGGCATCGATATCAAAGGAGAGAGGGGCTTCAGGAGTGGTATTCACGCCGTTCACTTTCGATCGTTTCTATAGAGGTAGAGATATACATACTATAGCCGAAGGATGCGAAAATGTGTATAAAATACACCACACTTGTGGGGTGACGGCGCGGAGCGTGCACGTGCACGCTAGACTAGTCCGCATTGAAAAAGACTGTCCCCTACCAGAGGAGTCCCACTAACCATGGCATCCGTCATTGATACTGTCGTCAGCCTGTGTAAGCGCCGCGGCTTGGTCTACCAGGCAGGTGAAATTTATGGCGGTTCCCGCTCTGCGTGGGACTACGGCCCGCTGGGTGTCGAGCTGAAGGAAAACATCAAGCGGCAGTGGTGGCGCCACATGGTGCAGTCCCGCGATGACGTCGTCGGTGTGGACACCTCCGTCATCCAGCCGCGCCAGGTCTGGGTGTCCTCCGGCCACGTCGAGGTCTTCACCGACCCGCTGGTGGAGTCCAAGCACACCGGTAAGCGCTACCGCGCTGACCACCTCATTGAGGCTTACGAGGAAAAGCACGGTCACGAGCCGGAAAATGGCTTGGCAGACATCAATGACCCGGAGACCGGCCAGCCGGGTGACTGGACGGAGCCGAAGGCCTTCTCTGGCCTGCTCAAGACCTTCCTGGGCCCGGTCGACGATGAGCAGGGCCTGCACTACCTGCGCCCGGAGACCGCGCAGGGCATCTTCGTCAACTTCAAGAACGTGATGACTTCGGCGCGTATGAAGCCGCCGTTTGGTATCGCGAACATTGGTAAGTCCTTCCGCAACGAGATCACCCCGGGTAACTTCATCTTCCGTACCCGCGAGTTCGAGCAGATGGAGATGGAGTTCTTCGTCAAGCCGGGCGAGGACGAAGAATGGCACCAGTACTGGATCGATGACCGCTACAACTGGTACATCGACCTGGGCATTAAGGAAGAGAACCTGCGCCTCTACGAGCACCCGCAGGAGAAGCTCTCGCACTACTCCAAGCGCACCGTCGACGTGGAGTACGCCTACAACTTCAAGGGCTCCAAGTGGGGCGAGCTGGAAGGCGTGGCCAACCGTACGGACTACGACCTGTCCGTGCATGCGAAGGGCTCCGGCGAGGATCTGTCCTACTTTGACCAGGAAGCCGGCGAGCGCTGGACCCCGTACGTCATCGAGCCGGCGGCTGGCCTGGGCCGTGCCATGATGGCCTTCCTCATCGATGCCTACGACGAAGAGGAAGCTCCGAACGCTAAGGGCGGCACCGATAAGCGCGTAGTCCTGCGCCTGGACCGCCGCCTGGCTCCGGTCAAGGTAGCCGTGCTGCCGCTGTCGAAGAAGGAAGAGCTGTCGACCCCGGCCCGCGAGCTGGCCAACAAGCTGCGCGCGAACTGGAACGTTGAGTTCGATGTTTCTGGTGCTATTGGCCGCCGCTACCGCCGCCAGGACGAAATCGGCACGCCGTTCTGCGTGACCTATGACTTCGACACCCTCGAGGACAACGCGGTCACCGTGCGTGAGCGTGACTCCATGGAGCAGGAGCGCGTCAAGCTCGACGAGCTTGAGGCATACCTGGCTGCCCGCCTGGTTGGCTGCTAATGCACTACACCAGCTGGGACCGCAGCGATAGCAAGAACCCCGTCCTCCTCGTGGAGGACGGGCCAGAATCGCTGGGCATGTTCCAGGAACGTTCGGCCGATGTGGAAGGCGACCACTGGCGCTTGGCCCTCGACGATTTAGGCGCCTCCATCACCTTGGAGGATGACCGCGTCTACCGCCTCGCCGGCAATGTCAAGCGCGACAAGCGCCTGGAGGCCTCCCTGGACGGCCGTACCTTCGCCTTCATCAACGAGGCCGGCGGGGACTGGATTGTGGAGGACAGCTCGGGCACCAAGGTGGCCCAATTCTCTTCCAAGAACTCCGGCGTGCGCAAGGCCATCCTCGAATTTGAGGGGGAGAACAGCTCTGACTCCGGCGATCTCGACGACTGGGAAGTCGCGGGCTTGAGCTGGTTTACGCGCGTCATCTTGGAAGCCCGCACGCAGCGCACCGCGATTCCCATCATCGCAACGCTGGTGCTGTTATCCATCGTCGCTATCATCACGGTGCTGATCTAATGCAGCGCTGGGTGTGGCGCGATGGGGCGCTGGTGAACGAGGAGGGCGAGACCGTTGCCCGCGTGACGCCGACGGGTCTGCTCATACCGGGCCAGCCTGCCATCACCTTTGAACACACCCTGGGCGCTCGCCGCTTCGCCGTGCGCGGGCCTTCCTTCTCGGCTGAGCAAGCGGGCTTTACCGTGAACACACTGCGCGCAGTCTGCGAGGGCCGCGAGTACACCCTCGAGCGCACCAACCCTTTCCGCCGCGAGCGCCGCATCCGCGATAACTCCGGCAACGACGTTGCCCGCACGACTCCGCGCGGCCGCGACCTCGAAGTCGCCGTCGGCGACCTGCCCGCCTCCGACGCCGCCTTCACCAGCTACTGCTGCCTGCTTCTCGACGGCTCCACCCGCCCCCTCCGCACCTAAATCACCTTGCGCAGCTCCGCCCGTTTGCGCGCCTGACCCAGCTTTCCGCTCACCCATAGACGGCCCTTCTAGTTTGGTCCCTCTACTTTGGTCCCTTGTCTGTGTAAAGGGACCATTTGAGGCGGCTTTTCGCCAGATAGATGGTCCCTTTACTGAGCAAAGAGACCAGAATAAAGGCACCAAACTAATGGGACCATCCGCGATATATCCTGCACCGGCATGTGAGAAGCGGAGTTTGTCCTCGAAGAGGAGCTCTCCCCGTGTGCTTGCTTGGGTTGGTATGCCAGTAGAGGGTTCTAGTCAGATGGCTGCAGTCATAAGGTTTGTTTCCCCCCAAACGAACCTTCTAGCTCGGTGCAGAAGGTTTACTTGCCTCCAGGTAAACCGTTTGACTGCAACCTTTTGACTAGAACCATGTGCATGACCGGCTTACACCTACCATGTATGTGCACCAACCCCGTATCCGAGCATCTGCATGGACGACTACCGAACCGGAGTCCAATCGCCCGATGTCAAATGCGGTACAGCGCGGCTAGAAGGAGCCGCCGCGGAAACCGCCGCCACCGCCGCCCGAGAAGCCACCACCGCCGAAGCCGCCTCCGGAGAAGCCACCACCTCCAAAGCCGCCACCGAAACCACCGCTGTGGCCGCGAGAGCTGCCGCCGCCGAGGACCTGGCCCAGCACCATGCCGGTGAGGATATTGCCCGCAGCATCGGTGGCTTGGCGGCGCTGCTCCTGGCGGCGGTAGGCCTCCAGGTCCGCCTTGGCGCGATTCAGCGAGGTCTGGGCAGCCGCAGCCGCATCGCGGGAGAAGTTAAGCGCCGCACGGAGGTCCTTGGATGCGGAATTCTGGGCTTGAGCGTAGAGACGGGTGGCATCGGCAAGCGCGACGCGCGCATCGGGGCCCACCACGCGGCCGCGGGAGGAGAGCAGGTCCTCGGCTGCCTGGATGGCGGATTCGGCCGCGGCGATCTGTTGGCGGTAGAGCGCAATCTGGCGCTCACGAGTGGAATTGGTCTCGCGGACGGTATCGAGTTGCTCGTCGAGTTTGGTATCGATAGCCGTCAGCGCGGTGTACTGGCCCAACGGGTCAGCCTGGCCGTTTCTGCGAGCCTCATCTACAGCGGACCGAGCAGAGGAGAGCAGTTCTTCCAACGCGGACCAATCGGCCGGCGAGCCCTGGGCCTTGCCCTGTTGCTCCAGCTGCTGGGCCTCGGCGATTTCGCCCTCGATTTCATCGATGAGCGCCGGCAGGTTGTCTTTGGCAGAAGCGATGGAGTTCTCGGCGTTCTCCACACCAGTGAGCAAACGGTCGGAGACTTCAAGGGCATGTTCGGCATCGCGAATAATGCCCACGAGCGGACCTTGCTGGCCGGCAGGCTGGGACTGGAGCGAGCGGCCATGGTCGAGAAGCTTCTCAGCCTCGGTGAGTGATACCTCCGCCATCTCCGGATTATCCGCGATGGAGGACAACGCCTCCTCGGAATAGGAACCGCGAAGCGAAGCCAAGGTGGTACGAGCCTGCGGCAAGCGGCCCCGCAGATCCACCGTGCGGCGAGTCAGCTCATCGAGCTTAGAGCCAGCGTTAATCAGCAGGTCACGCATCTGGGCGAAGTCCGCCGCCTGCTGGTCCAAAGCGTCATCAGCCTGGCCGCAGGAAGAAATAATCTCCACCAGCATCTGGCGGCGCTCTCCCTCAGATTTCGGCAGGTTGTTATTGAGCTGCTGCTGCAACTGGAAGGCCTTTTGCAAGGTCAGCGTTGAGTGGTTCATCGCGCGCGTGAACGGCCGGGTTCGCTCTGGGCCGAACTCGGCCACTGCGATATCGAGCTCTTCCTTGCCTCGGCGAATGGACTCGTCAGTAGAGACCAACTCTTCCTGCGCCAGCTGTGACAGAGTGGCCATATCCAGACGATCAAGCTGCGAAGTATTCCCCGGCTCAATCTGGCGCGCAGATTCCAACGTGGCCGCGGAGTCCTTCTTGGTCTTGCGCCGGCTCGCCGCCGCAATGCCGCCGCCAGCCAGGACCAAGGCGCCTGCACCACCAGCCAGCCACAACCCACCGTTGCCGCCGGAGCCATCAGAGGAACCAGCAGAACCAGAGGAGCCCGAAGAACCCGAAGAGCCAGAGGAACCGGAAGAGCCGGAAGCTGCAGCGTCGACAAGCGCCAGCGCCGATGCCCCATACTCGCGGCCCCCAGCCAACTTGCCGTACGCCGCGTCATACATCGCGTCCAGGCGCCCGCGCGGCCACTCCTTGCCGGTTTGCACGCCCATCGTGGAATCCTCCACGCCCACCACATAGGCAGCGGAATTCGGCCCCTTGGCTTTCACAATCTCACCCGCATAGGCTTCCGCACCTTCCGGCAGGGAGGACGCAAAGACCACGAAAATCACCACGTGGTGTTCCTGCTGCAGCGTGACAATCTTGTCCTCCAACTCGGACTTCTCCGAGCTTGAGAGCACCCCAGCCTCATCCGTCACCTTGTCCTTGAGCGAGGCAGCCTCAGGTGCGGCAACAACGAATTCCGTGGCCAAAGCAGGCCCGGCCGTCGCACATCCCAACACGAGGGCAGCGAGGGCAGCGCGGCCAATACGAGCAGCAGTAGTCATGCGCACCACGATACCTTCCCGGCGCTAAGGTAGTGAGGCAGTGAAATACGTTATTGTCTTAGGCGCCGCGCAGTATGACGGCCGCCCCTCCCGCATCCTGACTGGCCGCGTGCGCTACGCCGCCGAGTACGCCACCGCGCACAACCTCCCCATCATCACCGTGGGCGGCAACTTGCCCGGAGACCGGTTCACCGAAGCTGGGGTAGCTAGGGCCATGCTTGCCGACGTCCCCCTTAACGTCACCGCCCTCACCGAAGGCCTCGACACCCGCAGCTCGCTGGTTGCCGCGCGCGAGAAGCTCAACGTGCGCGAGGCCGTCATCGTCACTGATCCGCTCCATCGCCTGCGCACCTTCCTCATCGCCCGCCAGGAAGGAATCACGGCCACTGTCCTCGGCACGCCTTATTACCCCTCGCCGCGCTTTTCCATCCCGTGGTGGCGCTATCTAGCCCACGAGGTCGGCGGGCTTATCTATTTGGGCTTGCGTACCGTCGTAGGGGAGAAGCGCTCCGCTGGCCTGCGCACGGCCTTCTACCGCATCGAGCGCATCATCCGCCCCAACCAGGCTCTGCGCCACCGCGTCATTGGCGCGAGGCAGCCCCAGCAGGATAAGGACAGCGCCTAAACTAAAGCCTCGTGAGCTACAACTATTCCGCCGATGACGTCGCCCGCTTGGCCGCCGAGAGCCCCAAAGGCTCGGCCCTAAGTTCCACCGAGGAGCACCGCGGCGCCTTCTCCCGGGACCGCGCCCGCGTCCTACACTCGGCGGCCCTGCGCCGCCTGGCGGATAAGACACAGGTCGTCGGCCCCCGCGATGGCGATACCCCGCGTACCCGCCTGACCCACTCCCTAGAGGTCAGCCAAATTGCGCGCAGCATCGGCGCTGGCTTGGGCCTCGACCCCGATCTGTGCGATATGGCCGGTCTGACCCATGACATCGGCCACCCGCCCTACGGCCACAATGGTGAGAACGCGCTCAACGAGGTGGCCCTCGGCGGCTTCGAAGGCAACGCCCAAACCCTGCGCATCCTCACCAAGCTGGAACCCAAGGTGGTCCTCGAGACACCTGACGGCCTGAGCAGCTATGGCCTCAACCTTACCCGCGCCTCGCTCGATGCCGCCTGTAAATACCCCTGGACCAAGACCAACCCCGACGGCACACTCAACCGCAAATACGGCGCCTATGACGAAGACGCGGGTGTCCTGGAGTGGCTCCGAAAGGGCCACTCCGACCAGCGCAAGTCCATGGAAGCCCAAGTGATGGACTGGTCTGATGACATCGCCTATTCCGTCCACGACGTCGAAGACGGCATCATCTCTCGCCGCATTTCACTGGGCGTGCTCTGGGACTTAGTCGAGCTGGCCCACCTCGCAGACAAAGGCGCCAAGGCCTTCGGCGGTACCGCCGACGAGCTCCTCGAGGCCGCCGACCGCCTGCGCCAACTGGACATCATCAATGCCATCGGCAACTTCGATTATTCCCTGCGCTCCTATACCAACTTAAAGAAGATGACCTCCGAGCTCGTCGGCCGCTACGTGGGCGCGACCGTCTCCGCCACCCTCGAAGCCAATGACGGTCTGCTCGGCCGCATGAATGGTGACCTCCACGTCCCTCCAGGAGCAGTCGCGGAGGTTACCCTGCTCAAGACCATCGCCGTCCTCTACGTCATGGACGAGCCTGCCCACCTTGCCCGCCAAGACCGCCAGCGCGAGCGCATCTACCGCGTCTACGACTACCTTGTCGCCGGCGCCCCCGGCTCGCTGGACGCCACCTTCGCCCTGTGGTGGAACCAGGCCGAGACCGACTTGGAGCGCGACCGCGCTATCATCGACCAGATCGCCTCCATGACAGAATCCCGACTCGAACGCCTTGCCCAGCGCAGCGCCGAGCTTTTCGGATTCCTTAGCTAGCGCACGAGCGCTACGCCCTGATCCTCCAACACCGAGGAAATCCGCGACAAGTCATCCTGCTCTAGGTCAAAGTCGGCGGCGATAATCGCCTGAATGTGCTGCTCCCGCAAGAAATCCGCGAGGTCATCGAGGTTATGCGGCGCCCCCGCCGCGTTGCTGCGCAGACGGCCCAGCGCGCCATAGAAATCCTCGCGGCTGCGGATAGCCTCCGTAATGAGAATGCGGTCCATGCTGTTTAACAATCCTTTAGTTCTTACGCACTACTCGGCGTCGGGAATCGTGCAGAAACTCTCGTAGTGGTCATCGGTGTAGTACCACACATCCGGGTCCGTCTCACTGCCCCCACCAGTGACAATGCGCTTAGCGCCGCGGTGACCAATGCCCGGCGTTTCCACCGTGTATTCGCGGTAATAATTCTTATCCTGCTGCGGCAGCACGCCCTCATAATTGCCAAAGCGCACGTTGTCATTGTCCGGATAGTCATAGGGCCCGCCGGCCAGAATGTCCTGCGCGGTCTCCTCCGCCTGCTCGGGTAGGGAGTCCATAGCGCAGGTGGGCAGGTCACCCTCTTCAGAGCCGTGCTTGCCGACGTCCCCCTTATCGCCCTTCTCCGAGGCCTGCTCCGTCTGGCCACCGTTGCTGCTCCCACCATCGCTCCCGAGGTCGATGCCGAAGTAACCCGCAACGAGCACGAGCACCGCACCGCCGATGAGGGTCGGTAGCGATTTCCTGGAGGGGGAGGACTGGGACATGCCTCCCATCATTGCAGCTATAGGGCCGAAACTGAAATCCCGTCCGCGCGTACTGTAAGCCGCGCGGCAGGCTTCATAGCCATCGATGGCTCCGCCACCACCGCGCGGGGTAGTCTGTACGCATGGCACGAGGCAGAATTCCGGACAGCGACATCCAAGCTATCCGTGAACGCGCGCCTATTGAGGAAATCGTGGGCGAATACGTCCAGCTCAAGCCCGCGGGTTATGACTCGCTCAAGGGGCTGAGCCCCTTCAAAGATGAGAAGACCCCGTCCTTCCACGTGCGCCCGCAGCGCGGCTATTATCACTGCTTCTCCACGGGCAAAGGCGGTGATGTCTTTAGCTTCCTCATGGAGATGGAACAGGTCACCTTCCCGGAAGCTGTGGAGGCAGTAGCCCAAAAAATTGGCTACCACATCAACTATCAGGGCGGCTCCACCGGCGCACGCGATGAAAAGCCCGGCACCCGCCAGAGACTTATCGCTGCCAACAAGGCCGCGCACGAGTTTTACCGCCAGCAGCTAGAAACCCCGCAGGCAGCAACGGGCCGCGAGTTCCTCCTTGACCGTGGATTTTCCAAGGACATTATCTACGACTTTGAATGTGGATACGCGCCTGAGGGCTGGGATACCGCCACCAAGCACCTGCTACGCATGGGCTTTTCCTTCGAAGAGCTGGAGGCCGCGGGCATTTCCAAGATGGGCAAACGCGGCCCGATTGACCGCTTCCACCGCCGCCTGCTGTGGCCCATTAAGGATCTCTCCGGCAATGTCATCGGCTTTGGTGCCCGCAAGCTTTTCGACGATGACAAGCTGGGCAAATACATGAACACCCCGGAGACAATGCTCTACCGCAAGTCCAAAGTGCTCTTTGGCCTCGACTTGGCCAAGCGCAACATCGCGGAGCAGCACCAGGCCGTGGTGGTGGAAGGCTACACGGATGTCATGGCCATGTATGCCGCCGGGGTGAAGACGGCCGTGGCCTCCTGTGGCACGGCTTTCGGCGGGGACCATCTCCAAGTGCTGCGCCGCCTCATGCTCGATGATTCCTACTTCCACGGCGAGCTCATCTACACCTTCGACGGCGACGAGGCCGGCCAGAAGGCCGCCATGCGCGCCTTCGAAGGTGAGCAGAAGTTCACCGGGCAGTCCTTTGTCTCCGTTGCTCCCGACGGCATGGATCCCTGCGACCTGCGCCTTGAGCGCGGCGATGCCGCCGTGCGCGATCTCGTGGCGGACCGCATCCCTATGTTTGAGTTCGTCATTCGCTCCGTCATCGCGGACTTCAGCATCGACTCGGCCGAAGGCCGCCTCCAAGCCCTGCGCCGCGCGGTGCCCGTCGTGGCCCAGATCCGGGACCAACCCCTGCAACGCGAATATGCCCGCCGTCTGGCCGGGTGGGTTGGCTGGCCGGACCCGGAGGAAGTCCTCCACCAGGTGCGGCAGGAGGCCTGCAAACCTAAAAAGCAGGAGCGCCCGCGTTTTGCCAGCTTGGAGGAAACGTCCTCAGCACCGGCGCAGGCTAATACTCCCGTCATGCACATCCCCGGTCCCCGCGAGCCGCACCTGTGGCCACAGCGCGAGGCCCTCAAGCTGGCCCTGCAGTACCCGCAGATCGCCGGCAGCTACTTCGATGGCATCACGGAAGATGCCTACTCCAACGAGGCCTACCGCACCGTGCGCCAGGCCATCTCCACCCTCGGTGGCGTGACCGCCGGCGCTGAACAACCCGGCGTGGAATGGTTAGCCGCCGTGGCCGGCGAAATGCCGGATCTCATGGCCCGCAACTTCGTTTCTGAGCTGGCCGTGGAACCTATCAAGCTGGGGGAGACCGGCAACCCCGATACCGACCTTGAGGCCTACGCCGATTCCGTGCTCTCCCGCCTTCAGGAAGCCCGCGTGGGCGACCAGGTCGCACAACTCAAGGCCCAACTCGGCCGCATGCGCCCCTCCGATGACGAAGAGTCCTATAACTCACTCTTCGCCGACCTCGTCGCACTCGAGCAAGCCCGCCGCGAGCTCAACGACCGCGCCTTCCGCGGCGTGCGCTAATAAGTGCACTAATCCGTGTCCACGCACACGCGACCAGCGTGCGCGTTAATCTTCGTCCGGCTCGTAAATCCGATCCGCTTGTACGTCTCCATTACCTCGGGAACCGCGCTTGCTGCGGTTCCCCTTGTTGTAGTCCTTGAGCTCGCGCATGCGCGGGTCCGGATCCAAGCGGTTGGCCACAGCCTTGCGCGCCGAGCGCACCGCGGATTTGGTGACAGGGGAGTTCACGGCCTTTTCGTAGGCGCCCTTAATTTGGTGGTAGCGCTTGCGCCCAGCCTTGGTTCCAAAGACATATCCGGCGGCAGCGCCCACAACAAATTGGATCATCGGAAACTAGTCATCCCCTTCTTCAGCCGGCAACGAGTACCAGCGGTGGCGTTCACATCAGCGTTCACAGTACGCGCGCAGACGGCTGTGCCGGCACGTACACGTCTGAGACACAGCCTACCTGCCGCGAGCCCGCAAAGTAAGGCTATGTGGGGAGTGGAGAATAGTTTTCCGCTGAGGACTTCCCCTGCGGCCCACCTCACGTTAGGTTAAATGTGTGGAGAATTCGAAGAGAACGCATGCGGCGTCGGCAGCCGTGGCCATGGCGGCACTTCTCACCGCCAGCCTGAACCCCGCCGAAACCCGCGCTGCCTGCCCGGAGGAAATCCGCGAGGTCAGCGCCGCGGAAGACTAGTGGCGCACCATCGCCGTTTACCTTCCCGTCACGTCGCGGACACCTCCAAGGTGTAAGACATCCCTTATGCCTACATTTTCCCGCGCGCTGGCGGCCCCGATTGCCGCCGTACTGGTGGCCACCTCCGCCCCGCCCACAGCCTTGGCGGCCGACCTTCCCTTCACCATCCCCGCGCTCGCAGACCCCATGACGGGTTCAAGCACCGGTGAAGCACCAGTACAGCACCCTGGCGCACCCACACCCCGGCCCTTTACCCCGGACTACCTCGTGGGGTTTCCCAGCGATGTCTCGTCCTATCAGTACGGCGTGTACTGGGAAGTGGTGCGGCTTTATGACGACATCAAGACCAACCCCACCACAATGGCCGAGGACCTCGATAAAGCCGTGGCCATCAACAACGCCGCGGCTGGCGACGCCACCCTCATCGCCCGCGCCCAACGCGACGCCGCCGCGGACACCGATGGCGTCATGGCCGCTGTATCCGATGCTATGGGCCCTGAGCTTGGCCAGGCTTTCCGCGATGCCCTGGCTGAGCACCGCCTGCCCAAGACCGAATACCTGCTGGGCAACGGCTACCTCGCCCGCGCGGGTGGACTAGCTAGCTCCACCTTTGCCGAGAAGCACTACTTCAAAGCTGCCCGTCCTTTCCAACAGGCTCCGGACCGCATCAAGCGCTACAACGACGGCAGGAAGAATTACTACCTGGATTCCCCAGCCTTTCCCTCCGGCCACACTAACCAAGCGGTGTGGGTCACCACGCTGCTAGTCACCATGCTCCCGGAGGTCGGCCCGCAGCTGGCCCTGCGCGGGGTTGAGGCAGGCAATCACCGCGTGGTTATGGGCGTGCATTCGCCCCTGGACGTCATCGGCGGCCGCATGACCGGCCTTGCCGCTGCCGCAGACCGCCTCAACGATCCCCGCATGCGCGATGCCCTCCGCCAAGCCGAGGCCGAAATCCGCGCTGAGATCCAGTGGCGCACCGGCAAGGACATCGCCACCCTCGTGTCCGAACAGAATGCGGCCGGCACCACCTATGCCACCGCTGCCCAAGCCGCCGAGCGGTATGAACCTATGGCCGATTACGGATTGAGCACCATCTACCACCCGGACGCGCCCATGATTGTCCCGAAAGCTGCGCCCGTTCTCCTTGAGGCAGCCCACCCCAACCTCAACTACGAACAGCGCGCCGACGTCCTCCGTCAAACCGCCACCGCGCCCGGCACCCCACTGGACTGGCAGGGCAGCTCCGGCTCGTGGCAGCGCATCAACCTGGTGAAGGCGTTGGGTGCGCAGGTGACCATCAACGCAGATGGTTCGGTAAACGTGGACTCATAGTATTGGCGCTGAGCACAATATTCGGTGCCTTACGCCTAGCCTTACACCTAGTCCCCGCGAAGGGAATTCAGCCCGCTTCATCTTGTATGGAAGAATCGGACTATCTCCATTTTTCTCAGAGCAAGGAGAACAATGACTCGTCCTAGAATCATGACCATCTACGGCACCCGGCCGGAGGCCATCAAGGTCGCTCCCATCATCTCCGCTCTGGACAAAGACAAGCGCTTCGAATCTATTGCCGTTTCTACCGGCCAGCATCGCGAGATGCTGGAGCAGGTCAACACAATGTTCGGCATCGAACCGAAGCTTGACTTGCGCCTGATGAAGCCCGGGCAGAGCCTCAATGAGATTGTCTCTCGTGCTCTTATGGGCCTTGATGAGGTTATCGATGCCGAACAGCCCGACGTCATCATTGCCCAAGGAGATACCTCCACCGCCATGGCAGCTGCACTTGCGGGATTCCACCGTGGTGTAAAAATCGTGCACCTCGAAGCTGGCCTGCGCACCGGCGATATTGATTCGCCTTTTCCCGAAGAAGCCAACCGTAAGCTCATTACCCAGGTGGCCAAGTTACACCTAGCTCCCACGGAAGGCTCCATGGAGAACCTCCGTCGCGAAAACGTTCGCTCCAAGGACATCGCGGTGACAGGCAATACGGTAATTGATGCGCTTCTTGAGGCTGCCAGCTGGGACACCGAGTTTGAAGATGCAGTACTCCAGGAGGCCGCAGCATCCGACAAGCGCCTAGTCGTTGCCACCACCCACCGCCGCGAGAACCTCGAAGCCATGAAGGAAATCGGCGGCGCTGTTAAGGATTTGGCAGAGGCCTACCCGAACATCAACTTCGCTCTGCCCCTGCACCTCAACCCCAAAGTCCGTGAGGCCGTGCTTCCGGAGGTCGAATCCTTGCCTAACGTCATCATCACGGATCCGCTGCCTTATGACCAGTTCACCAAGCTTCTAGACCGTGCAACAATTATCCTCACGGACTCGGGCGGAGTTCAGGAAGAAGCCCCGGCTTTGGGCAAGCCGGTGCTGGTCATGCGCCAGAACACTGAGCGCCCCGAAGCTGTTGTAGCCGGCACCGTGAAGCTGGTGGGCACGAACCGTAGCCTCATCGTGGCAGAGGCGAAACTGCTCCTTGATGATGCTGCTGCCTACGACGCTATGGCTAATGCCGTAAACCCATACGGCGATGGCAAGGGGGCGCAACGCGCCGTGGCAGCCATTGCTGAGCTCCTTGGAATAGGGAAGCGCTTTCCAGACTTTTCTCCGGAAATTGGTGCTTAACCTGTTTCAGTGTGGGGGAGAGACCACTTCTTTTTCTCGCGCTGAACAGCTCGGCACTAGGTAAAATGAAGGTATGGAACCACGCGACATTAAATGCACAACCCCCCAGCGCACCACGACTTCACAAATTTTGGCTGATGCGATGTCTGTGGGACAACTCAGCGTTACCGAGTTTGAGGAACGCTCTGATGCTTGTGCGGAAGCAGTAACCCGTGGTGAGTTGCTTGACCTTGTATCAGACCTCCTCGACAACCCTGAAAGAGTACTTTTTGGTGGCCATGAGGTTACACAGCGGAGCTCCCATGAGCTCAACACTGCCCGCGTCAACAGTGGGAACGAACCAGTAGTAAGCCGTGCCTTGGCCCAGATTGAGCCTGCCGTTCATGGCGCGAAGAGCCTCTCCCTCGGCATCTTTGGCGGCACCACGGTGCGTAGTACGCCCATCGCTTCTCATCACACCACCATGGGCATCTTTGGCGGCACTGACGTGGACTTTCGCGGAGCCTCCCTCAAAGAACACGTCACGACGATCCAAGCGGTCGGGGTATTCGGCGGCGTTGATGTCTGGGTTCCTGAAGGCTTCCGTGTCCGCGTCAGCGGCATTGGCCTTTTTGGCGGCCACGACATCAAGGTCGAAAAGGGAGCCATCGACCCCGCCGACCTACCCGCCAGCGCCCCAGAAGTCGTGGTGAACTGCTTCAGCCTTTTTGGCGGGGTGGATGTGCACGTGGTGAAGCGGTAGAAGCCAATTATATGCTGATTTTCATCTCCCGTAGAAAGGCAAGAAGGCCGATGCAGCGCACCCCGAAATGATCGGCTACATCAGGAATTTTGACGTGTCTCCTCGAATCAGGGGCTGTACGTACCTCGTTGGTCACAATGGTTGCGTCGTGCCTGAGAGCGGAAGCCACTAGCCATGAATCCGCTGCATCCAAGAACACATTGACAGCTCTGTCCTTGTACCGGGGTTGACGTTCGTCCGCGACCCAGCGAACCACATCCGTATATAGCGCAAGCTCATTGTCATCAGTGCTCACGATGTATTGCGGATCTATGTGTTTCAGATACCAATCGAGAGTTGGATCCTTCCACTCTTTCATTTCCTTATCGACGGTCTTATGGAAGTAGGAATCACCCCTGAAAATCGGTTCTTCGAGCTGAACCCACAGAGAAGGAAATACATCGCGTGGATAGACAGACGCCACTGTCCCGATAAAGTTCGTGTCAATCAAATACACGCTAACTGGCCCTCCATTCTGCAGAGGGGGAGTGCGCAATGAGCTTACTTAGGCTGTCAGCAGTTGCAGATCCAAGGAGTTGAGCAGCTTCCTTCTGTGGAATTTTCCCTGCAACAGCCGCGTAGGTTACGGCATCGAAGAATCGATTTCCCACGCGGGCTTTCACCACACGGTGTCGCGCCGGGCCACCTTTTTGTGACGAGGGGTCCGTGGCTTGAACCGGCTGTGTTGCAACGAGAGGAAGGAGTGTGGAAGCTTCATTCCTATCGATGACGTTGAGGTGGACCAGTCTCCACAGGGCGGCTTCTTGGCTCATCCCTGACTTGCGGGAAAGAGTTTTGATGCTATCGAATGGGGAATCACGTGGCGAAACCGTGCTCAAGACGAGCGGCGCTGGGGCAAGGAAACCTGCAGCGAATCGATTGCACCAACGCTCAATATCGCGACTTTCCCCGTGATCTGAGATTCCGGGCTGGTCTAGAACAACGTGTCCTAGTTCGTGCGAAAGGCTGAAAAGCTGGGCTGTCTTGCTGTCACGGGTGTTGATAAATATCAGAGCATAAGATGCTTGGATAAGCGTGAACCCACGAAACTCGTCGATACTCAGCGGACGGGTGGTGCTGCTTTCGACAATTGAATTGCGAGACACCAAAATACCAGAGTCCTCAAGAGCTGAACAGAGAGTCTTCACTTTGTCAGGGCCTTGTAGAAAAGTGTCTATGGCGAGCCCAAGGATTTCTTTTGTTCTATCGGCTATAGCTTCTGGGATTTTACTAGTATCAGCGCATCCGAGGAATGGAGGACCATCGACGCCCTCTTCCTCGGCGAAATCGGCGTACCAGTCAAGGCGGGATTCCGAAGCGGCCAAGGTTTCCTCAAGGTTAGGGCTGAAAGTCTCAAGGGAGAGATTTCGAACCGTCCGAAAATCCGGAATGGAAATCCTAGGCTCGCTCGGGGTTTGCAGGAGAAGACGGCCGAAAGGAATCTTAGCTTTCTTGGCGAGGTCCTGCGCCTGATTCAGAGTTGGCTGCGAAGTATTTTCAACCCATTCCCTAATCCGCGGAAAATCCTTCACCAGATCGTCGAGACTCAGACCCGTCCGTTCAATTGCCCAATCGAGCACAGCCGGCTCAATGGTCACTCGTACTGTCGTCATTGTCCCTCTTAGGTTTCTGCTGCTTGAAATCTTGTTACGTTGTGGATGGGGCACCTCGTTGTGATGAGTACAGTTTAGTGGAAGCTTGGAAGGTGAGCACGAGTTCGCAGGCCGCATTTAGGGGGGCTGGACGTCAGATATGTGGGGAGAAAACCCACGTGAAATGTCCCTTAAGCCAACTGGGCCCAATTAACTGGGAGGAGTTCCAAGTCAATTGGGTGTAATCAGCCTGTTGGCCAAAACTGCTCGGAGCAATTCCGCTCCTTCTTGCTCAGCGTGAACCATGTATTCCAGTTGTCATATGAGTTCCAAATGCTCGGTGTCATGTTGCCACGTCGCGGCTTGGAGCTGATCAGGCGGCGATAATGGCGATCCTTGCCCCAGGATTTTAGGGGCTTTGTTATGGTCTGGCATAGGGGGCGAACTTTCGTGGGTGGGGATAGAATAATTCCCCTAGCGTTTTGTAAACCGCCAGGGGGAAATTACCTCACCATTCGCTCATAAGGCGGGGAGTTAGGATATCAGCTTCCTGATTTTGGGGTTTACATGGTGTAGACCCACTGGGAGTTGCCAGCAGCTGGCTGAGTGATGGATGCGCGGAGGTTGTCTTCGGTAATCTGGAAGGACGTGCGCCCATTCTGTAGAGGATTGTTGACAGTGACCTTTTACCAGGCACCGCCACTTGCCTGTGGCCATTGCCCCGGGCGGAACCGGATCCCATATTTCCCGCCCTCTAGGAGGGAAATCTCCACCTCCACACACGTTTTCCCTGTTGAATCCGAAAGATAGAAGGGCTGGTCGAGCTCATAGGACCAAGTTTCAGGGCCGCCGGTGATGCAATCACCAAGCACCCGAGCGTATTCGCCATTATCTGTCATAGCGGTGAAGAATGTCCGGCCAGCGTCCCCCTCATTGTCCCGTCGAGGATTGATTCTCCCGAAGCCTTCCAGGGGAATCCATCCGGTTCCATTAATGCGCTTCCAATCATCAGACATTGGCACTCCTTAGTTCAAGTGGTCTTCAAGTCGAGGATATCTAATCTCGATTTCCTTAGCTATAGTATGTAAATGCTTCTCTCGGGTACACCCTATTGTTACTTGGGTTTATGCTGGTAAGTCGCGCGTAAATTGGTCCACGAGCATGCCCGACTACTTGTGGTGGGTAGAGTGCGTGCGCGGCTTTCTCGTCGATGTGCGGTAGGGTCCGCGCGTGACGTTGGCAGTCCCGTGCGCCCTTTTCAGGCGAGCGGACCCTACGACGTATGCCCCTTAGGGCTAGAATCCGGGGCGGGAAATCGAAAAACGATAGAACCCCCACCAGTCAGCAAAAGTAAACTAATGGAGGTGATTTATGTGCTCCTCCAACTGGGCTCGAACCAGTGACCCTTCGATTAACAGTCGAATGCTCTGCCAACTGAGCTATGGAGGAATATGTGTGGGTTGCTTGGGCAAGAAGCCTTGCTCGCTGCAACGAGATGTAACTATATAAGGTCTGCAGTGATGATTACAAATCGCCAGAACAACCCGCTTTTTCAAGCGGTCCAGTGTGGCGCCTTACAGGCCCACCTCCAAGCAAAGCTACACTGTCCGTCAGATATCACTCGCAGGGAAGAGGTAGAGGTTTCTTCATGTTCGTTGGACACACTCGCTTTAGTCTCTTCGTCCCCGATTCGGCGTCGTGGCGTGCGAGCAACGAGGAGTCCGGGTTCTCGGAAGATGAATACCGCGACTACCTCTACGACGATGCGCGCCTGTCGCTACGCACGGACATTTTTCTCAACCACACCGTGCCAACACTTGCGAAAGCCGCCAAAGGCTTCGATGTGAAACACGTTGTCTCCTTCTCTGAGTCTTTGCCTCAGAAGTTCAAAGCACAATTGCAGGAGGCAGCGGACGAGTTCGATGTCTTGCACCTCGATGAGCTTCCTGATGGTGATAGCGGGTGGACAGCGGTGCGTCGCTACGTCCGAGCAACTGGCTTTAAGGGCACGTTCGGTCGCTACCGCCTAGACGACGATGATGTCTTGTCCGCTCATTATTTCCAGACCACCGCGCCCTATATCAAGCCGGAGTTTGAAGGTATGCTCGTTAGTTTGCCCCTCGGTATTGAAGCGGTCTATGTGGATGGCCAATTCTTTCACCTGCGCGGGGCCCACACACCGATGAACTCGATGGGTCTGATGTCCATCTGCTCCGTGAAGGAAGACGGAACCGTAGTGGAACCCCAAAGCGGGCCACACGATAAATCAGACCGCTATGCGCCCGTGATTCTGGACGCCTCCCAGGTGGGCTACTTGCGTGCGATCCACGCGGGCCAGGACAACGCCATGCGCCATGAGCCAGGTGTGGTCATGGCACGCCTCATGGAGAACATGGCGGCTTTCCCTCCGTTTACGGATGTAGCTGCCCTTGAGTCGGCCTTTCCCTCGGTTGCCAAGCAGATGCAGAGCACGAGCACATCGCTAAGTATTGATGACACCGTTGGCAGCGGCCAGCACTACCTTCTTCAGCCTGCCAGCGGGGATGTCAGCTTCGTCATCCACGGCGAGTTGGATGATGAGCTCGATAATGAGCTCCTTGTGAGCCTGTGGATCGAAGATTCCCGTGGGCGACGCGTTCCCTCCTACAAGTCAGTCGAGGGGTTTGCTGCCTCCAATAACCCAAGCATCGGGCATTTCGCGTACGTTCCCACGGTGAGTGGCACTTTTCGAACCTTGGTGAGCCTTCATTTGGAGCACGGCTACGTCCTTCGTGGCTTCCGTATTCTGGCACAAAGCGAGCAAGCCGAGGGAGTCCAAGTAAAAAAACTCGTAATTCAACAGCGAGGCGGGAACGCGCACTTCGTCAGTCAGGAGAGCTGGAATTCGGCGCGAAGCCAAGGCGTGCGTGGGCTTGTTGACCAAGCCATCGACAGCGTTTATCAGAATCGGACGAGCATCGTGTCTAACGTGCGCAGCGTTCTTGGGGAAGACCGTGCCAATAAAGTCATCGCGCGCTTGGACCAGCTGAAAAAGAAGCTGCGCAACTAGGGGCGGCCCTAGTCTGAGTTGGCAAACACCTCATCCTCGAAGAGTCGCTCCCAATCACCAGCAAGCGATGCTGCGTAGCCGAGAATGCCAGTAAGAAGCATCTGTGGAGCAGGGGCATGACCTTCGCCCCAATCGCCGAGGAGAAGCCTCCACTGCTGCGTGCGTTCAGCCACTGCCTTGGACCAAGGTAGATAATGGTGGGTGTAGTGCAGCTCATCATCCTCGTTCTGAAGGTAAGCCACGTAGTTATCGAAACCTTTGCCGTATTCAGTAACCAGATCGAAGGCCATGGTGGTCTCGGAAAGCTTTCGGCTACTCCAACACTTCTTGCGGTACGCCTTTACCTGCGGCTCTAAGTAGCGCCCAATATGGGTTTGGGGGTTAGACACCACGGCCAATGAACCGGGAAAGCGACGCGAGAAATACAGTGCGGCAAATCCACCGGCTGATGCGCCGAAGAAGATTGCCTTCTTTCCCAGGTCCTCGATAGGCACATCAGGGTAAAAGCTAGCGAAAATATGAGTCAGGCAGGAAGTGAGGTCTTCCTGAAATGGTCGCGTCTCATCCCCTGTGAACCAACCAATATTTGTGCCTCGGTCGAGTGATGGATCGGAGATGTACACCATGTTCGCGTCAACGCCTTCAACCATCTGCCTCCCAATGAAGACCGGGAGAGTTGTCTGCGCCAGGTTGATCGCCGCGTGAAACAACACGATCGTGGTATCGGCGCCGCGATCCTCAACGAGCACATCCATGAATGCAGCGCCGTAGCGAATCGAAATGGCCTCAGCTTCCTCGGAAGAGCTGGCGGGCACGGATGAATTGAGAAACTCCTCGACAGAGTCGAAAAAAGTCGTTGAAGCGCCGTAGCGCGCGTAGTTTCTCCTGAGTGCCATAGCTGCCTACTGTAGTCGCACACACTACACACTTGGGAAACGCTCACTCAGGGGATCCAGGAATGAAGTATGGGCTGAGACAAAACACCGACATCGGCCCATTCGACCGCAAGCAGGTAACCGTCACCGTGCTACCGTAATTGGCAGCGATTTAATAGAAAGGCGGACATGGTTCCGAACAAAACCGATTCCCGTGCCTTTGGCAAGGTCAGCGTCGTTGGCCTTGGCTACATCGGCCTCCCCACCGCCGCGTTCATAGCTTCCAAGGGAATCCCCGTAGTCGGCATCGACGTGAATCAGGATGCCGTGGACAGCATCAACGCCGGCACGGTGCCTTTCTTTGAACCAGGCTTCGGGGAGCTGCTTGCACGAGTCGTCGAGGAGGGAACTCTATCGGCCCAGACGGAACAGATCGATGCCGATGCCTACATTGTTTGTGTTCCCACTCCATTCCGTGAGGACCACAGCGTAGACACCAAGTACATTCGTGCGGCATCCGAAGCGCTTGCTCCTTACCTGAAACCCGGAGCACTTGTAGTGCTCGAGTCCACCTCACCTCCAGGGACCACGGAGGATATGGCCGAGCATCTCATTGAGCTGCGCCCTGACCTGTCCCTCAATGACGAGGATGAGAATGCCATCTTTGTCGCCCACTGCCCAGAGCGCGTTCTTCCCGGCAAGATCATGGAGGAGATGGAGAACAATGACCGCGTCATCGGCGGCCTGACCCCGAAGGGCGCCCAGCTCGCTCGAGACCTCTACGCCACCTTCTGCACCGCAGACCTGCTTCTCACCAACGCTACGACCGCTGAGATGGCAAAGCTTACGGAAAATTCCTTCCGCGATGTCAATATTGCCTTTGCTAACGAGCTTTCCCTGATCTGTGACCGCCTTGGAATCGATGTCTGGGAGCTCATCGAGCTGGCCAATCACCACCCCCGCGTCAACATCTTGCAGCCCGGGCCGGGCGTGGGCGGACACTGCATCGCCGTCGACCCGTGGTTCATCGTCTCCGCTGCACCCGAAGAAGCAAAACTCATCCACACGGCGCGCAACGTCAATGATGGAAAACCGCAGTGGGTCATCGACCAAGTTCTCAAGGCCCTTGAAGGCAAGGATAATCCCGTCGTTGCGGCCCTCGGTATCGCCTTCAAGAACGATATCGATGACCTGCGTGAATCGCCGTCCCTCGAAATCGTCAAACGCCTCGGCGTTGATAACCCGCAGCTAGATATCCGCATTGTCGAGCCCAATGTGGAGACATTGCCACCGGTGCTGAGCAACCTTTCAAACCTGACAAAGCAGGATACAGAGGAAGCCATTGCGGTTGCCGACGTCATTCTTCTTCTGGTCAACCACCGACAGTTCGTCGATCTTGATCAATCTCTACTCGACGGCAAGACTGTCATCGATACCAAGGGCATTTGGCGCTAAATTAAGCGGTTAGACTAGCCACTCACCATCACTTGAAAGCCAGGAGGCAGCACGAAGCGTGAGGATTCTCGTTCTCTCTCAATACTGGGCTCCCGAGAATGGAGTTCCGCAGCGCCGCTGGTCATGGTTGTCCAAAATCCTTGTCCAGGCCGGGCATGAAGTCCTCGTCATTGCTCCACCACCGCATTATCAGCGCCGCCTCGGGCTTAAGCAGTGGTTCTCGCGGAAGAACATCCTCGGCGCGAACGAGTTAGAAACTGGGAAGTCCGGCGAGAAGATTCTGCGCTCTGGTTTCTTTCCAGCCGGCCCCTCACTGACGCACCGCATTCTCAACCAAGCCTCAGTAGCTGGCTCAATGTTGTTCATGCAAGTGACCAAGCGCAAGCAGCTCAAGAATTTCAATCCAGACCTGGTTATTGGCACCGTCCCGGCTCTTCCCACGGCTGTCGTTACGCAGTTCGTTGCCAGAATTCTCCACACGCCCTACATCATCGATCTCCGTGATGCGTGGCCGGAGCTGCTGAAAGAAAAAGGCGACTGGAATTCAGGAACGGGCAAACGCTCTATTCGTGAGATTATCCTGACCAAGGGGCCCTTCCAACTGCTCACGGCACTCACTGAGTGCGCCATGAACCATGCCCTGCACCACGCTGATGGCATCATGACAACCTCACAGGATCTCACCGAGCACATGGAACAAGACGATGCCCGTAGGGGAGCGGCGGGTGCTCGTCGCATCCGGACGGTGCGTAACGTCTTTCCGCCCAAGACCGAGTTCCTCGCCAGCGACAAAGGACAGCAGTCTTCCAAAGAACTGAAGATCCTCTACGCCGGAACGGTGGGACGCGCGCAGAAGATCGACAATGCGGTGAAGGCAGTCAAGATTGCACAAGACCGCGGTTACGACATCAACCTGCGCATCGTAGGCGATGGAGCAACCTGGCACGCCACTAAGGCCACGATTGAATCCCTGGATATCAACGCAACCATTGAGCATCGAGTCCCAGCCGATGAGCTTCAGAGCATCTACGAGTGGGCCGATACTGCCTTAGTGCACTTGACTGATTGGGAACCGCTCAACCGCACGGTTCCATCGAAGACCTACGAGCTGATGTCGTTGGGCGTTCACACCACTGCGGTGGTCCAGGGCGAGGCAGCACGTCTCATTGAAGAGCTCGGCGCGGGCGTCGTTGTTCCTCCGGAGAACCCGGAAGCACTCGCTGCGGCATGGGCAGCGCTTATCGACGACCGCTCGAAACTCACCGTTTCCCCTTCTGGGCGCGAGTGGGTCGCCACCCAGCGCGATGAGGTTGTCCCCGAGGTATTCCTGGACATCGTCTATGCCGTGAACAACCAGCACGAAGAGCCATAGGCCAGGAGAATAGGTTCACCGATGCGCATATCTTCTCTTGACGGGTTTCAGCCGTTGGATTCCGCCTATGCCATGTTGTTGGAGTCCTCCGAACAACCTTTTTCTTTCCCACCGGCTACATCCCCAGTGACGTTCTGCTTTGCCGCGGAACAACTCGCTGATGTCGCTGAGCTCCCGCTCGTTCTCGTCGATACCGATGCTAATGAGGCTTTGCTCATCCTCCGCGATTATGCGGCGAAGAGTCACCACATTGAGTATTGGGCCCCGCGGGCGGATACGGAGCGGCTCCAGCAGATAGCGCTGGCACAAGACAGTCACGATCTGTCGATTACAGGTAGCCGTCTCACCGAGAACTGGATACAGGTTTGCATCGGTCCTGCTTCCGAGCACGACCGCTCATGCGAGGACTGGGTGCAGGGGCTTAAGGCTGCTACAGCTCCGGTCGAATTCAAGGAATCCCCCGACGTCGTTGCCCCTGAGATGTCATTGAGAAGCCTTGTGATCTCTCGTATCACCCCATTGGCTAAGCCACTCAAGAAGTACCTCCCGGGTTCCGCGGTGATCATGCTGTACAAGATTCTGGAGAAGATCCGATGAACAACCTCCTGCCTGGCATATCCGTGGTCATCCCATCCTTTGTCGCCGACGCAGCAGAGATGACAGGGGACATTGCAGCCACAAACCTCGGTTCGGCTCTTGCCTCCCTTGCGGAGCAAAGCTTGAGAAAAGACCTCATCGAGGTCCTCGTCATCCTCAACGGCACAGGAGTTTCTGTTGCAGACAAAGAGGCTAGGCAGATCACGTCGCATGAAAGCCTGGCGGCCCGCTTCCCTGAGCTAAACATTCGAGTGCTGTGCAGCCTGGCTCCCGGTGCCGGACGCGCCCGCAACCTTGGAATCGCCTCCGCAAGCCGCCGCTTCATCACCTTTCTCGATGACGATGACACCGTTCAACCAAACTATCTCGAAACTGGCCTTGAGAAGGCCGACGACGGCGCTATCACTCTCTTGCCCATCGTCGACACCACCGACGGAGCGTCTACTCAGGACAACTCCCTCAACGCCCGCATCGCGACGTTGCGCGGTACGGCGGTCCCAGTTGCCACCGCGCCGTGGGCGCTTGGCTTCAATGCCAGCAAAATCATTCCGACAGCACTAGCCCAGCGCTACCGCTACGATGAGTCACTCCGCTCTGGCGAGGATGTGGCGTATTTCGCGAACTTTCTCAGCTACCCAGGACTGCTTCTTCACACCCCAAAGGCGGGGCAGGAGGCTGCCTACGTGCGCTCAATTCGCCCCGACTCGGTTTCACGCCAACGAGAGAGCTTCGATTTCAACGTGGTGCAGCGCTTGGAATGCATTGCCAAGCTTCGAGACATCAAGGAAGCAGACAGCAAGCAGCGCGCACTAGAAAAGCTTGAGCAAGCCCAGTTCGGCTTCGTGGAGAACTATCTCACAGCACACCCGGGCGAGGTGCAGCGCGCAATTGACACCGCCATAGATGTCGGCGTTCCAGGTTTGAATTGGGAGAACCTCCGGCAGGACAGAGCCAGCCGCCTGGTATTTTCATATTGCTTCCCTCCTTATGCTGACACCTCAGCCAATGTGACGGCGAAGGTGATCAGGAATGAGGCAGAGCTTGTTGACGTCTTCTATGCCAATATGCAGCGCGTTCGCGGACGTGATGATTCAACCAGGTTGATTGTCGATCCCTACCTGATCCATGCCGAGGAGATCGATGTCGTGCCCTCCTTCGCGCATTGGGGAGCGATTTGCTCCTACGCACGCCAGGCGGCACGCAAAGCAAGCAAACGGGCTAGAAAACAGGACGACTATGAGTCGATGTACTCCCGCGCTCTATGGTCTGGCTCCCACGTCGCCGCTGCGCTGTTCAAAGACAAGCACCCGGGGACGCGATGGGAAGCAGAATTCTCCGATCCTTTGAGCGTCGGTGTGGACGGCACGCCCCGTCCGGGCGAGCTAACGAGGGGTATCACAACTCATCAACTGCGGAACATGGTCGAGCGCTCTGACTGGCCGGGACTCTCGTACACAACTCACTTCGAGCTCACCGAGCTGGTCACCCTTCTTTATGCAGATGAGGTGATTTTCACCAATGCCAATCAACGGCAGGTGATGCTGCAGCGCTACCCGGAGGAATTTCAATTTTTCGTTCGCGAGAAATCGACGATCCGTCACCATGCAGTCCCGACTGCGGAAATGTATCAGTTGGTGGAGTCGGACTATACCCTCGATCCGGAACGCATCAATATCGCTTACTTCGGAAATTTCTACGCCAATCGCGGAATAGGAGATGTCATGACCGCACTTGCGGAACATCGACAACGCGAGAAGTTTGTCCTGCACATCTTCACCTCGAACCCGGAAAAGCTGAAGCGGCAGTTTTGGGGGAGTCCGGCGGCTGCGAATGTACGGGTCAACGGTTACGTTCGCTATCTGGAGTTTCTTAACGTTTCCACGAATTTTGACGCCTTGGTGGTCAATGACACCGATACAAAAGGCTCAGCATTCAGTGTCAATCCATTCTTGCCCTCGAAATACGCCGATTACGCCGGGAGCGGAACAGCCGTGTGGGGCATCGTGGTCGAAGACTCGCCGCTATCTAAGTTACCGTTGACGTACTGCACGGCTTCGGGTGATTCTGCTCAGGTAGGCAGGGTGCTAGACGAACTTCTTGGGAAGTCTGAGTAGAATACTCGTTAGTAAAACTCGGTCTGCGTGAAGTAGGCGCTATCCTTTGATAGGCCGAGAGTGGACACACTAGTGTCATATCACTCGAAAACCGATGAAGGAATGGAAGGGCTGATGCATGTGGCACGCCATAAATGGCGAAGCTCCAAAACTGCACAACGTGGAGTTGAAGAGCTCAATGCCCAGGTTGCCCGGCATGAGGGCCGGGTGCAGATAGTAAACCCAGAGGGGCTGCACCCCTTGGCTACTCGCCCGACTCTACGTGAGTACATTTCGCAGCTGTGGGCACGCCGTTTCTTCATTACTGCGGATGCACGAGCGAAGGCATTGCGAACCACGCGTGATTACCGTCTGTGGCAGTTGTGGCTCGTTCTCAACCCGCTCTTTGATGTAGCTCTGTACGGGTTCCTTTTCGGCATGCTCTTGAAAACCTCCAGGGGTATTGAGAATTTCATCGGCTTTCTCTTTATCGGCATTATCTTTATGTCGATGATGACGGGGCTGATGAATTCTGGCATCAGCCTCATGCAATCCTCGCGCTCCATGATCCGCGCGTTCCAGTTTCCACGTGCATCTATCCCTTTTTCGACGACTCTACGGTCGATGATCGATAACGTCTTACCCGCCATCGTGGCGCTGTTAGCGGCTTTCCTTTTCCAGTGGGGAACGTGGCCCTCATGGACATTGATACTCGTAGTTCCGCTGTTTGTGCTGATCCACATTTTTGGGTGTGGGCTCATGCTGATCACGGCGCGCCTTACAGCCCAGATTCCTGAAGCAAAAACCATTTTGGGCCTTGTGAGTCGTGGACTCTTCTTCTTATCCGGTGTGATGTTTTCCATCGATAGGTTCGCCGAGCATTCAGCTGTTCACCAGGTCATGTCGGCCAATCCGTGCTACATCTTTCTTACTGCAGTGCGTGATGCTTCGATTTATCGCACCGTACCTAGTCTCGCGACGTGGGGAGAGCTTGTGGCTTGGAGCGTAGGAGCCTTTGTGCTTGGTTTTATCTTCTTCTGGAGGGCGGAGGATAAGTATGTTCGACTCGTCTAAGTTGCCTGCAGCACCTGGGGAGTACCTCGATACGAAAAAGAAGGACACTGATGAGAAAAACAAGGAGCAATCGTCGGGGAGCCACATAGAAGAACCATCTGTTGCCGGACCACCAGCGCAGTCGCAATCTGACCTCGATATCAATTACGTGGAGCGAGCGAACGTTGTCGTAGACAACGTGTCCAAGCGCTACGTGATTAGTCAGGGCCGCTCCTCTGATGCGAGTATGACTCGCGTGAGTCGCGGGAAAACTGTCGTTGATGCAATCGTTAATGCTTCGCTCATCGCGCTACCTGGTGAATCGATCGGCATTATTGGCCTCAATGGCTCAGGAAAATCGACTCTGTTGAGCATGATTGCCGGAGGCTTAGCTCCAACATCGGGGAGGATTCTGACGCGCTCTCAACCTACGCTTATGGGTGTGTCCCCGGCTCTTCAGCCAGATCTGTCCGGGGAGCACAATATCTACCTGGGGTGCTTGGCACTGGGAATGAGTCCGTCCGACGCAAGGGCACAAATTCCTGAGATCGCGGAGTGGACCGAACTCGGTGATGCGATCAAACGACCGATGAAGACCTATTCGTCCGGTATGTCAGCTCGCTTGTCTTTCGCAATTTCGACAGCAGTGAGACCAGATATCCTGATGATTGATGAAGCCCTGTCCACTGGTGATGCCGCTTTCGGCGCCAAGGCCAGTGCCCGAATGCGCGAGCTCCTTGAGCGCGCCGGAAACCTGTTCTTGGTTTCGCACGCTATCAAGGAAATTGAGAACAACTGCAACCGAGCGATCTGGATCTCAAATGGGCGCATCATCGCGGATGGCTCAACGGATACAGTGGCGGGACAATATCACGAATGGGCAAAACTCATGGGTCGGGAAGATAAGCAGCCTGCGCACGACTTTCTCGCAGAAGTCACGGCCGATTATCGGCCCCCAATGGTGATTCTCGAAAACCCCATCTGAATCTTAGCCACCAAAAACTGGGTGAATTGTCTGAAATCTGTCCATACGTTAAGCAAGAGATCGTTTGAAGGAATGACTTTCATGAGCCTTGATTACTTTCGCCGCGGTAGAGGACTAATTATCATTGCGGCCTTGGCTGCTGTACTGCTTATCGGCGCAATTGTAGTGAACAGCAGCGCTATTAACAGAACGCTCTTGGCTAGTGCAGTCATCGTTGGTTTTATCTTTTCAGTGATGTCGATTTCCGCACGTAAAAAGTCGGAGGGTCTCACCAAAGAAGCTCTACGACGGAGTTCGCGCCTAGAGAAACAGCTTCAGAGTATTTCTGTAGCTACCCAAGAACAGAATCGGCGTGCTGAGCGGGAGCCGCTGTCGTCCCTGACAGGAGAACTGTCTGGAAAGACTGGTGAAGAAGGGGGCCTTGTACAAAGCGTCTTTGCACCTCACACAATTCCGGCATCGCACATCGTAGGGCGCCCTGACGCGCATACAGCTGGGCGTGTGGCAGCTGAACAGACTATGGATGGCGATAGCTCCGACGTTCTGCGTGCACTGATGAAGGCGCATTCTGAAAAGTGGATTCGACGTATCGAGCTTATCGGTTCGCAGCGGTGTGCAGATTCCTTGAATGATCTGGCAGAAGTAGAGCGAATCTCAGCGCCTCACCTAATTGGAAAACCATCAAGCAATGCAAGTTACCTCGTAATTGAAGAGGACCAATTTGAGCGAGGTGTATGGGCAGGTCTGTTGTCTACGCAGAAAACGGCGAGTTTTCTCCAGTTACTAGATCACATGAAGAAAGCAGAAGAAAATGGAACCGTCGTTATCGTCTGCCCTAGTGAAACTTCGAATCATTTCAGCGAAGAGCTTCGCCAACGTGCGACAGTAGTGTTATCGAAGAACGCCTCTTCATGGGGTTGGGAAGATGATATTAATGCACCGGTGTTTAAAGCATTGCTGCGCGACGTGACGGAACTCAGTGGTACAGAAGAGGAGAGGATGTAATGAGCTCAGTTGTGGTCTACGGTGACGTAAGTCCAAACGTTATTGATGGCTCCTCCATCTGGCTGATGTCGGTTTCTGAAGTGCTTTCCGGGGTGTTTGATGAGGTCCACATTCAGCTAAAAAACCATCCTCAAAACCGTACGTTGCTTGGCGCAGTCGATGGGATTGCAAACATTCACATTCATGCTCCCGAAGGCATTGCAGACGACGCAGCACTTAATACAACGGCTGCGGCGGAATTGGTGGAGAAGCTCCTTGAGGAGACCCGTTCAACCGCTGTCGTAGTGAGAGGCTTCCAAGCAGCCTACGATTTCAGCTTGAACGAGAGAATCTCGCCGGTGCTGTGGTCCTATGTCACAGACCTTCCCTTTCCCCCGAAGAAGCTGTCCGATACTAATGTGCAGCGGCTGAGGCACATCGCCGAGAATTCTCGTCGAATTTTTGCCCAAACTGAAGCCGCACGCTCGTATTGGGAAGCCTTGGTTCCACAAGCTGCTGGAAGAGTTCTTCTTATCCCACCGATGATTCCGGACTATGCGTTTAATGCCGAGAAAAATCCTAAGACCACAGAGCAAGGTGCTATCAAAATTGTGTACGCAGGAAAGCTGGCTCGTGAGTGGCGAACGCTTGAAATGTTAGAGCTTCCGCGGAAGTTGAAGGAACTCGATATTGAGGCGCATCTCAATGTGGTGGGGGCGAAATTCAATAGGGCAAAGGATGACCCTCAATGGGTCGGAAGAATGCGAGACGCGCTAGAGAAGGCACATGCTGATCCTGACAGTGGTGTGACGTGGCTGGGAGCGCTTCCCCGAACCGAGTCGATCAAGGAGATTATGGAGGCCGACCTTGGCTTTGGTTGGCGCACGGCAGAATTGGACTCGAGCCTGGAAGTCTCAACCAAGGCCCTTGAGTATGGTGCGGCCGGTGCAGCACCAATCGTCAACGAAACTGAGGACCATCGACTACTCTGGGGCGAAAACTATCCATTCTTTGTTCGTGCCGATGACACTATTGAGTCCGTGGCGAAGAAGATCTCTGCGGGCTTACCGAGGGTAGAAGCGGCGCGTCAAAAGGCGGCCCTCGCGAGTGGGTATTTCTCGATGAGTAAAGCTCGCGAAAGGTTTGTGTCTTATTTTGGACGAGCGGGCGCACTATTCACGTCGGATGCATTGAAAGGAGATCGGCCGCAGCGGGTGGTGGTGGCGTCTCACGATCTCAAATTCATGGGGGAGTTGATGGATTTCCTCACCCGAAATCCATCGTTCGACGTGCAGCAAGATAAATGGGCTACGCTTCACACCCATAATGAGGAAAACAGCAAGCAACTCGCAGAATGGGCCGACACAGTTTTTTGTGAATGGGCGGGACCCTCACTGGCGTGGTACTCGAAGCACATTCCCGAGGGAACGAGACTTATCTCTAGGCTTCATAGATTTGAGCTCAATGGTCCGTGGATGGACCACGTTGCGTGGGACAAAGTAGACAAGTTGGTGTTCGTCTCGGATTGGGTCCGTAATGAAGCGGTTGCAAAGTTTGGACTAGACATAAGCAAGACTGTGGTCTTTTCTAACACTGTGGATCTTTGCGACTTTGATCGGCCGAAAACTCGTAACGCTCGATTCACACTCGGTTTAGTGGGCATGGTTCCGTTTCTTAAACGTCCAGACCGAGCGCTTGATTTACTCGAACGACTGATCATGGTAGATCCACGTTATGTGCTGAGGATTAAAGGAAGGATGCCTTGGGATTATCCTCACGTTTGGACGGACCCGGTGGAAAAGCAACTTTACCTGGATTTTTTCGCGCGTATAGCGAAAAATTCTATGCTTTCTCAGCATGTAGTCTTTGATGGATTCGGTGCTGACGTTGCAAGTTGGTTCCGAAGCATAGGGTTTATCCTTTCACCGAGTGAGCTTGAAAGCTTTCACCTCGCCACCGCTGAAGGTATGAGTAGCGGAGCGATTCCGATTGTCTGGGAGCGTTTGGGGGCACTCGGAATTTTTGGGGCTAGCGCACTACAGAAGAGCAGCGATGAAGCCGCTAGGAAAATCCTTGAATTGCAAGATGACTCTGACTTCGATGAGGCGAGCTCTGAAGCCAAAACCTATGCGGATAGGTGGGATACGGTGAAGGTGCTTCCCCAATGGGAGCAGCTACTTGGAGGCAGATAAAATCAAACGAAGGAGCCGCACGACTAAAAGTCAAAATTGAAGGTATTGGGGCTTAGCATTGCTTAGCATTGCTCCCGCGGCTAAGCTTCTCGAAAAGGTATATCAGTTTTAAAGGTTCGTGTGCGCCCCATATTGGAGAAAGGCCGGTCGTACAGCGGAAGCACCTTGATAGAGATTCGACGGTTCTAAAAACGTGTTCAACCCGAACATATTGAAACTGCACGGGTACGTGCGAATGACAGATGGGCCCGATGTATTAAGCAAAAACCCACCAATTAACCTTCTAGCGAAGGGGAAGGCTGTGCGAAAGGCGGACCTATATCAGTAAAGGCTGTGTGGTCAAATGGCTCCTGCTACAATGCAGAGGTCTCAACAGCCCCTAGAAAGTAGGTATAAGTGCGCCCGACACTTGTAGCAGTTCTGCCGGTAAGAAACCGATCCGCGGAGCGGGTCTTCGCATCGGGTAAGAGCCTATTGGCGTGTAGTGGTGATTTCGATATCACCCTGGTTGTATCCGACTATGGTTCAGATAACGGTAGTGAGATTAAAAAAGTTGCAAATATATTGGGTGCAGCATATATCAGGCAAGAAGCGAGTTACTGGAACAAACCGCATTGTCTGAACGCGGCCATTTCACAATCCTCAGGAGAGTTGGTTTTATGCGCAGACATCGACATTGTTTGGCATCCTGATGCCATCAGAAACGCGTTCTCAATAATGCGCATTGAAAAAAGCCAACGTAAGGTCCTGGCTTTTCAGTCTCGCGACCTCCCGCCGGATATGACAGAAATGATCCTGGAGGACGGCGAAGTTCGCTCTTGGGAAGAGCTGGAAGCATCGGCCACAATCCACTCTACCTGGGGAAACGGAATCCTATTGTTCCAACGCAAGGTTTGGCAGGAGATAGGTGGATATGACGAACGCTTGAGCGTTTACGGCGTCGAAGACATGGACTTTTGCCGTCGAGCTCAGTTGGCTGGGGCGAAATTCATTTGGTCGGAGCCGATGAAATCTCGAATTTATCATGTGTGGCATCCACGTCTAGATAAGGTTTCACTGCAGGGACCTTTTAATCGCGCGTTGGAACGCAATCGAAACGTTTGGAGGCATGATCGTTCTGTCGTCCGCAATGTTTCGGGTTGGCGTGGTGGCGAGGCTCCTTTGGTTTCGGTGGTTATTGCCACGGCTGGGCGTTCCGAGTTTTTGCGTGAGGCAATTGCTTCGATTTTGTGTCAGTCGGTTCAGTCGTTTGAGGTGATTGTGGTGGACGATGGACAGCTGGATGCGACTGAAGCGGTGGTTCGAGAGTTCGCGGATTCTCGTATTGTTTATATTGGGCTTCCCGAGCCTCGAGGTATTTCGGCAGCTAGGAATATTGGTGGGGCGCGGGCGCGCGGTGAGTTTTTAGCGGTCATGGATGATGACGATATTTGCTTGCCGGATCGTTTTGAGGTCTCATTGTCCGCTATTGCTGGCGGTGTTGATGGTTGTGTTGGGGGGTTCGTTACTTTTTATGATGAGTCGGGGGAGGTTCTTTCCTGGGATGATCCGCTGCCGACGCTTGAAGGTGCATTTGCGAAGGGTGGTTTTTCGGGTCATCCAACATGGATGATCAGGCGAAGTGTTTTTAATTCATTTTCCTATGATGAATCGTTTACTTCTGCGGTCGATAATAATCGAGCTTTGAGAATGCTGACGTCAGGCGTGCGTTTAGTCCATACGGGTCGGCCTCATATATTGAGACGCGTGCATGAGGGACAAGTTAGTAATCGTGATCAACAGTTCCAAGGTTTCGGCGCTGTTCTTGATAAGACGTGGCTGTGGTCTGGGTATCGGCGCAGTGAGTGGCAGGCGTTGGTGGAAAAATCGACGAAGTCTGCTCCAAAGAATCGCGCTACGCTGTATGAGTCAGTTTTTATTCCGTATCTTCCGGATTCCTTGGTTCGTCGTGAGGTTGATGTAGTTGTATGGGATGAGAAGTCGTCAGATTTTGTGAAGACTTTGGAAGGATACTCGCAGGGTGTGGAAGTGCGCCATGGTCGGAACTTTTTGTATGGAAAGTATCGTGTAGGTGGTTCGTGGATGACTATGGCGCGGTTGGCGCAGCGGGGGTTGAAATACTCGGTCAGTGTGTTGGAGCCGACTGAAAAGTTGACCCACAAGAAGTATGTTCCTACTCATCCGGAGTTTTCTGCTTCGATTCCCTGGCGGAGGATTGGCAAGTCGGAAAGGCCGGTTGACGTTACTGTAAGAACCGTGGAAAACGCCTTGGGTAAAGAAAGGCTTGTAGACGAGAAGAGAGTTGAGCTCTCTTCTTCGGGCGCTAATTTTAGTGAAAATGCGATGGCAGAGTTCCTAGTAGGAGAAGAATGATGTGCAATTTGACGGTTGTAATTCCTTTTAGGAACCGAGATGGGATGCGTTTGCGTCGCGCATGCAAGTCTATTTTGGCGGGATCTCTAAAACCTGCCATTATTGTGGTGGATTTTGGCAGTGAAAATCCGGAGGTGGCATCAGGAGCGGTCTCCGATATGGAAGACGTTGATTTGATTTATGTTGAATCCGGCGTATGGAACAAGTCAGAAGCAGTCAATATCGGCATCGAACAAGCTACAACTGAACGGATACTGGTGTCCGACGCCGATCTGGTTTGGACGAAGCACGCTATTGGAAATGGTTATAGAATTTCTGAGCTTCATAGCGCTGCTGTTGCCTTCGATGTCAGATATTTGCGACAAGACACACCTGACGAGCTATTAACACTCAGTGACCTAAACCCTTCTTCGCTGCAGCCATGGTCTGACATCAATCCGAGATGGGGTGATGGTATTTGTTTGTTTAGTAAGAGGGATTGGCGCAAGCTGGGTGGTTACGATGAGCGCATGTCAATCTATGGATACGAAGATAACGACTTTACCTCTCGGCTAAGAAAGTCGGGAACCAAAACGATTTGGGCAGACTTTGCAACCTGTCCCGTATATCATGTATGGCACAAACCGGTTGGCAAGGTAGTCGCTAAAGAAAACCCAGCTGTTGCAAGAGCATATAGTAGAAATCGCCAGCTCTTCGAAAATGATCGTTCTGTCGTCCGCAATGTTTCGGGTTGGCGTGGTGGCGAGGCTCCTTTGGTTTCGGTGGTTATTGCCACGGCTGGGCGTTCCGAGTTTTTGCGTGAGGCAATTGCTTCGATTTTGTGTCAGTCGGTTCAGTCGTTTGAGGTGATTGTGGTGGACGATGGACAGCTGGATGCGACTGAAGCGGTGGTTCGAGAGTTCGCGGATTCTCGTATTGTTTATATTGGGCTTCCCGAGCCTCGAGGTATTTCGGCAGCTAGGAATATTGGTGGGGCGCGGGCGCGCGGTGAGTTTTTAGCGGTCATGGATGATGACGATATTTGCTTGCCGGATCGTTTTGAGGTCTCATTGTCCGCTATTGCTGGCGGTGTTGATGGTTGTGTTGGGGGGTTCGTTACTTTTTATGATGAGTCGGGGGAGGTTCTTTCCTGGGATGATCCGCTGCCGACGCTTGAAGGTGCATTTGCGAAGGGTGGTTTTTCGGGTCATCCAACATGGATGATCAGGCGAAGTGTTTTTAATTCATTTTCCTATGATGAATCGTTTACTTCTGCGGTCGATAATAATCGAGCTTTGAGAATGCTGACGTCAGGCGTGCGTTTAGTCCATACGGGTCGGCCTCATATATTGAGACGCGTGCATGAGGGACAAGTTAGTAATCGTGATCAACAGTTCCAAGGTTTCGGCGCTGTTCTTGATAAGACGTGGCTGTGGTCTGGGTATCGGCGCAGTGAGTGGCAGGCGTTGGTGGAAAAATCGACGAAGTCTGCTCCAAAGAATCGCGCTACGCTGTATGAGTCAGTTTTTATTCCGTATCTTCCGGATTCCTTGGTTCGTCGTGAGGTTGATGTAGTTGTATGGGATGAGAAGTCGTCAGATTTTGTGAAGACTTTGGAAGGATACTCGCAGGGTGTGGAAGTGCGCCATGGTCGGAACTTTTTGTATGGAAAGTATCGTGTAGGTGGTTCGTGGATGACTATGGCGCGGTTGGCGCAGCGGGGGTTGAAATACTCGGTCAGTGTGTTGGAGCCGACTGAAAAGTTGACCCACAAGAAGTATGTTCCTACTCATCCGGAGTTTTCTGCTTCGATTCCCTGGCGGAGGATTGGCAAGTCGGAAAGGCCGGTTGACGTTACTGTAAGAACCGTGGAAAACGCCTTGGGTAAAGAAAGGCTTGTAGACGAGAAGAGAGTTGAGCTCTCTTCTTCGGGCGCTAATTTTAGTGAAAATGCGATGGCAGAGTTCCTAGTAGGAGAAGAATAGAATGCGTGTATCTTTTGAGCAGGACGAGTTTCAGCGATGTGGATTTAAGGGTAATCCAGAGGAGCAAGACGGATATCCGAGGGTTGATTTCCTTTTTACGCAGTTGGCGCCCACTTGGTTTAGTGGTGGAAGGAGAGGGCTTGCTTCGGCGCTTGCTTTTCTGGAATCGGTTTCCGGAAAACTAACCTTTGATTCCAAGATTACGCCGTTAACTGCATCCATCATCCGCGATTTGCTACCGCAAGGCGAAGTTTTCATCGACTCCAACTGTATCGACTTCAGACCGACTGATATCCAGCAGGGTGGTTCGACACTGCACGTCGGGTCGCTCCCAAACCTCGCTGCGGCCGAGAAGTTCGTGACGAGTTCTTGTTCAGAGATGGGAGGTATTCGGCAAACCGCTCTCGCCCTTGTCCCGAATGACGGTATTCGTGGGTATTGGTCATCACCTCAATTTAGGATCGTTCCTTCCAACTTGTGGTTGATTGAAAGTCAATCGAGTAGCAAGGACAGTCTGAATTCGATTTTGGCCCTAGCCTTAATGTATTCGGAAGATCTATCCGCGCGAAAGATTAAGGTATATTCCGATCTTGATGTAGATGGAGAACATATTCAATTGGTAAAGCAGGCCTTTTTTACCGTTGGAATTAACTTGGAGGTGTACAATGCTAACGCTTGAAAATGAGAAAATAATTTTCGATGTAATGTGCGATTTTGATGTTCAAAAGATCTATCTGTCGTTAGGGAACCTGAAAACCCATCTTGATTCTCGGTCTATGGTCGTTTATCTCCCGGGGGCCCGTAAGTTTGGGAATTGGAACTATTCCACAGCTTTTGAGGGCGCTTTTCGATACCTTCCAGAAGCTAAGGCTGGCGACGATGTGAAGTTTGATCTGGGAGGAATTGCTCAGTGGTTGGAGGGCGGATTGCGAATTGGACTGTCGACGTTTGGTCCAAGACGGGGTCCGATCCAGGAGATAGCTGAGAATGTTTCGCTAACGGTTTCTGGGATGACTAAAAACACCTGCGAATTAGTTAGCGATTCGTATCAAGTAGCGTTTTAGAGTGTTGTTTCTTGTCAAGCAGGATAAGGAAAAGTATGCAATTAGACTTGTATCAATTAGCGATTGGGGGTTTAAGGGGGATCTCGGGTGCTGGCGGTGCAAGCTAGGGCCTGACCCGTGTTAGGTAGACACCCGATATTCAGTCCAGTTGGGGTGGAAAGATAGGTAATCTACCGCCATGCCTAGGTACTCCGAACAGTTCTAACGTGATGCTGTATCCTCTGCGAGAACAATGTGGGTCTCTCACTTCACGCGGCTCTAGCAGGGCTAGGAGTCAATCGTTCCCCACTTTTGAAGCATCCCGCCGTAAGCAGTGCGGCCTCGGCAAACGTGCCCGCACGAAGGCCATGCGCGATGCGTCACAGGCAATGGCTAATTATGGAGGGATCCGTCAGTTAGAAAAAGGAGAACGCGAAGTTGTGTGTAGAACGCGATTTCCTGCGCACGGCCGTGAAGTGTCTTGCTTAGAGATGCACGTGGGAAATCCGCATCCAGTCTGTCTTTGACCACCGAACCGAATACTCGGCTCCCACGGATGTGAACGTTTTAAAGCTCAATCGCTCCCCGTCCTCCAAATGGCTAAATATCTACCGAAAAGCAGTCCGCCGATGTGTTTTGCGTCGAATTTTGTGCAAGAATTAATACCATCTTCGATGATGAGTATGGGTTCTATGGTGCGGAACGCATCGCTGTAAGCCTCAACGAGGACACGGGCTTCGATCCATCCAATCACCAGAAAGTCGCGAAAATCATTAGAATAAATAGAAGCTGAGGTAACACCACCGAATTGCGATACTGCCGACATCAACTATGAAAGCAACCCTTTACAGTACCTGAATCTCGGAGACCCAGTGCCAACTACGCGGATTCGCGGTAGCAAATCCTCCAATAGGCGTCCTTGGTGAGCTTATTAGTACGCAAGGTGGTAGTGATGCAGGAAAACTGACATTCAGGAACTCTGGGCCTCACTTTATTGATGTCTGAAATCTAATCGTGCAGCGCTTTCGAGTGACCATTGGTACAAGGCCCGTAATTTAGATCTTGCCGCCGTCTTCAATTTGAAAGGAATCTTTATGTCTCTCTACTCTAATACTGGTAGGGGCAGGCCCGTCGTGATTTCTGGCGGCTTAGGGCGTATCAACAAGGTATCGCGCGTGTTAAGCGGGATGATTGTGATCCACGCTTATCCGGCGGTTTTCTTTGAGCCTGAAGAGGCGTTCTGGCCCCAGATCGAGGCACAGCGATTGCACCCGACAGTGCGTTTCTACTTGCACTCACTGAACTGGATCGACTTCATAGTGGACCGTGCGGCGGGGCTTCCTGAGTCGGAGTGGACAGAGGAAGTCTCAGCCGGCGCAGAGTTTGTATGGGCGGTGGCGTGGAATTGGTGGGAGATGAACCACGTAACGCCTGAGTGGAAAGACGATGAATACGTTTGGGGTGGGCATGCGGTGGCGATTAGGGCAGCGTCGCTCAGCGCGCTTAGTGAAATTTTCCCTGAAGATGAATGGCTGCATGAGGCCATCGAGTATCACGGAAAGTGGCTGCTGGAGCATTTTGATGGCTACTGGAATCATGGGCTCACCCAGGCACTGGCATTGATGGTGGTGGGGGACAGGCTGAGCGATGAGTCGATGCTTACCACCGGTGCAGAGCGCGCAAAAGCTTGTCTTGAAGTAATGATCGACGAGGAAGGCGCCATTAATGAACAAGCGCCGGAGTACGCGAATTATATTGAAAGGCTGCGCCAGACCGCCGTTGATGCCCTTGAGCTGTTTGGGGCACCGGGCGCAGATGCGCTGCGCGCGAAGAAGGAGCCGCTCGAAGAATTCATTGCGCACTCATTGACCCCAGGTGGCACATTCGTTGAAATTGGTGACTCAATGCCTCGGCGTCCTGAGTTCGTGCGCGGAGGGCCAGTGGAATTTGCACTATCGAATGGCGCGACTGGCGTGGAGATTCCACGAGTCAAGGTTTACGACGCAGGGTATGTATTTGGGCGCTCAGGTTTTGGGCAACTCCGGGCACAAAACACGGAGAGCTTCTATTCCCTGCGCTTTGGGCCCGCCCGTGACATACATGGTCATTTTGACCATTTGTCGCTGACGTTTTGGGACCGCGGCAGGAACGTCATTGTGGATGCTGGCCACCCGGGTTATGCGCGGGGGCAGATGCGTGATTACGCGCAGAGCCGGCAAGCACACAATGTTCTTATGGTGCGGGGAAAGGAGCATAACCCCGACGAGGCTTCACGGTTGGTGAGTCACCAGGTTGAAGAGACGTGGTCTGCATTCGATTTGGAAGACACTGCGTGGGAGGGATTGAAATGGAAACGTAGCGCCTGCTTCGCGGACTGTGGCCCTTTTGTAATTGCGGACAGTTTGGAGCCTACGCCGAAGGTGGAGTACGCAGAGCAGCGCTGGAATGTGGCACCTGAGTTTGAGTACGTGGGATCGCAGTATGAAACCGTCCGGTTCCGCTCAGTGGTTGACGGAACACAGTTGGTCTTCATCCGTTACGGGATTGAAGGTTCTTCCTACTTCGAGCACACCGACGTGAATATGGCACGGGGAGACTGTGGAGGGCTTCGTGGCATTGTATTCCGCAATGAGCAACCTACGGACACGTGGACTGTGGGCTTTGGACGTGCCAGCCGAGACTTTGGGTTGCTCACCGCAGTTGTGGTGGCTGGGCCAGAGGAGAAGGTGGAGTACACCTTCAAGGACAGCGGGCCAGGCACGAGGGTGCTACGTATCGTTCGTGGGCCGCAGACCTATCTATTCGAGTACGACATCCAGGCACAGAGAGTGCGGGCGCTCTCGGTGCCGGTCGAGCGGGGATACACCGACGGAGGCCTTACTCCGCGCTGACGCGTTCTGCGACGGTACGGTTGATGCGCCAATCCGCACGGCCTTCGCTGAAACCCGAGTAGTACAACTCGAAGGTGAGGTCATCGCCGCTGCCGTGCGGGACGAGGGCGGACTTGTAGAGGTTGGGGTAGCCGGATTCCTCATGGGAGATGATCGGGGTGTCTGAGCGCTTCCAATTGATGCCGTCTTTGGAGCGAAGCAGGTACAGGTTGCCCCTCTGGACAGTTTCGCTCGGGATAATGTGCACGAGGCCAATGTACTCACCGTTGTAGCGCTGAACATCAATGTGCCACCAGCGTTCACCATTGGACACGTAGGGGTCGATGGAGGGGTACCGAGGAGCAGACCACGTCTTCAAATCGTCGCTTTCAAAGTAGATGATTCGATTAGGAACACCGGTGTGGTTGGCGACGCCGTAGAGGCGCCAGTTTTCGCCAGTCCAGGTGAGGGCTTGAGACATGAATTGTGGCTCACCCGACCAGATTTCTTCCTTTTCCGACCAGTGCACGCCATCGGTCGATTTGACCAGGAAAATCCGGTTGGTCTTGCCATTAGGACGGTCCACCATGCGCCATGTCAGGTACATCTCGCCGCTGGGGGCCATGATGAGCTGAGTATCGGAGTTGTGCGGGTTGGGCTTGCCCAACTGGTCATCGATAGGGTTGTCGAGTCCGTCTGGAGCCTGCCAGGTCCAGCCGTCGTTAGATACGACGACGTTGGGGTCTTCAGCGCCTTCATCGCTGGCTGGGTATGGCGTCATAGCCATCCAGTACTTCCAACCATTCCAACCGTTCTCAAAATAGAGAACAGAGGGGTGAGTCGCTTGGCCGCTGCCCTCATGGGTGGGGAGGTTCAGTTGTGGGCCACGAGGGGCGGTCCATGCCCAGAGAGGTGACTTATCCTCGCTATTGGCGAGTCGGTCCTTGATGCCAGCAACGTGCTGCGCGTATCCAGGCGAAGGCTCCACGGAAGTGGTCGGAGCAGGGGCAGTACCCGTGGTCGGCTTAGCTGAGGTAGTGGTGGGCTCTGTGCTGGTCGTTGGCGCAGCAGTTGTGCTTGGCTGCGTGGAAGGAGTTGGCTTCGCCGTCGGCGTGGAAGTGGGCGTAGAGCCTTGGGAAGAACCGACCCCTGGAAGGATACCAGCGAGGAGCGCCAAACCGCCGATGCCTGCGGCAAGTGCTACTAGTGCGGTGATCGCTTGACGTACCTGTTCTTCGTTGAATTGGGGAAGCGAAGACGCAGAGAAGGACGGGAACTGCTGTGCTTGAGCAGGCGCAGGTGCGGAAACCTGCGCGGTGGCAAGAGAAGCGGTGAGGACAAGGGCTACGAGAGCTTTGCCGGTGCGGGATGGTCGGCGCATGAGAGTTCCTTTGTGCATACGAATGAGGCGATTCTGAAAATTAGTCTGCGGCGGCACGGGGTGAGGTGATTGGAAAATGGGACAATTCGATGAGAAGGCAACAGGTGGTCATGATTCCTGCACCGACTAGTCAAAAATCGCTTTTTGTAACGTACCTTCCGTACAAGGTAACTGGCGTTGAAGGATTGGTTTGGTGACGCTTGGGAAGGAGTATGGGTCTTTTTAACCGGGACGGACTCCTAAACTACGCCTGAGTGAATGGGTTTTAGTATTTCCTTAATCTGCTGGAGACTTGCCCAGTCGTTGCTGCGGTAGGGCAGGATGCCGAAGTCTGCGGTTCGCGCATACAGGTTGGGTAGGAGAGACTTCGGTAAGTGTTCGCAGAAATCGGTATTGAGTCTAGCCATGAAAGTTAGATCAAGCTCGTTTATTGCGTTTCCAACGTCAGTAGGCATGTTCTCGAACGTTCCGAGGGCTTCGGGATCGGATTGTGCGATGTAAAAGGAGAGAAAATCATCCGCAAAGTAGCGGCCAAATTTTAGCTTCCGTTCCGGAAGTGGGGTCGTTTCCGGTAACGGGTTTGGTAGACCTTCAGTTTTTGAGACTGCACGGATTAAGGCTGCTTTGCGCAGTCGTTTATTATCGTTTGGCCCGGCAAGGGAATCGAATGCCTTTTGTATCGTAGATGGTGAAAAAGCTTGAAGGACGATCTTTGTTGTCGCAACTTCACTCAGCCCCTTTATTAGGTCAGCGCCTTGGTAGCCACTGGCTGACAGCAAGGAGAACGTGCCGGGCACAGGCGGATTTCCCATATTGCTTGCGAAAATCGAGCCGAACGTATGATATTTAGAATTGAAGTGACTCGAAGTGAGGAGAGCTCCTATACACATGAATGCCCAGGAGTTATCAGTCAGATGAGTGTCACGGCAATTGGTGGATACAATGAGCGGATCAAACTCTTGGAAGAATTTCCGCTCGCGATCAAAATGACCACCGAAATCAATCGAAACCAACTTGGTGTCCTCTGGTAGAAGTGCCAAGCAGGCCATGGAGTCCAACCCGCCAGAAAAGCTGAGCATATGGCCTGAGCGCGATGCTCTAGGTTGGTCCTGACCAATTTCACCTATTAGCTCAGAGCGCGTAAACGATTTGATGGTTCGGTGCACTTTTTCTGAAATAGCGGATGGGAAAACGATTTGGTCATATTGTTGGCCGCAAAGGGAGGCCCAGGCGAGCGCCAGATCATCGTGGCCATACAAGATGGGCTCCGAGAACTGAAAATATAGGTCTTTTAATTCAGTTTTTCCCCCATCTTTGCTTTCGATGACATCGAAGCGGACTAACTCTGGATTTCTTTCCAACAGGCGAAATTCAATGGTTTTCATGCGCACAGTGTATCCAAAATGAGGTGATGAGAGGGCATTTGAGCCATGGTCCGTCGATTATTTCAAGTTGCTGTAGGCTGGTTTAGTTTCAATCGGTATCTTTGAAAGGGAGTCACAGCAAAGCTCGGCCGTTCAAGAGGAAACATCGTCGTGCCATGTCAAGCCCGAGAATGGAACGTCGTCCTCTAATATTCACATATGGCTAATTCCACGTCCGTCCGCACTGTTGTTGTCCCCGCAGCGGGTATGGGTACTCGCTTCCTGCCTGCAACGAAGACCGTCCCGAAGGAATTGCTTCCAGTCGTGGACACTCCTGGCATTGAGATGATTGCCGGGGAGGCTGCAGGCGCAGGCGCTACACGGCTGGCTATTGTGACCTCGCCTAGCAAAGACGAGGTTATGCGGCACTTTGATGAGTTCCCCCAGCTTGTGGAGATTCTTCGCGCCCGTGGTAAGGATGAGCAGGCTGCGAAGGTGGAGCGTGCTTCGAAGATTATTCAACCGGTAGCGGTTGTGCAGGACAGACCATTGGGCCTGGGCCATGCTGTTGGCTTGGCGGAGACCGTGCTCGATGACGATGAAGAATACTTTGCTGTCATGCTTCCCGATGACGTCATTGAGCCCACCGCCGCCATGGGTGAGATGATCCGCGTGCGTCAGGAACATGGCGGTTCAGTTTTGCTGGCGGTGGAAGTGGACCCCGCGCACGTGTCGAATTACGGCGTGTTCGATATCGAGAACACTGATGAGGATAGCGTCAAGAAGGTTGTCGGCATGGTGGAGAAGCCAGCAGTGGAGGATGCACCGTCTAATCTGGTGGCTACTGGACGCTACCTACTGGACCGCGCAATTTTTGATGCGCTTCGCCGCATCGAACCGGGCAAGGGCGGAGAGCTGCAGCTTACTGACGCCATCGACTTGCTCATATCCGAGGGCCATCCAGTCCACGTTGTTGTGCACGACGGCATTCGCCACGACTTGGGTAACCCAGCTGGCTTCATTCCAGCGAGCGTGGAGTTTGGGCTACGCCACCCGAAGTACGGCCCAGCTCTGTTCAAAGACATTGAGGCGATTATGGAGAAGTACCGGCCGCAGCTGGGGTAGGGGGATTAGACTAAATGTCCCGCTTTTCGGTAGCGAGCAAAACCTGAATGCCCTTTGAAGCGGCGCATCTAGCCCGAACCCTTTAATTTCGGCCGGTATAGTTGCTCCCAACCAATTCCGCCTACGGAAACCGGAAGGGCCGGTTACACGCCGCTGCACACTCCGAAACCGAAAGAGCCACGAAACTCTAGGGTGAGCCATAGAACTGGAAAAGCGGCGTCGGTGCGAATAAATTCCTTAAACGTGTTGCTTTAACCCGATTGAGAACAAGCGCTGGGGTCTAAGCCGGCAATGTGGAAAATTTTCAGTTTGAAGTCTTGACAATCTTGAATTCGCTTCAAAAGCGCTCCCACATACCTGGCTTCATCGATGCATAAAGCGTCGCAGATCTGCTTCGGCACGCCGAGGTCCCTGACTGGGTAGCTTTCGATAATCGTCCACCACTCTTGGTTAGCTACAAGAGCGTTCAAATTGTCGAGCACCTTCGGGAGAGGGTTGCTCAGCTTAAGAGTTACTTCGTCTGAATCAGTGTTTGAAAGCGATATGCTCGTTAAGCTGTCTAAAGCTGAGTGGTGAAACTGTTTTGCGGCAGTGGTCTTCGCCAATCTCGTTAGAGCGGTCTCATCTGAAAACAGATTTTCAAGTTTGAGCTCTACCCGATTGATAGCAGAACCTACGGAAGAACCGAAGTTCTTCTCTAGGATTTGTGACATTTCATACACCGCGGTTTTGCTGTAAAGGACGGACTCAACTTCTTCGACGGAAAGTACCTGTATCGACTCCGATTGGAGGCGTTCAACCTGGAATTCATCTCGAGAGTCTCTGTCGAGAATGGCCATTGCAGTAAGCCAGTGATGATCTTTAGAGTGGGCTATTCCTTTTGTTGATGCGATGACGTTTCGGCAACTTCCCGAGGGCACCACACGAAAGCCAGGGTAAAGGGCTTCGTATAACCTTTTATCTAAACTGGTTCCTTGGCCTTCGACAAAGATTATTTTTTGTCGTCCCCCCAAAATAGCCCTGAGCGAGGACTCCGGGATTGCTTCAAACTGAGGTTTTTCGACCTTTTTCAAAGACCACCGAACTGGGGAAGAATTCTCCCATTTCACGCCGGAGGAGACTAGCAACGTGTATCCTAGGTGTAGGAAGTCTTCGGCTAGCCTTTCGTCATGACTCGAAATGATAAATGCGCAGTCTTGGCGCGCTTTTATTAGTTCTAAAACTAATTTCGACGTAATATTTTTGTGAAGATGGCGCTCAGGTTCGTCAATTAGAAAAATTGTTCCTGCCGGTTGAGATATGATTTCTGCTCCAAGTAGCAAGGCTGATTTCTCACCATCCGACAAATCCCTGATAGGGACTTTTATATCTACTCCTTCGGTATCTCGATTTATAAAGATGCCAATGCTGGAGTGCCAATCTAGGCGCAGGTCGAGCCCGGCTGCATCGAAAATTCCCGTAAGTTTCTGGAAATGAGATTCAGAGGCTTGAACGGCTGAGTTTTTGATATTGCGGATAGCTGAAGCTATACTGTTGTTTACGTCATGAAAATTATTTAGGATTTTGACAAGCGTTTGAGATATCTCATCGTCTTCGAAACTAGCCGAGATGCGTGTTTCCGGCTCGGCGCGGGATCTCGACAAATGTCGGATGCCAATACTGTTCGGATCTAAGACTGGGGAACTTGTCTTTAACCAAATTCTTCTGTGGCCTACTATTCTGACGATAGGGAGTTCGCCTCCGTTCGCATGAAGCCAGAGGAGTAGGGCTGATTTTCCCGAGCCATTCGAACCTAAGAGCAACGTCGGGCTTTTCCGTCTGGCTGACAACGGGACCGGCTGCCCACTAATCGATGGAATGGACCATTCCTTGACTGTGAGGCTTTCTTGTGTCTTGTCTAATTCGGTCTTTGTATCCACTGTAAACTTTCTCCAAACAAAAGAACGGGGCTGCCTAATTATATCGCGGTCGTGGGAAATAGATTTTCCTAGCTTTCCACAACGCCTACCGGACGCATTTTGACCCGATGTGAGAAAGGGCGAATGAGCGAACCTTCGGGGTGGAATAGTGATTTCTTAGGTTACGTTGCAATAGTTGCCGGTAGTGGGCGAGGGGGAACTTGGATGACACGAGGGGGCGTCGTCAAGCGCCTGTGCGTGAGGGGTTGGGAATCGACGACCCTTGGGCCAACGCCTAGGGGTGGGGCAAGGGTGTAGAGCGTCCGAGTGATTGGTGACAGAACACTGCGATGGGTAACATCGGTTGTGCTTAGCGAATTAGACGCGAAAAGCTGCATCAAAACTATTAGATCCGCAGCACACCTAATCAACAATCTCTAGACTTGCCAGAAACGCGCGCTGGGATCGTCCGCAAGGTCCTGGCGCTCAAGGTGAATTGTCTGGAGTGAAACTACATGTCGGAGAAAGCGACACTGCGGAAAACTATGAAGCCCTCGTGGGTCTTTGCCATGGCGTTGGGCGCGGCGATTGGCTGGGGTGCCTATATCCTGCCGTTTGATTGGATGCAGAAGGCGGGGCTAGCGGGAACGGTCGTTGGCTTTGCAATTGGTGGGCTGATGATCGCCATTATCGGGCTGAGTTATGGCTTTGTCATCCGGGCGCTGCCGTTGACTGGCGGTGGCGTGGCGTTTGCGATGGCGGCGCTCGGCCGCACTCATGCGTTCATCGCGGGCTGGGCGCTGACGCTGGGGTATTCGTGCGTGGTGGCGCTGAATGCCTCCGCAGTCACGCTTGTCTTCCGAGTCACCTTCCCTGAATTGGTCATGCGAGGTGCGCTTTACGACGTCGCCGGGTGGACCATCTATCTCCCCGAAGTAGCGATCTGCTCGTTGTTTATCATCGTGTTCGCTTGGCTGAACTCGATGGGCGCAGCGCTCTCTGGCCGCTTCCAGTTCTTCGCCGTGGTGCTCATGATCCTCGCGGTGGTGGTTATTGTGGCGTCGATGGTGATCTATTACGTCGCCGAGCGCCCGGAGCTTGCTCCCGCCTTTCCTGTAGATGTGCCGCCGGCTGCGGCGGTGGCGACCATCATCGCTTTTGCCCCGTGGGCTTATGTGGGCTTTGATTCCATTCCGCAGCTGGCGGGCGAGTTCAATTTCTCTCCGCGGAAGGCGCTGGGGCTTCTGCTATGGGGGATTACTGTCGCGACGGTTATCTATATGGCGATGATGCTCGCAACCTCCATCACTGTGGGAACCCGTCACGATGCTTTCGAAGGGGAGGCCTGGCCACCGGCAGCAGCTATTGGCGAGGTAATGGGACCAGCTGGCTTGGTGCTCATGGTCGTTGCGGTGAGCGCGGGTGTGTTGACGGGCCTCAATGGTTTCTACACTGCGGCAAGCCGCGTGCTGTTTACATTGGGTCGGGCGAACCTGGTCCCGCGCCGTTTGGGTGAGCTGAAGGGCAAGGAGCGCGCACCGCGCAATGCGATTCTCTTGGTGTGCGCGGTGTGCCTGGTGACCCCGTGGTTCGGGCGCGCGGCGTTGACGTGGGTCGTCGATATGTCCAGTGCTGGCATCACGGTGGCGTATTTCTATACGTGCTTCTGTGCCTGGAAGATTGCGCGCACCGGGCAGGTCTCCGGAATGTCCAAGCCGATTGCACCCAACAAGTTCTACGAGTACTTCGCGCTAGCCGGGTGCATCCTTTCCATCGGGTTCTTGGCGCTACTCTTCGTACCGGGCTCGCCTGGCGTGCTGGGAACGGCTCCGCTCATCGCGCTGGTGGTCTGGATAGTGCTGGGGCTGGCGTCGTGGTCCGTTAAGCGCCGGCAGCTGAAGGATGTGCCGCCGGAGGAGACGGCATCGTTGATTCTGGAATAGTTTGGTAGCTAGTCGGCAGTCTTTAGGCGCTGCGGCCAGTCGTGGGCGGCTGAGGTGAAGATGGCGAATACATTGTTGTCGTCGGGCTTGCGGCAACTCAGGCCGGCTAGATCGCTGCCGATCTGACAGGTGAGCTGGTAGCTTTCGCCGGTAACGGGGCTTTTGGCAGTGATGTTTGCGGTGTAGAGGGGATTGACCGTGGGGTCTGCTTGGTAGAGGGCGTAGCTGGCCTTCTTGGCAGGTCCAAACATGGCTGCGGCAAACTCACAAGAGGTAGCGCTGCCGGCGAAGATTGTGTCGCCCTCCGATGTCACGCCGCAGTCGCCGCCGACCTGGCTGGCGTTGATGGTCTGCTTGCTGGATTCTTCTTCCTGCTGCTCGTCAGCGCGGGTTGGGGAGGGGCCCTCGTCTACCTCGGTGGTGGTTGAAGCGCTGTCGACGATGTCTGCCGAAGCTGATTCTTCAGCCGTTGTTGTTTCTTCGGTGGTGGTGTCTGGGGCCTCGGACGTCATCGGGTCATTGTCGCTGCATGCGGAGAGAGCGAATGCCGTTGCGACGGCGAGGGTGAGAGTAGAGAGTCTGTGCATAGCGGAAACTGTAGTCCTAGAAAAGTGCGGTGTCCTAGGATTGCGTGGTCGAATTGGTGAGGGAGACGTCGGCAAGCACGGCGCTGACCACACGCATTAGCACTAGACTTTGAGAGGGCAGTGTTCAGTTGGCGTCGAGAAGCGAGGAATGGCAAATGGACAAGGTCGAGGTTGGAGACGTAGTTGCGTTTAGAGAAAGCGATTCCATCGTCGGACAATCTTTAAAGGCTCGGGTTGTGGACATTCAGCCTTCGGGGAAGGCCTCGTTTCGGTACTCCCTAGAGCTTGAGGACGGATCCATACGTAAGGTCCCACGGCCGCGAATTAAGGGACCGTGGGCGAAGGCCGCTGAGATTGATGAATTAGTGAATTATCAGGTGAGGCTTCACACGCAACGAAGTGGGGAAGAGGAAGACAGAGCCGCAAGCTTCATGATTGAGAGTTGCCGCCTAAGAGAAGCCATGGAACTGGGATTCGGCGATGATTTCATAATCACCGATCCGAAAGCTCTTGAAGAACTAGTAGATTCCCCATTGGACGTGCTTTTGGAGGGAGTGCTAACCGCCCCCTGCAAGGAAGGGCTGCAAATATCTCCCATGGGTGGAGTCCGCATTGTGCAAAGATTCGCGGAAGTCTCTCCTGATGAAGTGCTTGAGGTCGTGGCAAAAGAAGAGAAGGAGTGGAAATCTAAGCTCCGAGAGCATCACGGAATTATTTCTGCGCGATGGGAATGGGAAGTCTATTGTGAGCACTATCGGCCGATGTTTGAACTCTGGCGTGAATGGTGCGGTTTTGCTGCAGTACGGAGGTACGAACGGGAAATAGCGGCTGAAAGAGAGGGGACAAGGCTTTTTGACTTGGCTAAGCGGCTAATTGAGCATATCGAAAAGAATGAGCCAGAGATTGCCAAGATGTACCGGCAGGAACTACTTGCGGAGCAGATAACGCCGTATACCATCCGCGAGACGCCTGACAGACCATTAGAGCCTGACGAGATTCCGGTTCGGGTTGAGTATCGAAGGCGGCGTTGGGGGTGAAAGCACTGCGTCTCTTGATTGAAAAGGGCTAGATGAGGCATGGTTAGGGGCAGAAGCAGCCCTACATTACGTACAGCTGCTTGACCCTCACCGGGGCTACTGGCAGGTGAGGGTCATTTAGTTTTCTTTCGCGCCCGGTAGGTCGTGCGGTTGTTCAGACGAGTCTCCTCGAAAGGAGCAAGGACGTCGAACTTTGAGAGCTTGTCCCACACCTTGCGGGATTGGCCGCGGTCGGTAAGGACGCCTAGTTGCACGCAGCGGAGAAGCACGGCTTCAGTGGTGAAGACCGTAGCTGCCTGTCGCTTGCGTACGAGCTCCTGGGCCTCTTCATCATCGATGATGATGGCGGTACGCACTGAAGGATCCCCCTCAAGCAGTGCCAGGCAGTGAGCGATTGCGGTGTATTCGCCTAGGTTCTTCGCCATTCCGCTTTGGATTGAGAATCGGGGACCCGCGAATAGGCGGATGTGCTTGAAGAGGCGATCCATGTCGTCGTCAAGCACGTGCACGTGGCCATGCGCAATGAGTGATGACCAGGTTTTGGAGCCACTCTGAAACCTGGTGTCCTTCAGCTTTCTGTGCATCTCGTTGTTGACCGCAGCAGGCACGTGGAGTTCGTCATTGCCCGCGAATTTGAGAAGAAGGTCCTGCTCACCGGCACAGATGAAGTTCAGCAACACGCTGGTGTCCGCGAAGATGAACCTTCTAGTCACGGTGAACCTACTCGTTAGCGAAGAAGTCTTCCAGGTCGGCCTCAATATCGCGCTGACCTGATAGGTTTTTACCGACAGAATCCGGGGCGGCGTACATTGAGTCTGCTACTTCCTCGGGGCTTACTTGCTCGGCGAACGCTACTGTTGGCAGTGCGATGAGTCCCTGAGCGTATGCCTTGTAAGCATCGGCCACGAGTCTCTCGGAAGCTCGTGGCAGTTGCGCAATTTTGCAGGCGTGGTCGTACGTGGCTTTCCATCCGAAGCGGGAGGCGAGCTTCTTGGCGGTTCGACTCTTTAGCTCCTCTTTAGTGTCTTTCGAGATGAGACCTGCTTGATGGAGCTGGATTGCCGCTACGTAGGGGGAGACCTGGAAGCGTTGGACAACTACGGACAAAAGCTCTTCTGGATCTTCGTACTGAGGTATTTCACGTAACGCTTCCTCGGGACAGAGGACGCAGCGCGCGAAGGTGTTAGCGCGGGTCTCGTTGGGAAGGGTCTTATCGCATTGCAGGGAAGCACCATCCTCCGTGATGTCCTCGGCCACGATGTGCCCGATTTCGTGCGCGATGGTTAAACGCTGGCGGAAAGGATTGTTACTTGTGCCAATCCCCACGGTTAAAGCACCCGAGTCAGGATCGCGGAGCGTCAGTGCATCGAGGTCTTCCGGTAAGTCGAGGACAATGAAATCAGCATCAACGAGCTTCATGAGATCGTTGATGTCATCGACTGGTCCCACACCTAGCTTGTGCTTCGCGCGAAAACGAGCAGCGAGTTCAACACCTTGTTTTGAAGGGCTTGGTGAATTAGGCATGTGCGTTATCCAGGTTCACACGTAGCTGGAGATACGGAAGAAGGGCTTGTGTAGCGTCTTCAACTTTGGTTTCGTGACCACGGGCTGCAACGCGCACGCGCTTAGAGAGTGGGGTGGCGTCCACAAGCTCAGCGGCATCGATGCCTAGTGCCCACGCGAGGGCCATGATGTGGTGGAGAGTAGGGGTGGCCGTGCCTTTTTCAAGGCGGGCCAGGGTGGGCTGGGACAGAAGTTCATCAGTCATAGCGGCAAGCTCTCTCTGGCTGAGACCGCGCAGCTGACGCTGCGCACGGACGCGCTCGCCGAAGTCAGTGGGGATGTTCATGGTGGTGCTCCTTGTTGACTTTGATTAAACACGTGAATCAGAATTGAGTCAATATGATTCAGGGTGTCTGATGGTCAGGGGCAAGCTTTCCTAATTGCTGTGTTTGCATGCGCAAACGGAATCCGCTCCTGCTCAATGCGTAACCGGCCCGCGGTGAAGAGAAGTCGGTAGGCGCGTTGCTCTTCGGTGGTGAGATGAGTGAGGGTGGCGGAGCCGTCGCCGGGGTCGGGGACGGCCAGGTGCTGGAATGCGGTGACGGTGGCGGTGTCCATGAGCAGTGACTTCGTGTGGGGGAAGTGGGCACGCACGGCGTTGAGGATGGCAAAGCCGGCGGCATCGAGGTCGCCCCAGTAGGTGATGTCGGCGCGGTGCAGCCAGCTGAGTGCGTGGAGTTGGTGGGCGGCGGTGCCGGAGCCGAGGAGCGCGATGGTGGGAGGGGAGGCGTTGGCAAGCGTGGGCAGGGCTAAGAAGGTCTGCTTGTTTTCCACGATGAGTACCCGGGGCGGGGTGTCGGGGAAGAGCTCGGCAGCGTTGGCGAGGGGGATTTCGATATCGGAGAGTGCTGGTGCGTGGTTGAGGTAGCGCAGGCGCAGGCGGGTGTCGCTGCGGCGCAGGCCCAAGTCCGTGATACCGAAGGGGGCGAGGAGCGTCAGCAGCAGGCGGCGGTGGTTGCCAATCCATTTCCCGTCCACGCCTTCGACCGGCACGGCGCGCTCCCACTCGCCGGAATGGGGGTTTGCGCGCAGCCAGGTCAGGCACGGCCCCAGACAGCGCAGTTCATAGGCGCGTAAATCCTTCCACTGGTTGTAGGAGCGGTGGACGGCATGGGTGAAGTCCGGGGCGTCCGGGAAGACGGCGGCGATGTCCTGGGCGCGCTGCCGGGCGGTGGAGTACTCGCGTTCCAAGCCCGCGGCGGTGGCGATGCGTTCAGCGCCGGTGAGGACTACGCGGGTGGGCACATCGTTGGCGCCTAGGCCCGTGCGGGACCAATTACGAGTTTCATAGATGACTTCGTCCTGGTGCGGCCAGCGCTGCCAGGCGCGGATGAAGTCTTGGGTGGTGCCGATATCGCGGGCGGCGGCCGCGGCTGTAGGCGGGTGCAGGGGCCACGCCAGGTGCAGCGAATCTGGTTCGGCGAGCGCTTTGGCAAAGTGGTTGCGCAGGTACTTTTCCGCATGCACCTGCAGGTCTTTAGGCATCCGCATCGGCGGGCTCCTCGGGGCGGGGCTGTTCGGGTTCGGGGGTGGAGAGTGTGGAGGCGTCGATAAGCGAATAGCCCGTGCGTGCCTGCGGGCGGCCGTTGATGAGGGGCTCGTCGTAATTGACCACGATGGTGCCATCCACGTAGGGGGAGAGCGTCTGGATGAGCTTGAAAGGCGTGGCCAGAATCATGTGGAAACCAAAGGAAGCAAAGACGGACATGGCCGTGCGGGTAAAGGTGGGATCGGCGCGGTCAAAAGCCTCATCCAAGATGATGGAGCCATAGGTGGGCACGTCCTGGTCCGGCTCCGCCAGGCGGAAGCGCAGGGCCGCTGCCAGACAGAAGAAGACGAGCTTTTGCGCCTGGCCGCCGGAGAGCGAGGCGGAATCCTGATAGGTATTGGCTGTGGTGCCGTCGGGGTAGCACTCGCGGCCGATGAAGCTGACGTGGCGGCGGGTATCCAAGACCACGTTGCGCCAGCGGATATCCTCTGGGTGGCTAGAGCCTAGTCGGCTCAAAATCTTGTCCAGGGCGTGGTAGCGCTGCAGGGCGGCATCGTGCTCATCCTCGCTGATTTCGGCCAGGCTGTGGGAGGTAGCTGCATCCAGGTCCCTCTGGAAGTCTTGGACCACCTGGCCGCGGGCGTCCTTGACGTCAATGCGCAGGGTGCGCTCACCGTTGAAGGGCGAGCGCTCCAGGGACTTGTTGATGAATTCCATGCGCGTTTCAATATCGCTGCGCGCATGGCGCAGGGAGGAGGCCAGGTGGGAGAGGTTCTGAATGGTCTGGCCGTTGAGCAGCTCCAGGAAGCGGGCGCGGAAGTCTGCCAGGCGGTCAGCTCGTAGGTACTTCAGCTTCTCTATGCCTTCGCCGGCGAAGCTGGCCTGCGGTTCCAGGTCGGCGGCTTCTGCCGGCCACTGGGACAGGTAGGCGTGGAGGACGGAGACGATCTTGCCGTTGGCCTCCTCGATGCGGCGTGTGGCTGCGCGGGCGGCGTCCTGCAGGTCAGCCTGGACTTCATCGCGTCGGGCATCGATGTTATCGATGGTCAGCGTGCGCTTGCCCTTGTGCAAGGCCTCTTCGACGGCTTTCGCTATGTCCTTGTCGGCGATCTCCTGCACGGTACCGATGACGCAGCGGCGCTCGGTCGAGCGCTTCAGCTCGCCTTCGACGTCACCGAGGTGTTTCTGTGCCTGGTTGAGCCGGGTGCGGGCAGCCTCCAGTTTTTCCTTCGCGTGCTGATGGGCGGTGGCTAAGGCTTGGGCCTCCGGGGAGGATGCCAGGGAATCGAATTGCGCTTGCAGGTCCTGCTTGCGGGCTTTCGCGGAGGCAGTGTCTATGTCCTGGAACTTCGTGTCCAGCACCTGCTGAGCCTTATCGCGCTGGGTGCGCAGGATGTCCATCTTCCGGTTGAGGTTATGGACCTGCCGGGCCGTGGCGCTGGCGGTGGCTTTGGCTTGTGCCAACTGGGAGCGCAGTAGCTCAATCTTGGCGGTATTGGTGGAGCCCACCCGGTACCATGCGGTACCGGAAAAGCGCTTGCGGTCATCCTTGATAAAACGCGTGGAGCCGTCCTTGTCCTTGGGGCGGCTTTCCAGGCCATCGCGGGTAACGGCCGGAGTTTGGGTGACATTGTCTAGTTCCGCTACTGATTCCACGCATTCATAGTTGAAGCGGTGGGAAATGTGTTGGCGTACCCACGCCGTCATGGGGTGATCCTGGAATTCCAGCTTGTGGATGAGCTGCCGCGGGCTGCGCGCGGAGGCTGGCGCCGACGTGAACTCCGGGATGGTGCGGTATTCCAGACGGGTACCCACGTTGCGGGAGTTGACCCACTGGTTAATGGCTTGCCGCGCGTCCTCAGGCACGAGCAGCGTAGCGGCGAAGCCGTGCAGTAGCTTTTGGATGACTGGCTCCCAGTCCGCCTGCTTTGGGCTGATGTCGATGAGTTCGCCGGCGAAGGGAAGCTCGGATTCGGCGTAGCCGGTATCGCGGGCAAGTTGGGAGCGCAGCTCCACCAGAGCCTTGTCGATGTTGGTGCGCCGCGAGCTAAAAGAGCGCAGCTCGCTATCGAGCCGGGCGCAGGCGGTGGCCGCATCGCGGGCGGCCACGCCGGCTTCCTGCTGCTGATCCGTCAGATCGGCGGAGTCGGTCTCGAAGTCGGAGAGGCGCAGCTTAGCGTTGGCCTGCAGCTCTGCGAATCCTTGCGGGCTGAGCTCATAGTGTTCGGTCCACTCGCCCACGGCAGCGGCAAGACGCTGAAACTCCTTGGAGCGGTGCTCGATCTCTATGTCGGCAGTCTCCATCTTGGCGCGCAGGGCATCGAGCTCGCCGGCGCTGAGTTGGGAGACGGCCATCGCGGCGCGGCGCTCCGCATCATCGAGGTGTGCGACGTCAGCCTCGAGGGATTCCACTTCGGATTGGGCTTCTACCTGCTGGGCGCTCAGCGCACGGATGCGGGAGTCCAGTTCTTCAGCCACCAGGCGGGCGCGCACGGCCGGCAGCGCCTCGTTCATGGCCTCGGCTTTGTGCTTATCTGCCTCCGCGGATGCGCGCTGGGCATGCAGCTGGGGTAGGGGAGCGAGCGTATCAATCTGGGCCTTGACGTCTTCGACCCGCAGGTACGCCTGGCGCAGATCCTCAAATTGCTCCACGGCCTCCTCCGCTCTGGAGAAGGTCGAGGGCTTGTCCAGCATGTAGTCCCGGAAGAGCTGATCCAGGCTGGAGAGCGACTTCGCGGACTGCGTTCGGTGGAGTAGAAGCTGGCCCTCCACGTTCTTGATGCCGAGGCGTTTGCGGAAGCGATCCGCAAACGTGGCATATGTCGGCGTAAAGGACGCGCCGGGGCCCTTGTATAGGGCTTTGATCTTGCGGGTGTCCAGACTGCGGGTGAGCAAGGGGCTGAGCTTATCGACGTCCTCATCACCCGGCACCAGCCCATACAGCTTCTTGATCTGGCCTACTGAGTTCTCACCGCCGTTGAGGCGGAAGATAGCAATGAGCGTGTGCTTCTTGCCCGCGCCATTGTCGTAGGTCAGAGCAACCACCGAGTTGGTAGCGCCTTCTCGCAGGTACTCGGGGGCGATTTCACCGGTCTGCGCGTTTTCTTGCTGCCGCCAGGCACCGCGCACATAGGAGACCAGGCTGCGCCCATTGTGCCGGCCGAGGTCCTGCTGCGACGCCGCGTTGAATTTCAGATGGCTCTGTGGAACCAAGACTGCCGACATCGCGTCCAGCAGCGTGGACTTGCCGGAGCCCGAACCGCCGGTGATGAGAAAGCCTTTGCGCGCCACCGGGATGGAAAAGTAGCCGTGGAAGGTGCCCCAGTTGATCAGCTGAATGCGGCTGATGCGGAATTGGCCGGGGTACAGGCTGGTGTGGCTAGTCATCGGAAGCCTCCTCCTTTTCCTCGTCTACCTGCTCTTCATCGGCCTGTGCTAGGCGGGCGTACTCGTCGCGGATGGCGGTGACGGTGGAGGCGTCGAAAAGCTGGCGTAGCACCGGTGAGACCTCGAAGCGCCCTTCGGTCTCGGTAGCGCTCAGCAGTGAGTAGTCGTTCTGAATGCGTTTGATGGCCGCGTTGAAGCGGCGGTTGAAACCGGCTTCATCGCGGTTGTCCACCGCGCGGACGTAACCGATTCCCTCCCGGAGGTCCTCGATGTCCACGATGACCCGCTCGCCGGGCAATGCAAGCCCTAGCTCTTGGCGCAGATTCAGCAGGATGGCGGTGTCGATGTGCTTGAGCTTATCCGTGCGCAGCACCTGCGGGATGCTTAAGGTTTCTTCCTCCACCATCCGGGTAAACGCGAAGCCTTCGGTCTCGTCCACGACGAGTTCTAAGAACACCTCATGCAACCGGGCGCGGAGGTTCTCCTCATCCGAGATGATGGCGGCCCACAGCACCGGTTCCTTCTGCGCGCGAATGAGCGGGCCCTGCAGGAGCTGCACTAATGCGCGCCGCGAATGGTAGGTCAGCGAGCCTTTATCGTGTTCCCACAGCGGTGGCTCGTGGGCGGAATCGACGCGGGGAGTGTGTGCGGCGGTCACTGTAGCTCCTTAACGGTGGTGTGATCGAAATACAGGGTAGGGATGTTGGCGGAGCGCACGGTGCCGTCCTCCTCGGTCCACGTGACTTTCTCACGCGATGGACGCAGCACGGGCACTGGGTGCTGGTCGGCGATGTGCACTAAGCCCACTACGCTGGCAAGGCCCTGGGTTGGGGGATGGGCTTGCAGCACCTGGCCAATCGTGCAGGGGCCGGATTGAGCGACGGCTGAGCGTATCGCCTCGTGCAATTCCTCGAAGTCAATCTCCGATTCGCGCACCAGCTCATACAAGGCTTGCGGGTCTTCTGCGTCCGGTTGGTATGCCACCGGGGTTTCCTCCACGACTTCCCGTCCCGGGTTGGCCAGGCGGATGCGGGAGACGGAATGAATCGACATACCGATGCGCTGCAGTGGTGTCTCCATCCGGTGAAAGGCCTTGAGCTCGGAGTTCTGCGCGGCATCGATAGCCATGCCGCGGGCTTCCCGCAGTAGTTCAATCATGCGCCGGTCCTCCGCGAACTGCTCGGAGGAAACGTAGTTGCGCAGGCTGCGGGCCAGCCCCGTCATGGTCTGGTTGACCTCGAAGCTGGTGTCCTCCATATCGCGAAAAAGCCTGCGCAGCTGCTGCCTCCGGTCCGACGCCAGCGCCTGTCCGGCCTCGCTGTCGAGGACCTCCGTGATCCACTGGTCCAACCAGGCGCTGCGCTCCCTATCCATCAAGAGGGAATAGAAGCCGCGGAAACTGCGCCCGGCGTCCGACTCCGCAATGTGGTCCACGCCGTTGAAGATCTCCTCCAGCACTTCGCCGCGATAGCCCTCTGGATCCAAAAGCTGACGGCGCAGCTGGTGGTTGAGGGCCTCGAGCTCGTGGCGCACTCGGGCGAAATCGCTCGGCACGGCCATGGCCATGTTCAGCACGTCTTGGACGCGTTCTTCTGCTTCCGTGGCAGTGAGCCTTTCGAACTGCCTGCGGCGGACTTTCACAATCTCACGGTCGATGCGGTCGCGCTCTTCCTCCAAGCTGGCCACGCGGCTGGCGATGTCTTCGTTCGTATCCCGCGCTAGCCTTTGCAGCGCGGAGCTAATCGATTCCACGCGTGACGCCGTCACCGTGGTCACTGGCACTTCCCAGCGCTCAATGGCTTCGAGCGCGGACAGGGCCTCCTCGCTGGGTTCGAGCGTTTCGCCGTGGGAGCTCTTTCCGGATTTTCTGATGAGCCACCCAGCCTTGACCCAGTCATTGCAGTAATTCTGCGGCGTGCGGGGCATGGAAAATTCGCTGGCTAGCACCTCGAAATCGGTGACCATGAGCTCATACACCTCCGCCGCCGGGCGTGCCCTGGTGCCACGCGGGAAGTACTCCGCGATCAACGCCAGAATCACGGGCGCGTTATCCGCGGCCAGGAGCCGGATCGCGGCGGAATCGCGCATCAAACGCCGCAGCGATAGGGCACGTGCTTCAACAGACATGTCTTGATTCTGACAGGTGTGCCGGACATGCGCAGCGAAGACTGGCTCAAATATTCGAAGCCCGCTTTCTGGCATACGACCTGCAGAGTGCAGGTCGAAATAATCACGCCCATGGAGGCGGCGTCATGAGTGGAGCTTTAGGCTGCGTCCGCCTGGTCGCCTTCTATCTCAACGCTGCCCATGAAATACCGGGAATGAGACTTTTTCAAGGATTCCAGGGAAGGCGCTGAAATATGGGCGATCTCAATATCAGGATCGTCGATTGCTGCTTCGCGGCGGAGGCGTTCCTTAAGCGCTTGAGTCGAGTCCGAGAATTGTTTGATGAAAGACTCGCCTGAGCGACGTTTGTAAGTGATTATGAAATCAGTCATTAATCTGTTCGCTTTCGATTGGCAGGCTAGGAAGGGCGTCTTGTAGTTTTCTCAGCGCTTTGAGGGTGTCATTGTTGTTTTCAGCAGTGTCTGCTAATTCTAACTCATAGTTCGCTATGCGCATGTAGAACTTGGCTCGTTCTCTGTGTACCCGTGGGTCCACCGGGATAGCTCGTGATGTCGAAGTTATTGACTGCAAACCGCTCTGTGCTGCTTCGTATCCCTCTTCCAGATCGGTCTCTATGTTGTAGAACCTGTCCGAGATTTCGAGCAAGTTTGCCCAAATAGATTGCAAGTCCGGATTCGCTGGGCGGTAGTCATCTTCGTAGCGAATTCGTCGACCGGTAAGGTCTGCCAGTTTTTCAAATGTATTCGCCCATTCGGCTTGGAGCTGGGTACGCAATTGAATCTCCACGCGACCGGTAGGTTTGCTGGTAATCCATATATGCATCGCACGGTATCCTCGCTGGGGATTAGAGAGATAGTCCTTGATGGTTACTTCGGCATTGACTTTCTTGACTAGAACCTCGATAGCCTTGGCAATATCTAGCAGGACAGAGTGAGTCGCGCCCAGATCGAAACGAACACCGGCGAAGTCTTGCATCGCCGATAAGCGGGATCCTCTGTTTAATTTGTCTGCGATGGATGACCTAGTCTTGACTCGGGCAGATTGTACTGCCTCGAAAGGCCCTCGACCGTCAGCGTCTATGGATTGAACCGCAGACGAAACGAGCTTCGTAGTTTCGTCTTTGATCCATTCGTACCAAGCGATGATTTCTTCTTGGCAATCGGGCGGTGTACTGCGCTTTCCTACATAGAACTCCCCCAACTTATCAATTTGTGAATTTGAGAAGGGACGCTTTTGCAAAGGAACGTGGCGTCTGTACTTGTTTCATTGCTCATTTTTAACCTTTCCCCCGAGCAACGCACAATGATTTCAGTTGTGCACAGCCCCTAATCTAGTAGCAATCAGTCAATCATGGGGCAGTTCTAACTGTTGTTGCGAGTGAACCCCTGCTTGGCAATGGTGGAGCTTCTCTTTCTGAAGGCTGTGGCAAGGGCAGGGACGTTGGGATCTAGAAAGTCGTGGACGGTGGCAGAGATGCTCTCTTTGTCCTCGGTATCGCGAGTGACTCGGCCGACCTGCTGAACGACAACGCCACGAAAGCTTACTGGGGCGGCCAGCACAAGAGTATCCAGCGCGGGAAGATCAATGCCTTCGCCCGCTACCTGGGACATGGCCAATAAGACGAAATGCGGTGTTGTAGCAAGCTGCTCACGGACGGCCTGCCGTTCTGTGGCCTTTTGTCCGCCGTGGAGCTGGAGGACGGGGAAGGGGGCGTCGGCAAGCAAAGCATGGAGAGCTGAGAGGTGTTCGCGTCTTTTCACCAGGACGAGGACAGTGTGCCCGTCCTGCGCGGCTCGTGCGATGACATCGGCGATGAGTTGGTTGCGGCGCGTGTCCGCAGCCAGAGCCGAGTCGAGGTCGGGCCAGAACAGGTAAGGAGCATCGTAAGTGAACTCCGTGTTGTGGACTACATAGTTGCGGCGCCCAGGGCGTTCGAGTTCGACGGTATGGCGGATAGGGCCACAAATGAGGGGAAGTAGCTTGTCAAGGCCGTCAGAGCGGTACGGGGTGGCGGTCATGCCGAGCATAAAACGAACATTGAGGTGTGCGAGGACGTTGGTTAAGCCCGCAGCGCCGACTCGGTGGCATTCGTCAACGATGATCTGCCCATAGGCAGAGAGAAAATCAGTCTTGGAATCATTACGGCTAATGGACTGGGCTGTGACAATGTCTACCACGCCGCTGAGCTTCTTCTTGGCGCCCGAGTATTGTCCGACGTGAACATCAGGGAGAAATTGTTTGAGAGCTTGGCGCCATTGGGTAGCAAGTTCTCTCGATGGAACGATCACCGCAGTGGGGACTGAACGCTGGGCGATGATTGCACATGCCATGACGGTCTTTCCAGTGCCCGGAGGTGCTATAAGCATTCCAGACTTGTACTTGAGCATTTGTGTGACAGCGGACTGTTGGTATGGACGTAGTTCGCCGACGAATGATGCATCGATGCGCCGAGGCTTGGGCGTTCGGCTGCGGCGGGTGACGGTATATCCGGCAGCCTTCAAGATATCGAGGACGTCATCGAGCGTGCCGCGGTCTAGCGTGAGGATTTGGTCTTTTTCATCAAAACGAACGATGAGCCGCGGTGTCCCGAAAGTGGAGAAGCGCTGAGCTTGCTTGATGTAGAACTGCGGGTTGGCAATCGCACCTAAGTGCCGCAGGGCTGTGCGAGTGGTGGCGTCGACGTTCGACAAATCGACGTGGACATGTGAATCGTGCGTGACACGAACCTTTCCGGAGGCCTTGAGCTTCTTCAGCGCTTCGCGGGTGGGCGCTTGAGGAAGGGATGTCTCAGGATCGGGCTGAAGCTCAGCGTAAATTCTTTTGAGTTCGGAGAGCGTCGACTTCTTCGTCCCCGCAAGAGCCTCGAATTGGTCGGACAATGCCTGGAATTCGCAGTCGACGAAAACTGTTGTGCCTTCGGATCGATGGTGGCCAGCCAACGGGAGGGCAATCAGGTTACCGAAACCGCGTCCTTTCGCCGGCAGCGTGTCTTGTGACGGAAAGAAGCGGTCGAAACTGGAGAAGTAGGAATCCGGACTAGCTTTGGCAAGAAGTCCGATGCCAACCGATCGGGCAAGGCTTGCAGGGATGGGTTCCTCGAAAAAGAGCCAAACATGAGCTCCGTTTCCGGAGCGCGAAACTTCTATGAGTGGATCGAGGCCTTGGTTCTTGCATTCTTCGGCGTAGGCGCGGGCGGCTTGTTTGAAGTCGTCATCATCAAAATCGCAGCACAATAACCGGCAGCTATCATCTGTACACAGTGGATAAAGCCCGACGTGGAAGTGGTTGTCTCGGCGCAAATGCCCTTCGATCACCTTCGGAGTTAAGGGCTTCAGGTCTGGGTTTCTTCGGTCATAGTAGCCATTGCTAGCCGGGTACCATGCCTTCTTCTCCGCAGAGTTTTTGGCTACTGCGTAGACATCTGTCCTCCCCGAGAAGTAGTCCATGAAGAGCGCAATTTTCTCATCCGGTGAGCGCTTTTCGGAATTAATGTTAGCCGTCGGCGCCATGTCTGCGGGACTAGGGCGCGAGGGAGTATCACCGAGGGCCTCCAGCAGCTGGGCTACCTGGGATTCCAATTCGCTAACGCGAGTCTCAAGCGCTCGGAGGCGTTCCTGTTCAGTCATGGTGCGTGTTCCTTATGCGTCGGAACTAGTCTATAAGACGGCATGCGGCTAAAAGCCGTGTCGGCTTGGCGTTTTCCTACTTAGAATAATCGCACGACGAGCCTGCTACCGGAACGTTGTCGCCTGGAGCCGCGTAGGTTCCAGAGCTTTGTGGAGGGCCTTCAGGGCGCAGAGATGGAGAGCGTGCCTTAACAGTCAAGCCTTGATTCTGACAGGTGTGCCGGATATACTGAGGTTACCCTCGTTTAGTGGACACCCTATTTGTACGGATCTTGTGTCCGTGGGAGAGGATGTTCATTGTGAGTCA
>NZ_JASPGN010000031.1:0-1099 GCF_030232655.1 Corynebacterium sp. MSK218
CCGCAAGGTCAGCAATGAGATCTTTCATTTCAGCAGCGTAGCCTGCCACTAGGCTATAAGCTGTTCCAAAAGTACAAATCCTTGTTCCACTCTTTTTGAAGGTCTCCGATGAAAACTCTCTCACCTAGAAGTCTTGCTTTTATCTTGGCAAGCTTATTAATTTTTAGCAGTTCCGGTGCTGCAGTCGCGCAACCATCTTTTTCCGATCCATTGTCGCCAGCAGCGTCAGAGGGTGCTTTTCCTACTGCCCCTAGTGATCATTCCTTAGAGGAAATCGACAGTAAAGAAACGTTCCATGAGTACCCCACTCCGATACTGCCGGAATGGGCTGAAGAGCCCTCGTTTAAAGCTGTAGAGTCTAAGCTTTCACCTGAAGAGGTTTCTGATTGGACCCCGACGGACTCCCCTAAATCTGTCGTAGTTCCTGGAGAAATGCGTAGTGATAGGGAAGAAATACCAGGTGACTTCACTAAAGAAGAAGCTGATCTGGCAGAGACAAAGGAAGCGCAGCTTCAGGACGAAGATACTCCGACTTTGAATTCCGCTCCAGGCTGTAAAATTTATTGGCCTTCACCGTTTGAAGTTTGCGGTGCCATCCGAGAACTCTACGATTCCATCGGCGGACCGAAAAGCTTTCTTACGTTTCCTAAAAGTAACGAGTTACCAAGCCCTGACGGTATTGGTAAAAGGTCTGAATTCGTCAACGGGTTTATCTATTGGCATCCACAGACAGGCGCTCACACCGTCAGCATCCCAGCAACAGTAGTGTGGGCAAAGCATGGATGGGAAGGTGGTCACTTCGGCTACCCGGTAACTAATGATATCTCTCTCGGCAATGGTTGGTACCAGCAGCAATATCAGGGCGGATACATCTACACACGAAATACTATCCCTGTAGTACAAGCAGGAATTCAAGGCCGGATCTACGACAAATGGCAGGACATGGGGGCCCAAAAGAGTACCTTAGGCTTCCCTATCAGCAGTGAAGAAAAAACACCCGACGGGATTGGGCGATACAACCTTTTCCAAAACGGAATTATGGTGTGGCACCCCAAATTCGGCGCTCACGCTATAACAGGCGATGTCCTACTGCAGTGGG
>NZ_JASPGN010000032.1:0-946 GCF_030232655.1 Corynebacterium sp. MSK218
AGTGGCATGTCCTGGACCCGAAGCGGGGTGATCTACCCATGGCCAGTGTGAAGCAATTGTAAGAGGTTGTGGAGGCGCGAACCCACGTAGGTTGAAAACTGCGGGGATGAGCTGTGGGTAGGGGTGAAAGGCCAATCAAACTCCGTGATAGCTGGTTCTCCCCGAAATGCATTTAGGTGCAGCGTCGCATTAGCTTGGTGGAGGTAGAGCTACTGGTTGGTTGAGCGGGACTACAATCTTAGCAATGTCAGCCAAACTCCGAATGCCATCAATTGTGTTGTGCGGCAGTGAGACTGTGGGGGATAAGCTTCATAGTCGAGAGGGAAACAGCCCAGATCGCCGGTTAAGGCCCCTAAGGGTGTGCTAAGTGGAAAAGGATGTGGGATCGCGAAGACAGCCAGGAGGTTGGCTTAGAAGCAGCCATCCTTGAAAGAGTGCGTAATAGCTCACTGGTCGAGTGGTCCTGCGCCGACAATGTAGTGGGGCTCAAGCACACCGCCGAAGCCGCGGCAATACTTTTTGTATTGGGTAGGGGAGCGTCGTGCATGTGTTGAAGCGTTACCGTAAGGAGGCGTGGAGTGTGTGCGAGTGAGAATGCAGGCATGAGTAACGAATTGGAAGGTGAGAATCCTTCCCGCCGGATGACTAAGGGTTCCTGGGTCAAGTTCGTCTTCCCAGGGTGAGTCGGGACCTAAGGCGAGGCCGACAGGCGTAGTCGATGGACAACCAGTTGATATTCTGGTACCCGTATGTCCGCGCCCATGATAAAGCACTGATACTAACCACCGCGGATACGATTGATGTGTTCTTTGAACACGTTGGTTGTTGATGTCGTGGGGCCTGATGTGTGGTTCAAGTGATGGGGTGACACAGTGTAGTAGCCATGCCGCTTAGTGGATTGTTGGTGTAAGCGTGTGAGGTGGTGTGTAGGCAAATCCGCACACCG
>NZ_JASPGN010000033.1:0-854 GCF_030232655.1 Corynebacterium sp. MSK218
GGTCCATGACTTTGTCAGCTTGTGGTAGTTGCTCCTCGACTGCGGTGGCATATCCGGTGAACCCATCCATTGTCACCACCTGTATCTGCTCCCGGAAGCTGGGGCTGCGTTCCTTAAGCCACCCGCTGAGCACATCTGCGGACCTGCCCGGTCGCATGTCTAACAAACGAGCAGGCCCACGCCCGTCCACCAACGGGGTGAGGTCAACGAGTATGGTCACTAGGTTTGATGCCTGGCCTGGTTTTCTGGTGTGTTTCCATACATGTTCATCGACTCCGAGGACGCGAACCCCGTCGAGGTGGTGAGGGTCGCCGTAGACAAGCTGGCGGCAGGCGTCCAGTGCGACTTTATTGACCAGGTCCCAGCCCACACCGAGTGCTTTGGCGGTAGCTGACACACTCATCCGGTCAATAGCAAGGCGCTGCAAGATCCAGCGGGTGACCCGATGGGTGAGCTTGGCGCCGTCATCCGCGCAGGTTAAAGATTCTTGGAAGATCTTTCTCTTACATGAGGTGGCTGTGCACCGGAATCTAGGGACTTTTACGTGCAGCCTAGTGGGGAATCCGACGACAGGAAGATCAACGAGTCGACGGGTGGTGTGGTCGCGCAGCTTTCCTGGCTGTCCGCAGTCCGGGCACACGCCGATAACGGCTACTGGTGTGGCCTCAATGATGGTCAGTGGTCCGGCGTCAGCGGCACCGGTGATGGCAAGACCGATTTCCGCGGTACGGCAGATAGTGTCGGCGACGAGGTTTCCAGTAGGCTTCACAGTACGGGTCCCTGGTGGGTTTAGATGGTTGTGTAGGAACTTTCATCTTCACACCAGGGACCCCTATATGTTGTGGTGACCCGCT
>NZ_JASPGN010000034.1:0-620 GCF_030232655.1 Corynebacterium sp. MSK218
CGATTGGGACGAAGTCGTAACAAGGTACCCGTACCGGAAGGTGCGGGTGGATCACCTCCTTTCTAAGGAGCATTAATTTTGGCACCAGTTGGTGCTGTACACCATGCAATGCATGTTTTTGTTTGTGTTGTGTGGTTGGTGGTTGAGTAAACGGAAGTTTTGCTGCCACCGAATGATAATCGGGTGGAGATACACCTTAACCAAGAATGATTTACTATCCACGAGTGGTGAACTCTTTTTGACTGACACGTTTTAGAAGAAGTACTTGGTGCATTGTTGGGTGTCTGGGGCATTATCCCCTGGTTGTAACCCACATGAAGCGCAGCAGTTGTGATGCAATATGCATGGTTGTTGGGTTGGTGTGGGGTGTTGTGTGAGAACTGTATAGTGGACGCGAGCATTAAACCATGTGCTTGCCATCTTCTTTTGTTGGTGGTGGGCGTCATGGTTTGTGTGATTTCTGTTCTTTTGTGTTTTGTGTAGTTCACGCCAGCATGCGGGCAGCGTTTGTTGTGTTGTGTGTTGGTTGTGTGTTCGTTATTTAGGGCGCATGGTGGATGCCTTGGCATGCTGAGCCGATGAAGGACGTGTAAGGCTGCGTTAAGCCTCGGGGAGTTGTC
>NZ_JASPGN010000035.1:0-618 GCF_030232655.1 Corynebacterium sp. MSK218
CGATTGGGACGAAGTCGTAACAAGGTACCCGTACCGGAAGGTGCGGGTGGATCACCTCCTTTCTAAGGAGCATTAATGTAAGGCACCAGTTGGTGTCATCGCCACACCGTGTTGTGTGGTTGGTGGTTGAGTAAACAAAAGTTTTGCTGCCACCGTTTATGTGAATCGGGTGGAGATACACCTTAACCAAGAATGATTTACTATCCACGAGTGGTGAACTCTTTTTGACCAACACGTATGAGAAGAAGTACTTGGTGCATTGTTGGGTGTCTGGGGCATTATCCCCTGGTTGTAACCCACACGTAGCGCATGCAGCCGGGCTTGTTGCTGGTTGTGTGGTTGGTGTGGGGTGTTGTGTGAGAACTGTATAGTGGACGCGAGCATTAAACCGCATGCTTTTTATACTGCTGCTTTGTGTGGTGGTGTGGGTGTGTGGTTTGTGTGATTTCTGTTCTTTTGTGTTTTGTGTAGTTCACGCCAGCATGCTTCGACTGCCACCTTGTGTGGTGGTGTTTGTGTGTTGGTTGTGTGTTCGTTATTGAGGGCGCATGGTGGATGCCTTGGCATGCTGAGCCGATGAAGGACGTGTAAGGCTGCGTTAAGCCTCGGGGAGTTGTC
>NZ_JASPGN010000036.1:0-572 GCF_030232655.1 Corynebacterium sp. MSK218
CGATTGGGACGAAGTCGTAACAAGGTACCCGTACCGGAAGGTGCGGGTGGATCACCTCCTTTCTAAGGAGCATTAATAAGACACCAGTTGGTGTTTGCACACTGTTTGTTGTGTGTGGTGGTTGAGTAGACGATTGTTTTGCTGCCACCTTTTTTGAATCGGGTGGAGATACATCTTAACCAGAATGATTGTTGACCAGATGGTTGATTGACTAACACGGTTTTAAAGGTACGTTGGTGCATTGTTGGGTGTCTGGGGCATTATCCCCTGGTTGTCAACCCATGCTGGTAGCACACTGTCGAAGGCTTTTGCTTGGTGGTTGTTGGGTTGGTGTGGGGTGTTGTGTGAGAACTGTATAGTGGACGCGAGCATTAAACTGTGTGCTTGCCATCTTCTTTTGTTGGTGGTGGGTGTCATGGTTTGTGTGATTTCTGTTCTTTTGTGTTTTGTGTAGTTCACGCCAACATGCTTTGGTTGCTGCTTTTGTGGTGGCCGTTGTGTGTTGGTTGTGTGTTCGTTATTGAGGGCGCATGGTGGATGCCTTGGCATGCTGAGCCGATGAAGGACGTGTA
>NZ_JASPGN010000037.1:0-569 GCF_030232655.1 Corynebacterium sp. MSK218
ACACGTCCTTCATCGGCTCAGCATGCCAAGGCATCCACCATGCGCCCTCAATAACGAACACACAACCAACACACAAAAGCCACCACACAAGCAGCAACCAAAGCATGTTGGCGTGAACTACACAAAACACAAAAGAACAGAAATCACACAAACCACACACCCACACCACCACACAAAGCAGCAGCATAAAAAGCATGCGGTTTAATGCTCGCGTCCACTATACAGTTCTCACACAACACCCCACACCAAACCAACAACCATGCATATTGCATCACAACTGCTGCACAAAGTGTGGGTTACAACCAGGGGATAATGCCCCAGACACCCAACAATGCACCAAGTACTTTTCCACTACGTGTTAGTTAAAAAGATTAATCATTCTTGGTTAAGGTGTATCTCCACCCGATTCACATAAACGGTGGCAGCAAAACTTTTGTTCACTCAACCACCAACCACACAACACAAACAAACACATGCATTGCATGGTGTACAACACCAACTGGTGCCTTACATTAATGCTCCTTAGAAAGGAGGTGATCCACCCGCACCTTCCGGTACGGGTACCTTGT
>NZ_JASPGN010000038.1:0-563 GCF_030232655.1 Corynebacterium sp. MSK218
ACGAACGTGGATGAGGCTAAACCGTGTGCATGTGATACTTGGTAGGGGTTGTGTGTGCGGTGTTGTGGGCCCCAATGTGCGGTGACTACCATCATCGTGCTTGTGTGTTGTTGTTAGGTGAAGTGGTGTGGAAACGCCGACCGTAGAGGGTGATAGTCCCGTAGTTGAAGGCTTCAATGCGCAAGTTGTTGGGTTGCCCGAGTAGCAGCGGGCTCGTGGAATCTGCTGTGAATCTGCCGGGACCACCCGGTAAGCCTAAATACTCAGTGTGACCGATAGTGTATTAGTACCGTGAGGGAATGGTGAAAAGTACCCCGGGAGGGGAGTGAAATAGTTCCTGAAACCGTGTGCTTACAATCCGTCAGAGCACTTTTTATAGTGTGATGGCGTGCCTTTTGAAGAATGAGCCTGCGAGTCAGCGGCATGTCGCGAGGTTAACCCGTGTGGGGTAGCCGTAGGGAAACCGAATCCTAATGGGGTGTTTTTAGTGGCATGTCCTGGACCCGAAGCGGGGTGATCTACCCATGGCCAGTGTGAAGCAATTGTAAGAGGTTGTGGAGGCG
>NZ_JASPGN010000039.1:0-562 GCF_030232655.1 Corynebacterium sp. MSK218
GACCCGTTCCATGTGGTGCATCTGGCAGCCGACAAACTCACCAGTTGCCGACAGCGACTCCAACGTGAGACCACCGGGCGCCGCGGACGCAAAGATGACCCCCTGTACAAGCACCGGCGCACCCTGTTGACCAGGACGAACTATCTCACCGAGCGGCAAAAGCACCGCTTAGAAATGTTGTGGGCCACCGATGACGACTACGTGGCCCTAGAGGTGACATGGTTGCTCTACCAAGACATGATCGCAGCGTACGCGCATCCGAAGAAATCGGAAGGCAAAAAGCTCATGGAACGCATCATCCACACCCTGCGTAAAGGATTACCGAAAGGCTTGCAGGAGCTCGCCCAACTGGGACGCACCCTGTGGCGAAGACGCAAAGATGTGCTTGCCTACTTTGATATCGGTGCATCCAACGGCCCCGTCGAGGCAATCAACGGCAGACTCGAACACCTACGCGGCATCGCCCTAGGATTCAAAAACCTCAACCACTACATCTTGCGGTGCCTGATCCACTCCGGACAACTACAGGACAAAATCAACGCACTCTAAAACCGGAAGGGCC
>NZ_JASPGN010000003.1:0-256493 GCF_030232655.1 Corynebacterium sp. MSK218
AAGTTACTGGGATGAGTGGCACCACCATCGGCATAGTTGTGCCGGTGATCAAGCTGAGTGTGATGGGCTGGTTCAGTACATCCGTCGATGCGGCAGGTGCCGTCTCTTCCTTCGACTTCTTTACGCATGCCCACACCCGGGCGATAAGAATCAGTTTCCTCACTAGGTTCAGTCAGGTCGCGTTGCTTATCGTGCGGCATCCGGGTGGCTTTCCACCCAAAGCCCTCAACATAGGTTGGGGCATTGTCAACATCGCAGGCTCTATAAGTATTGAGGATAACGGTTGCCGGTGGGGTGATTTCACCACTGAGAAGTTTCCTTATGGCGTCGGTAAGGCTTAGGCCTTCGTGGGCGGCGGTTTTACGGATGAAGGCATCGAGTTGAATGCCGGTGTTCTCATCGACTCCAAGCTCAAGCCACGCTGTAGTGCCATTGGAGTAAAACGTGTAGGTATCTTTCGGGCGGGTGTCCCGATAGGCGATGGTGTCATCGAGCGCTTTGCACAGGTCGCGGACTTTGCGGCGAATTTGACTACGAGTGGGAAAAGCCTGGTTGGGTGTGCTGGGGGTGAAATAGTCAGCCAGCATGCCATCAATAAGCGCCAGCGTGGCAGTAGAAGGCCCGGCAAGAGCTGACATGGGCTGATCAATAGCGATAAGAGATTCAATATCAAGCACATAATGCTCTTCCTGCAAGGCCTTGACCTTAGGCAGGCTATCCAAGCGGTGGAGGGCTCTAAGGCCTGCTTTGATGTGTCCCTCGGTTAGTGCCCAGGCGTTAACCAGGCTCAGGGCTGTGGTATCGATATCGTCTTCAAGCTGTGGTTTACCACTAAGCCAGGCCTGAAAGGTGGCTTTCCTGGCAATGCTGCGGGCAACAGCGTGTGGGTTATGAGGGTTGGTAATGCTAAAGAAGGCGTCCGGCAGGATGGTGGTGGTGCTCATTGGCGTATCCCCGAAAATAATCTAGTTAGAAGAAGTGTTCTACAACCAATCCTAGTGGTGGCGCCACAATAGATCTATAGCCTGCGGGAATAAACTTCACGAATCAAGAAGCGTGGGGGTGTCAAGCAGTGCTTTAGGTTGTGCGTTCGACTCTTATCGAGCTGGAGGTATAGGTTCTACACATGTAAAACAACGGGGGTAGGTGCCGGACTGGTTGAGGGGATGCTCCCTTGCCAAGGAGTGGCCAGTGTTTTGCGGGCTAAATGGGGGTGGTGTGCAAAAAATAATTTGCCCACTTCTTTCCATTTGCGTAGATGGGTATTAGAGTGAACTTAGTGATTGCATCTGCTGGGTGCGGATCACACTGTGAGAGAGACAAATAAAACGCCCGCGAGCGCCATTCCCTAAATGGGTGCACGCTGGGCGTTTTATTGTGGGAGCTTACTGGGCGTCGGAAAGCGCGTAGGCGGCGCCGGCACTCGCGGCGGTGACAGTGAGGACAGACGGCCAAGCACCAATCTTCTTAGCTAGCGGGTGAGAAAGGCCGAACGCGCCTGCGTACAGTGCGGTCAATCCCGCAGTGGTTGCTGGGTTCGTCTTCGTCCACCAACTGCGGCCAGCCCATGCACCCGCGGCGGCGAGGACAACGCCACCGAGTGGACGAATTCCAGTCTCCCTGGCCGTGAGCCATCCGCCGATGAGACCAAGAGCCACGGTAGTGGCAGTTGAAACGTCCTGTGGTTTCTTAATATCAATCATTCCCATGACGCCCAGTGTAGGCCGGTGCCCGAGGCGACGGCTAGACTTCGTTCCATGAATCAACCCGTTGCGCTACCGCCTGAAAGCCAAGCTTGGCGCGCTATGGCCGCGCTGTCCCTGGGATTTTTCATCTCTCTGCTGGACCAGACAATGATCGCCGTTGCGCTTCCCGACGTCCTCCAGGAGTTCAACGCCGGAGTCAACCAGGTGTTGTGGGTGTCTGCTATCTACCTGCTAGCCGTTGTGGTTCCACTGCTGTTTACCGGCAGGCTCGGGGATATCTATGGGCAGAAGCGGATGTTCCAGCTCGGCGTGGGGCTCTTTGGCATCGGAGCTCTCCTGTGTGCCCTGGCGCCAAACGTGGAGTTTCTCATTGCGGCTCGCGCGGTTCAAGGCTTCGGAGCTTCCATTCAGATGCCGCAAACCATGGCGGTAATTAACCGGGTCTTTGCCCGTGAGCGGCGCGGTCGTGCGCTAGGTGTCTGGGGCATTGTGGGCTCGGTAGCGTCCTTGGCAGGACCTCTGTTGGGTGGATTTGTTGTTGCGGTCTTTGGCTGGCAGGCAGTCTTCTGGGTCCACGTCCCCTTCGTTATCGCGGCGATAGTGCTGGCAGCGCTGTGGGTGCCGTCGCTGCCAACGACGGCGAGGAAGATTGACTACGTGTCCGTGGGGGCGTCGTTTGTCGCGCTAACCTGCCTTGTCTTCGCCGTGCAGCAGGGACCGGAGACGGGCTGGTCGTGGTGGATCTGGGTGCTTCTTGGCGTAGGTCTCGTCGGCATCGCGGTCTTTGTTAGACTGCAAAAGCGCATCCGCGAACCACTGATTCCACTCGAGCTTTTCGCAGACCGTAACTATTCTGCGGGCTCGGTCGCAATTGTGGCGATGGGATTTATGGCGGCGTCGATGATGATTCCCATCATGATGTGGCTGCAGGGCTCGCAAGGGCTATCCGCACGGGATGCGGGCCTCGTTGTGACACCCATGGCGCTAGTGTCGCTGTGTGTATCGCCACTGGCAGGGATCCTTGCGGACAAGCTGGATCCGCGTCGACTGGCAGCTACCGGCTTTGGAATTCTTATTGCGACATTTTTCGCCTTGTGGTTTCTCATGCGTGCTGATGTCACTGCGTGGTGGTTGGCCCTGCCATGCGCAGCGTTGGGGGCAGGGCAGTCCTTTATTTGGGGCTCTAATGCGGCCACCACCATGCGAGATATCGAGCCACAGCTTATGGGCGCGGCATCGGGCGTGTATAACACGTCGCGTCAAGTAGGCTCCGTCATCGGCGTCGCGGCGGTCTCAGCCGTCATGCAGGTGGCCGGCGCTGCGAATTCCCTCATCATCATCGTGGTGATGCTGGCGGTAGGGTGGGGCGCGTCACTCTTCTTCCGCGATACCCTGCATGCGGTTCCGGAACCTGCACAGCTATAGGGAAGGGGGTAGATTGGGACTCATGCGTCTTGCTGTACTGACATCCGGTGGTGATTGCCCCGGTCTAAATGCTGTTATCCGCGCGGTCGTTCGTACCGCATCTAACGAGTTCGGCGATACGGTCGTCGGCTATGAGGACGGCTGGGTAGGTCTCATGGAAGACCGCCGCCGTGACCTTTATGACGATGCAGAAATTGACCGCATTCTTCTGCGCGGCGGCACCATCCTCGGTACGGGCCGTCTGCACCCAGACAAGTTCAAGGCGGGTTTGGATACCATCAAGGCCAATATGGCCGACGCCGAAGTTGATGCCCTCATCGCCATCGGCGGTGAGGGAACCCTCAAGGGTGCCAAGTGGCTTTCTGACAATGGCATTCCGGTCGTTGGCGTGCCGAAGACTATTGACAACGATGTTAACGCTACTGACTACACCTTCGGCTTCGACACTGCGGTCTCCGTAGCAACCGACGCCATCGATCGTCTTCACACTACGGCGGAGTCCCACGACCGTATTCTCATCGTTGAGGTTATGGGCCGTCACGTGGGCTGGATTGCGCTACATGCGGGTATGGCCGGCGGTGCACACTACACGGTGATCCCTGAAGTGCCGTTCGATATTGCTGATATCACCAAGGCCATGGAACGCCGCTTCCAAATGGGGGAGAAGTACGGCATCATCTGCGTCGCCGAAGGTGCCCTTCCGAAGGAAGGCACGATGGACTTCGAAGAGGGCGGCGTGGACCAGTTTGGTCACCAGACCTTCAACGGCATCGGCCAGGTCATCGGCGAGGAGATTAAGAAGCGTACGGGCTACGACGTGCGTACCACGGTCCTTGGTCACATCCAGCGCGGTGGAACGCCGACGGCCTATGACCGCGTCCTTGCTACTCGCTACGGCACCCACGCTGCACGCGCGGCACACAACGGTCAGTCCGGAATGTGTGTGGCCCTGCACGGCGAGAATATTAACTTGGTGCCTCTCGAAGAGGCCGTCGGCAAGCTCAAGGTGGTTCCGGAAAAGCGCTACGCCAACGCGCAGGCCCTGTTCGGCTAAAGGATGCGCAGAACCACGTCTTAAAGGAAGTAATGACGAGCGTCCTCGCTTATTTTGCTGAGCAACCCGTCCTGTTGGTCTTTCTGCTCATTGGTGTCGGCATGGCCTTGGGCGGCATCAAAAGCCGCGGCATTAGTCTAGGTGCGGCGGCGGTGCTCTTTTTGGGCATCGCCTTTTCGGCAGCGGCCTCGGCAGCTGGAGTGGAAGCATCGGTGCCGCCGATTCTGGGCATGTTCGGCCTCGTGTTGTTTGCCTTCGGAATCGGTAACAACTCTGGTGTGTCTTTCTTCAAATCTCTGAAGACGGCCACCGGGCCAGTCTTGTCCATGATTGGTGTGTTCATCATTGCCGCCATCGCCGCGTGGGGCCTGGGAACGTTTGTCTTTGAGCTTCCCCTCGCCACGATTGCGGGCACGTTTGCCGGCGCCGTGACGAATACGCCGGCACTGGCGGCGGCGTCGGAAGCCACGGGCGATCCTGGTGCTGCGACCGTGGGGTATGCGGTGGCCTACCTCTTTGGTGTTATCGGCATGCTGGTAGCGACAATCGTCGTACTTCGGGATGCCGGCAATGACGACGACACCCTTTCACCGGTGACCCGTCAGCACATGCAATTGCAGCGCGAAACGTCGATCGCTGAAATTGCCGACATTGGCAATGGGGAAATTCAGGTCACGCGTCTGCGTCGCGTCGGCAGCAATGACATTGTTATCCCCAAGTACTTTGATGTACTGCATCCAGGTGACGTTGTGACGCTGGTGGGCGCACCGGAGGACCTTGACAACATTATTGAGCGCTCCGGACGTGAGTCCCCACAGATTCTCAACGACGACCGCCATGACCTTGATTTCCGCCGCATCACCATTTCTGAGCACAATCTAGCGGGCCAGACCATTGCGGAGCTCAACAACCAGCTTTCTGATAGGTGGGGAGCGCGCATTTCTCGTGTCCGCCGCGCTGACAACGACCAGGTGGCTATCCCCGAGCACATCGTGGAATTAGGCGACCGCGTACGTGTGGTTGGCCGCCAGAGTGTCATGCGGGAGATTTCAGAATTTCTGGGTGATTCTTCCCAGGGACTGACCGACATAAACCCGGTGTCCCTCGGCTTGGGCCTTGCATTGGGTATTTTCCTGGGCCACATCGATATTCCGATCCCGGGTGGTTCTTCCTTCAACCTAGGTGCAGCGGCAGGAGTGCTCATCGTGGCACTCGTGATGGCGCGCATCGGGCGCATTGGTAGCACGGTGACGGCCTTGCCGCACTCCGCAAACACCATCTTGGCGGAACTGGGGCTCTTGCTGTTCCTAGCACAAGCAGGCACGAATGCTGGTAGTGAGATTGCCAGCGCCTTTACCAGTGGTTCGTGGTGGAAGATTCTCTTGCTCGGAATTGTTGTCACCACCATTGTGGCGACAGGGTACGCCTTTGTCTTGCGGAGGTTCTTGCATGTGGGTGCCACCAAAACTGCCGGTGCACTTGCGGGTGCGCAAACGCAGCCGGCAGTGTTGGCCTTTGTCAACAACCGCACCAGCACTGACCAGCGCGTAGCATTGGGATACGCCATGGTGTATCCGGCGGCAATGATTGCCAAGATTCTCATCACGCATGCCCTTACTGTCTTGGGCTAGCCGGTTGCGCATGGAGTCGCGCTGACATACTAAGATGGCACGCATGACTGCTGCGATGTATGACCTGATGGACTATGACGAGGTCCTAGAAAAGTTCGAACCCGTTATGGGCATGGAAGTCCACGTGGAGCTCAACACGGAGACCAAGATGTTCTCCACCTCGCCCACGAACTTCAACGCAGCCCCCAACTCCAACGTTGACCCGGTGTCCTTGGGCCTGCCGGGTGCTCTTCCTGTGGTCAACTCCAAAGGTGTGGAAGGCGCTATCAAGATTGGCCTCGCGCTGAACTGCTCTATTGCGGAGTCTTCGCGCTTTGCCCGCAAGAACTACTTCTACCCGGACCAGCCGAAGAATTACCAAATTTCCCAGTACGATGAGCCCATTGCGTACGACGGCTACCTGGACGTCGTTTTGGACGACGGCACCGAGTGGCGCGTGGAGATTGAGCGTGCCCATATGGAGGAAGACACCGGCAAGCTGACCCACCTGGGTGGCGCCGATGGGCGCATTCATGGCGCCACGACGTCGCTGGTGGATTGTAACCGTGCCGGTATTCCGCTCATTGAGATCGTGACGAAGCCGATTATTGGCGCTGGCGAGCGTGCTCCTGAAGTGGCCCGTGCGTATGTGTCCGCACTGCGCGAGCTCGTGGCGGCCTTGGGTGTGTCCGATGCCCGCATGGACCAGGGTTCGATGCGCGTGGACTCCAACGTGTCGCTGCGCCCGGTGGGCCAGGAGGAGTTCGGTACCCGCACTGAAACCAAGAACATTAACTCGCTGCGCTCGGTAGAGCAGGCGGTGCGTTTCGAGATGCAGCGTCAGGCGCAGGTGCTTGTCGACGGCGGAGCGATCGTCCAGGAAACCCGTCACTACCAAGAAACGGACGGCTCCACGTCGAAGGGCCGCCCGAAGGAGACCGCGGAAGATTACCGCTACTTCAATGACCCAGACCTGCCGCCGGTCATCGTGTCCCGCGAGTGGGTTGAAGAGATCCGCGAGACCCTGCCGGAGATGCCGTGGATTCGCCGCGCCCGCATCCAGGAAGAGTGGGGGCTTAAGGATGAGGAGATGCGTGACCTGGTTAACGCTGGGGCACTCGACCTCATCATCGAGACCGTGGAAGCCGGCACCACTCCGGATGAAGCCCGCTCCTGGTGGGTGTCCTACCTCACCGGTAAGGCTAACGAGGCAGGCGTAGAGCTCACCGCGCTGAGCATTACCCCGGCTCAGGTTGCACGCGTCGTCGAACTGGTCAAGGAAGGAAAGCTCACCACCAAGCTGGCACGCCAGGCGGTCGACGGTGTACTGGAAGGTGAAGGTGACGTCGATGAGGTCGTCGCCAAGCGTGGCCTCGAGGTCGTACGTGATGACGGTGCCATTGAAAAGGCCGTCGACGAGGCGCTGGCTGCCAATCCCGACATCGTGGAGAAGTACAAGGCCGGCAACAAGAAGGTCACCGGTGCCATCGTCGGTGCCGTCATGAAGGCTACCCAGGGCAAGGCAGACCCGGGTCAGGTCAACCAGCTCATCGCTAAGAAACTCTCCTAATTGGTAAAAGTTTCCATTATGCGAGGTCAGGCGCCTGCGGAGTACCGTGGGCGCCATGACTATTAGAGCGAAAGCACTGCAGAAGACCGGCCCTCACGAGCCCTACAAGGTCGTGACTATTGAGCGCCGCGATCCGCGCGCCGATGACGTCGTCATCGACATTAAGGCAGCCGGCATCTGCCACTCGGATATTCACACTATTCGCAACGAGTGGGGTGAGGCGCACTTCCCACTCACCGTTGGCCATGAGATTGCCGGCGTGGTGTCGGCCGTGGGGGAGGACGTCACAAAGTTCAAGGTCGGTGACCGCGTTGGTGTTGGCTGCATGGTCAACTCCTGTGGCGAGTGCGAGCAGTGTCAGGCCGGGATGGAGCAAAACTGTCTGAACGGAAATGTCGGCACGTATAACTCCACGGACGTCGACGGTACGATTACGCAAGGCGGTTACTCTGAGAAGGTCGTTGTCAACGAGAACTTCGTTCTCCGCATCCCAGATTCCCTTGATTTTGACGTGGCGGCGCCGTTGCTATGCGCTGGTATCACCACGTACTCGCCGCTGGCTCGCTGGGACGTTAAGGAAGGCCAGAAGGTCGCCGTCGTCGGCCTTGGCGGACTGGGCCACATGGGCGTGCAGATCGCTGCCGCGAAGGGCGCGGATGTCACCGTGATCTCCCGAACCACGCGCAAGGCTGAGGATGCCAAGAAGCTAGGGGCTAACCGCCTTCTGGCCACCACGGAGGAAGAGGACTTCTTTAGGAACCACCGCGGCGAGTTTGACCTCATCTTGTCCACCATCTCCGCTGAGTATGACCTCGAAGACTACTTGCGTCTGCTCAAGCCCCGCGGCATCATGTCTGTCGTCGGCCTTCCGCCAGAAGCTCTCTCACTGCGCCTTAACCGTCTCGTCGGCGGCGGCAAGGTGCTCACCGGCAACAACATCGGTGGCATTGAAGAAACCCAAGAGATGCTGGACTTCTGCGCGAAGCACAACCTCGGTGCAGTTATTGAAAAGGTCAGCGTCGATGAGGTTGACGCCGCCTATGACCGCGTCGTAGCCGGTGACGTCAGGTTCCGCTGTGTTATTGATACCGCGACGTTTGCAGACCACCAAGGATAGAAGGACTCTGTGACCTAGAACGGAGGCGGCGGTGATATTGCTCATTGGTGAAAGTATTTTGGAGTAATATCTCGGCCGTCGTATCTACATATTCTTTTCTGCGGGGCGTACCGTGGACATAAGTCTTGCGCCATGCTTCTGACGGGAGGTGTGGCGCGCTTTTATTCCTTCACAATCAGAAAAGAAGATGGATATACGTGTCGTATAAAAACGTTGTGGGCATTGCCCTGTCCTTTATCGGCTTGCTTGTGGGAGCAGGCTTCGCAACGGGCCAGGAAGTTGTCCAGTACTTTACGTCCTTCGGAATCAACGGAATCTGGGGCATTGTGGTTGCCGGCCTTGTTATGACCTTGGCCGGTACGGTGTTCCTTCAACTGGGCAGCTATTTCCATGCCAGCGAACACAATCAAGTATTCCGAAACATTACCCACCCCATCATCTCGCGCATTCTCGACGTCGCCGTGATTCTTACCCTCTTTGCAGTGGGCTTCGTCATGCTGGCTGGCGCGGGTTCCAACATGCAGCAGCAGTTCGGTTGGCCGGCGTGGGTCGGCTCACTGCTGATGCTCGTGCTCGTCATGGTGACAGGCATGATGGACGTGGACAAGGTCTCCCAAGTAATCGGCCTGCTGACCCCGAGCATCATCATTGCGGTGCTGTTTGTGGGCGGCTACACCTTGATGCACATGCCGGAGAACGTCTCCGCTGCCATCGACGCCTCCGCGGCCATTGAATCCCCGATTCCGAACTGGCTGGTTTCCGCACTCAACTACAACGGATTGGCCCTCATCCTGGCAGTCTCTATGTCGCTGGTCATCGGCGGTGACAACATCAGCCCGCGCGAAGCCGGCTGGGGCGGCATCGTGGGTGGCGCGGTCTATGCCCTGCTCATGGGCATCGCCGGCTTCTCCTTGCTGATGAACGCGGAATCTGTTGGTGATTCTGATATCCCGATGCTTACTTTGGTCGATGAGATTCACCCGACTCTCGGCCTCATCATGGCCGTCATTATCTACCTGATGATCTTTAACACGGCTATCGGCATGTTCTATGCGCTGGGTAAGCGCCTGTCCTCCGGCAACGAGTCGAAGTACCGCATTATCTTCATTGCCGGCTGCCTTGCAGGTTTCGCGGTATCCTTCGCTGGCTTCAAGGCTCTCATGCAGTATGTCTATCCAGTACTGGGGTACATGGGAATCGTCCTCGTGGCGATCTTGGTCTTTGGGTGGCTGCGTTCCTTGGGCCAGATTAAGGACGAAGGCCTGCGTCGTGAGCGCATTCGCGCACTGCTGCATCTCAAGCTGCACCCGGATGAGGCTTACGATGCCGAGCGCTACGACGACGAAATTGGTCAGCAGATTGCTGACTCCAACATGGATGATGAAGCGTTGTACGAGGATCTCGTCACGGAGGTTGTGGACGAGTTGCACGGCGACGAGGACGTGGATTTCGACAAAGAAAAGTGGGAGGAAAATCGCAACGACCACACCTACTACACCGAGCGCGACGGCGTGGAGCAAGATCGCAGCGAGGAAGAAATCAAGGAGTGGGTCGAGGAGACCGGCGCCGTCGGCGACCCCGCAGAGGACGAGCCCGTAGAGGACCGACCCGCTCAGAATTAATGCAGCAGTAGCTTTGCTGTTAGCGCAATCATGACGCAGCCGATGACGATGTTGACGAAGCGCCACGTCGTCGGCTTCGCCAGTACGTTGGAGAGTTTGTAGGCGCCGAAGCCGAGGGAGGGGAACCAGACGGCGCTCGCGAGAACGGCGCCGGCGGCGAAGACCCAGCGCTGTTCGCCGTATTGGTTGGCAATACCGCCGAGCATGACCAGCGCATCGACATAGGCCAGGGGATTAAGCCACGTCAGCGCCATTGCTGCCATGACGGGCTTGACCCAAGACTTGGAGCGTACGCGGGGACGAATCTTCGTCAGGACTGAGCCTCCCGGCGCATCGCTATTGCCGCCGTTAGCGTCAACCGATGCGGCGACGGGTTCGGTTTTCTGGACGACGAGTGCCTCTTGCTCCTTCTTAAAGGCATCGCGGAAGCAGGTGAAGCCAAAGTAGATGAGGTAGGCAGCGCCGAGGTACTTCACCACGGTCAGAGCGGTGGGGAAGCGCTCCACCAGAATGCCCACACCAGCGGTGCCGGCGTTGATCAGGACGACGTCGGACAGCAAACAAGCAAGCAGAATCGCACCGACGTGATCGCGTTTGATGCCCATCTTGATGATGTAGGCGTTCTGCGGTCCAATGGCGATGATGAGGGAGAGTCCCAGCGCAAATCCTGCGAGCAATACTGACATGGCATCCAGTGTGCGGAAGAATGCATATGAAGTCCAGTTAAGTGTTCTACAGCTGGTTTAAAATAGCTTCATGAACCCACTTCATACCGAAACTTTGCTGGCCATCGTCGATGAAGGCTCCTTTGAGGCAGCTGCAAGTGTGTTGGGAATCACTCCTTCTGCTGTGAGTCAGCGCATCAAAGCGCTTGAGGTCTCGACCGGACGTATCCTGTTGCGTCGCGGAAATCCCGTCACCGTGACCGAAGCCGGCGAGATCGTAGCCCAAGCCGCGCGCCGTATGGCGCTCGTCCAAGCGGAGGCGGATGCCCGACTTACTGAGCGCCTTTCTCGAGTTCCCCTGACCGTTGCTATCAATTCCGATTCACTTGCTACGTGGTTTCAGTCTGTTGTGCAGAAGACCGCTGCGCGTGGGGAAGCAGCTCTGCGTATCCGCATTGAGGATGAGGCCCGTACATTGGCCATGTTGCGTCGCGGCGATGTCCTCGGTGCGGTGACCCGCGAGCACACGCCGGTGTCTGGCTGCGAGTCGACATACCTGGGTACTATGCGCTATTTCGCCGTCGCTGCGCCAAGTCTCGCGGAGAGCTTCGAAGATTGGGACACGCTTCCCATCGTGGGATTTGGGCCCAATGATGCCACCCTTGATGATGCGATGCGCGAGCGCTTTATTGATTCCCGTGTTCTGCGCGCGCGGGTCTCACAAATCCCCTCGTCTGAGTCATATGTCGAGGCAGTGCGCTATGGGCTGGGGTGGGGCCTGGTGCCGCGGTTACAGGCGCAGCCTCTGCTGGACTCGGGGGAGCTGGTGCTTCTCGACGATTTCCCGCTCGACATCGACCTTTATTGGCAGCGATGGCGCCTCGAATCTGAGGTGCTTGCAGACCTCACCGCTGACGTCCTTGCCGCTGGCCGGGCAGTTTTAGCTACACGCCGCGCCGAACAGGATGCACCATAAGCGCCGTGTGCTGGCTTAAGTTGGAGGCATGAGCGATAAGACTCCTGATAAAGCAACCGACATCGACGATGACATCCCAACCTACAACTCTGGTGCTAATTCCGTAAAGGCAAGCAAGCTTGACAAGGCAGAGACCACCACTGACACCACCACTGACGCAGTGACTGATAAGGCTTCCGGCAGCGCTTCTACTGACGAGCCGAAGAAGAGCCGTCTCTTCCAACGTGCTGGCCGCGCTGAGCCGACGGTTATTAAGCCGAAGCCAGCGGAGGCCGCCACGACCGAACCTGCGCCTTCGTCTGATCCCGCTGCTGAGGCTAAGACCGAAACCTTTGAGAGTGCCTCTCGCGACACTCGCGACTCGCTGTCGTTCGATAGCGCCGCTACAGATACTGAGACCACCGCTTTTCCGCGAGCTGAAGCCACTGCAGAGCCTTCAGCTGAGACGTACGATGACGTACCGAGCACCGTCGCTGTGGCTGACCCGGCTATCGAGTCCGATTCTGAGACCAAGGTGACCGCGGAGGAACATGAGCGAGCTCGCCGCGGCACTATCGACTTCGGTCTGCTCTTCGTGCGTTTGGCACTGAGCATTTACCTGCTCGTCGCCGGTGCATCGACATTCTTCAAGCTTGGCGGCAATGAGGGGCTGTCGGGACTAGAGAACGAGTACGGCGAATACACCATGGCGGCCGCCCTGGCCATTGGTGTTCCGACCGTTCAGCTCATCGCTGGCGCCTTCCTGCTGCTCGGCTTGGTTACGCCGCTGGCGGCGATGTTCGGTCTCATTGTGACCGGCTTCGAGGCCATTCACGGCCTCAACGCCTCGGGCGATGGGCTGGATATCTTTGCCTGGAACGAAAGTGTTTGGCTGGGCCTCGTGCTGTTCGCCATCGCGGTGGCACTGCAGTTCACCGGCCCGGGTTTCATCTCCCTAGACTTCAACCGTTCCTGGACGCGCCGCCCGCTGGCGACGTCCTGGATTTTCATCGTCGTTGGTGTCGCAGCACTTGTGGCCGTCTGGTGGTTTGGAGCAGGCGTTAATCCGTTGAGCTAAGCTCTTCCTCTTGTTGTTTTCCATTGCGTAAAGTAAGTTGGTTTCCGCAATGGAAAACAATGCGGTTGAAACCGCGAGAGGGGAGTTTTCGGTATGCCGGATCAGGATGTTCGGGACGCACTTGCATTTGAGGAGCAACAGAGGGTGGCCGCGGCGAAGCGGCCACCTATCTGGCTGAGCCTGCTCGCAGCGGTAGCGTACGGCGCGTGGTTTGCTTACATGTGGATCAAGGATGACGTTCACCCGCTCGTCCTTGTTGGCGGACTGCTTCTTGTACTTGGGCTACTGGTGGGGCTAGCCTTCTTTTACCGCACGGGGGTGCGGGATTCGATGCGCCAGAAGGTGGATCCGCATGCCTCCCGAAGCGTGACCTGGCGCTACTACGCAGGGCTGGGCTTTATGATTCTGCCGGCACTCTTCAATCCCTTCGTTGAAGGACACGTTATTGCCTCGTGCATCGCAGGTGTGCTGTGCGCTGTGGCGGTCTTTTGGACGCTGCACACCGGCGCGCTGGATAGGATGCCGCGATGAGTGAAATCGATCCGGTAATCCACCCGCTCAATCGCTTTAAAATTTGCGCCACACTCAATGCTTTTGGCGCCACACAGGGCGGGGACATCAACCGTGAAATGAAATTCGCTATGTTGCGAGACCGCACGGAGCTTTCCGACGCCACTTTATCTAAGCAGCTTGGCGCCCTAGAACAAGCCGGCTACGTGACTCGTTTCCGCGAGTACGGCACCAGCCGCGCTAAGGATTCAGTGTGGGTTGCGCTCACGGAGAAAGGTGCAGTGGCCTTTAAAGGTCACTTAGCAGCGCTCAAGGCACTAGCCGAGGGCTGAGATCTGAATCGTGCTAATGAATGAGGTGCCCAAGTTGCCAAAGTTTTCCCTCGCGCGGCAATGACGGCGCATAACTTTGGCAGGTAGGGCAGTTTGCACCCCGAATCTGCGCTTGGCTTAGCTGGTAGGGGTCGCAGCGAGTGCAGCATGAGGTTTGTCTGCTTGGGTGTCCTTAACCTTGAGGCAGATGGCGTAGAGCGCCCACGTTAGGAGCGCGAGCCACACGAAGTCGTCGACCAGGAATTTTTGATACAGCGGCATCGTGTGAACATCAATGTTATCGCCGAACCACCACTTTCCTGGGACGGTGACGAGCATGCCTACCCAGGCCGCGAGCACTGCCAGCAGACTGCCGGCGACCCAGGTGGACTGGCGCCAAGTCCACGCGCGGTACACCAACACCGGCACGATGAGGGAGAGCCAGACCCAGTGGTGGGACCACGAGACGGGGGAGATGAGCAGCATGACGGTGGCAGTGGTGAGGTGGGCGTCGACAAGCAGCCCGTGCTTTACCTGCGACATAATGAGTGCGGAACCTCCAGCGATAACGGTGAGTGCCGCCACGAGCCACACAACGTTGATGAGCGTGCCGTGGTTGTCCATGGCCTCCTGAGACGTAAAGAGGCGCTGGATGACGCCCTTGAGGGAGGAATTGGACTGATAGGCCGTGCCCACGCCAAAGTCCCCGCCGGAGCCCATATCCAGCAGCTTTGACGTGAAGAACTCCACGAAGGCATCCCAGCGGTAGGCAGCGGCAAGTAACGTGGCCACAACCGCGGAGACGAAAGCAGTAAGAATCGGCTTCCACTCGCGGCGCAGCAGGAAGTACAGCAGCATGGCCAACGGCGTAATCTTGATGGCCGCTGCAAGGCCAATGAGCCATCCTTGGGGCAGCCAACGCTTGCGCGGCACGAGATCAAAGATGACCAGGGCCATGATGACGATGTTGATCTGGGCAAAGCCATTGTTGAGGCGAATGGGCTCAAAGAACATCGTCGCCGCCCATACCAGCGCCACTACGGGCAACAGCGGTTTAATCTTCAGCGCGCGGAATATGGCATACAAGCAGGCCAGCACGAGGGCGTCCGAGATGACGATCATGATGTTGCCCGCCATATCATCGCTCATCCACTCAAAGGCCGTGAGAGGCACCATGACCAGCGCGCCGAAGGGCGGATAGATAAACGGAAGTGCGATATCGCCAGCCTGCATAGGAACGGAGTACACCTCCGTGCCGTTCAGGAAGGCGCGCACGCCTTCGCGGTAGATGATCATGTCGACCGGGAAGTCCGTGGCCGTGATGTGGAGGACCATACCGATAAAGCCCACGATGAGCCCCGCGGCGGTTAAAAGCGTGCGCCCAAAGGCGTTAGTGGCGAATTTCATCGCCTTTACTCTAATTGACGTGACCGTCCACTACGCGCACCGCACCACGATCCGCCGACGTAGCCATGTTGGCGTAGGCGCGCAGAGCCTTGGTGACTGGGCGGTTACGGTCCTTCGGTGTCCAGGGCTTCTCACGTTGCTCCTCGGCGGCGCGGCGGCGCTCTAGTACGTCTTCATCCACATCTAGGGTGAGCTGGCGCTCGTGGATGTTGATGGTGATGGGGTCGCCGCTTTCCACTAGGCCGATGAGGCCGCCGTGAGCAGCCTCGGGGGAAATGTGGCCGATGGAGAGGCCGGAGGTACCGCCGGAGAAGCGGCCGTCCGTAATCAAGGCACACGCCTTGCCCAAGCCAGAGCCCTTGAGGAAGGATGTCGGGTGCAGCATTTCCTGCATGCCAGGGCCACCCGCGGGGCCTTCGTAGCGGATGACGATGACATCGCCCGGCTGGACTTCCTTCTTGAGGATGATGGAGACGGCTTCCTCTTGGGACTCCACCACGCGGGCAGGGCCGGTGAAGGTCCACAATTCTTCCTCCACGCCGGCAGCCTTCACAATGGCACCGTTAGGTGCCAGGTTGCCGCGCAAGACCACGAGGCCGCCATCAGAGGAGAAGGCATGCTCGGCATCGTGGATGCAGCCATTGACTGCATCCGTGTCGAGTTCATCCCACCGGTTGGACTGGGAGAAGGGCTCGGTCGTTCGCACGCCGCCGGGAGCAGCCAGGAAAAGCTCGCGGGCGGCTTCGGTAGCCTTGCCGCCGCGGATATCCCAGTCATCGAGCCATTCCTCGGCATTGTCATAGAGTGCCGTGTGCACCTTGAGGTTGAGGTGGCCAGCGCGGCGCAGCTCGCCCAGGATAGCGGGGATGCCGCCGGCGCGGTGCACGTCCTCGATGTGATACGTGCCGTTCGGGGCCACCTTGGACAGACACGGCACGCGGTAGGAGATTTCGTTGATGTCCTCGAGCGTGAAGTCCACCTCGCCCTCCTGGGCCGCAGCGAGGGTGTGGAGGATGGTGTTGGTGGATCCACCCATGGCCATATCGAGGGCCATGGCGTTGGTGAAGGCTTCCTTGGTGGCGATGGAACGTGGGAGGACTGCATCGTCCTCTTCGCCGTAGTAGCGCTGGCACATCTCGACGATGGTGCGTCCCGCCTGCTCAAAGAGGCGACGGCGGAAGGCGTGGGTAGCCAAGGTCGTGCCGTTGCCTGGCAAGGCCAAGCCGAGGGCCTCGGTGAGGCAGTTCATGGAGTTGGCGGTAAACATGCCGGAGCAAGAACCGCAGGTGGGACAGGCGGATTCCTCGACCTGAGCGAGGCCCTCGTCGGAGACTGCCTCGCTTGCCGACGCCGTGATGGCCGTAATCAGATCCGTCGGTGCATGTGCCACGCCGTCGACGACGACGGCTTTGCCGGCCTCCATCGGGCCACCGGAGACGAAGATGGTGGGGATGTTGAGACGCAGTGCAGCGTTGAGCATGCCCGGGGTGATCTTGTCACAGTTGGAGATACAGACCAGGGCGTCGGCAGTATGTGCGTTGGCCATGTACTCGATGGAGTCGGAGATGATCTCACGCGAGGGAAGGGAGTAGAGCATGCCGCTGTGGCCCATGGCAATGCCATCATCAACCGCGATGGTGTTGAATTCCTTGGGTACGCCACCCGCTTCGCGCACGGCATCGGCCACAATGTCACCGACGTTCTTCAGGTGGACGTGGCCTGGCACGAACTGGGTATAGGAACTGGCGATGGCCACGATCGGCTTGCCAAAGTCGTTCTCCTTAGTGCCGGTAGCGCGCCAGAGAGCGCGGGCACCAGATGCCTGGCGGCCAACGGTGGTGACTTTAGAACGCAGCGGGTACATAGTTAGTCTTTCAGTTCGGGGTGTGCTTCGAGGTAGTCGGCGTATTCCTCCTTGGTGAGGAGGACTTGCTGGCCGTCGCGGTGGACAATGACCACCTTGTCATCGGCGGCGTTGCGTCCCGCGGTGAGGGCATCGGGGATACGGCCTTGGGATGCTTCGGCCAAGCGTGGCAGCGAGTTAAAGGTCACGCCGGGGAGGTTGAAGTTCTCGCCATTGGTAGTGCGGGCAAAGGCACGGGAGCGCTGGAAGCCGATTCCTGCAAAATCCTTCCACGCGATGTCCTTGGGCCCGCGGAATCCGTAGGCGATGTGGATGCCATGTGAATCCACCGTGGTGCGGGAGCGCAAGACCCACCAGAAACCGAGTATGGGAAAGATGAGAATCCAGAACAGGTACTTCGGGGCCCAGCCGATGCTGAGCAGCGCGATGGCGGCGAGTAGCCCAATGCCGAGGAGGTGTTCGCGGGTGGGCTTAAATGTTTCGGCTGGGGAGTGGTCGGCGCGGGAAGAAGCGTTCTGCGGGTGTGAGGACGTCATAGTGGGTCATCGTAATTGACTATGTGGCGCAGTGGCGAACCGCCCCACCTGTGACATCTCATAAAATGAGAAAGGGATCCCAAAAATGGGGGTAGCTGCCTGCGGTGGCTTTTCTATCAGTGTACAGTTTGTCGCATGATCATTATTCGACTTCACCTCGTAGTACCCGGGCGGCGCGAGCCGTAACGAGTCCACAGTGACGTCGACCTGCAGCGCCCCCGCTACCTTCACACCCAGAAGGACAGACGGGGGCGTTAGTTATAGGCAATGGTCTCTCCGATATCCACCCCATAGAAGGAGCGCACCCACCGTGACAGCTTCCACTCCGCCACATCAGGCGCCCGAGCGCATCACGGGCGCACACGCCATCGTTCGCACCCTTGAAGATCTTGGTACTGAACTCGTCTTTGGTATTCCGGGCGGCGCCGTGCTTCCGCTCTATGACGCGCTCTTCGAATCGACGAAGCTGCGCCACGTGCTTACCCGCCACGAGCAAGGTGCCGGCCATGCGGCCGAGGGCTATGCCCAGGCCTCGGGAAAGGTGGGCGTCATGATTGCCACCTCGGGTCCGGGTGCTACCAACCTGGTGACGCCGCTTGCCGACGCCAACCTGGACTCCTTCCCCGTCGTCGCGATTACCGGTCAGGTTGGTAGTTCCTTGCTGGGAACCGATGCCTTTCAGGAAGCCGATATCCGCGGTGTGACGATGCCGATTACGAAGCACAATTTCATCGTTACCGATGCGGCTGACATCCCCGCCGCCATTTCCGCCGCCTTCCATTTGGCCTCAACCGGGCGGCCTGGCCCGGTTCTCGTGGATATTCCCAAGGACGTCCAAAACGCTTATATGGAATACACGGGTCCACAGATGATGGACCTGCCAGGATACAAGCCCACCACTACGCCGCACCCACGACAGATCTCGCAGGCGGTGAAGCGAATCGCCCGCGCGAAGAAACCGGTGCTCTACATTGGCGGTGGCGTGATTAAGGCTGGGGCCTCCCGCGAGCTGCGCGAGTTTGCTGAACTGACCGGAATTCCCGTAGTCACCACCCTCATGGCCCTGGGTTCCTTCCCGGATTCACACCCGCTGCACATGGGTATGCCAGGTATGCACGGCACCGTGCCGGCGGTAGCGGCGCTGCAGCGCTCTGACCTCATCATTGCAATCGGTGCGCGCTTCGATGACCGTGTCACTGGTGATACCGCTACGTTTGCTCCGCATGCGGAGGTCATTCACGCTGACATTGACCCTGCTGAGGTGGGCAAGATTCGTGAGGTGTCCATTCCGATTGTGGGCGATGCCCGTGAGGTGCTCCTGCGCCTGACCAAGGCCTATGACAACGACAGTGAGATTTCGGCTCCACAGATTGATGAGTGGATGGAGTATCTCACTGACATGCAGCGCCGCTTCCCACGTGGTTTCGAGCCGACTCCCGATGGACTGCTGAACCCGCAGCAGGTCATTTCGCAGCTCAGCGCGATTGTGGGGCCGGAGGCCATCTACTGTGCCGGCGTGGGCCAGCACCAGATGTGGTCCGCCCAGTTCTTGGATTTCGAGCACCCGCGCAGCTGGATTAACTCTGGTGGCGCCGGAACCATGGGCTATGCCGTGCCGGCAGCACTGGGTGCGAAGGCTGCTTTGCCCGAGCGCGAAGTCTGGGCCATTGACGGTGACGGTTGTTTCCAAATGACCAATCAGGAGCTCACTACCGCGGCAGTCGAAGGTTTTCCCATCAAAGTGGCCGTTATTAACAACGGCAACCTGGGCATGGTGCGCCAGTGGCAGACGCTGTTCTATGACAACAAGTACTCCCACACCAAGCTGCGCGAGCACGATGAATATGTGCCCGATTTTGTGAAGCTGAGTGAGGCCTTGGGGTGCGAGTCAATTCGCGTCAACACGGAAGAGGAGATTGCGCCCGCAATTGAGCGTGCCCGGCAGGTTAACGATCGCCCAGTCGTCATTGACTTCATCGTGGGACAGGATGCTCAGGTGTGGCCGATGATTGGCGGCGGTGCCTCGAACGAGGAAATTCAGTACGCGCTGGGCCTGCGCCCGCTATTTGATGAAAACGAGTCCGCGGCCGAGGAACCGGCCGAGATCCACGAATCCCTCGAGGAGGCCTAAGAACAATGGCGAAAGACGACATCACCCGCCACACACTGTCCGTATTGGTCGAGGATATCGAGGGTATCATCTCCCGCGTGACCGGTATGTTTACCCGCCGTGGCTACAACCTTATCTCCCTGGTCTCAGCAAAGACGGAGACCGAAGGTATTAACCGCCTTACTATCGTTGTCGATGCCTCAGAGGTGGTCACTGAACAGGTGACCAAGCAGCTCAACAAAATTGTGCCCGTCCTCAAAGTGGTGGAGCTAGAGGAGGAGAGCACTATTGCGCGAGGCATCATGCTGGTGAAGGTGACTGCGGACAACGAGAATCGCCCCCAGGTGGTCGACGCGGTCAACATCTTCCGCGCCCGCATCGTAGATGTGGCTCCGGAATCCGTGGTCATTGAGGCCACTGGCACGCCGGGCAAGCTACGTGCGCTTCTCGACGTCCTCGAGCCTTTCGGTATCCGCGAACTAGTGCAATCTGGTCACGTGGCGCTGGCCCGTGGTCCGAAGGCAATGGCACCATCGAAATAAGAATCTCACATTGTGGACATTGTGTCTCAAAATGTGGTACAACTTCACTAGAACGATTTCCTACACAAGTAAAGGAACTTAAGAATCATGGCTATTGAAACTCTCTACGAAGACGACGCCGACCTGTCCATCATCCAGGGCCGCAAGGTGGCCGTCATCGGCTACGGCTCCCAAGGCCACGCCCACGCAATGAACCTGCGCGATTCCGGTGTTGAGGTTGCTATCGGTCTGCGCGAAGGCTCCAAGTCCCGCGCAAAGGCAGAAGAAGCTGGCTTCACGGTTCTCACCAACGCTGAAGCTGCCAAGTGGGCCGATGTCATCATGCTCTTGGCTCCCGATACCTCCCAGGCATCCATCTTCACCAACGACATCGAGCCGAACCTGGAGGACGGCAACGCTCTGTTCTTCGGCCACGGCCTCAATATCCACTTCGACCTGATCAAACCGGCTGAGAACATCACCATCGGCATGGTTGCTCCGAAGGGCCCGGGCCACTTGGTTCGCCGCCAGTTCGTTGACGGCAAGGGCGTTCCCTGCCTCATTGCTACCGAGCAGGACCCGAAGGGTGAAGGCCGCGAGCTGACCCTGTCCTACGCGGCCGCTATCGGTGGCGCTCGCGCCGGTGTCATCCCGACCACCTTCAAGGATGAGACTGAAACCGACCTGTTCGGTGAGCAGGCAGTCCTGTGTGGTGGCGTGGAGTACCTCATCATGAACGGTTTCGAGGTCCTCACCGAGGCTGGCTACGAGCCGGAAATGGCCTACTTCGAGGTCTGCCACGAGCTGAAGCTCATCGTGGACCTCATTGTTGAGGGTGGCATCAAGAACATGAACTACTCCTGCTCTGATACGGCTGAGTTCGGCGGCTACCTCTCCGGCCCGCGCGTTATCGATGAGTCCGTTAAGGAGCGCATGAAGGATGTCCTGACCGACATTCAGGATGGCACCTTCGTCAAGCGCCTCGTCGCCAACGTCGAAGGTGGCAACAAGGAGCTTGAGGAGCTGCGCGAGAAGGTGAACAACCACCCGATCGAAAAGACCGGCTCTCAGCTGCGCGATCTCATGAGCTGGGTCAAGAATCCACTGGACGCTACTGCCTAAGGACGAGTCAACCTCTGGTTGATGACACTCTGCCGCCTCTGGTGCTGATGACTTTTAACAGTCAAGCACGAGGGGCGGTACGAATGTTTTATTGATGTGCTCCTTGAAGGCCCTGCTCTAGGGCGTCTCGTTTGCCTCTTGAACTCAAGAGGGTGTTGATTAAGGGTGCGGACGCAGCCAAGCCCGCCATCCCGCAACCGACGATCGATTCCGGAGGCTCGAGTAAAAATAGAAACAGCGGGATTGAAACGAAAGCGGCGACAATAAGTCCTACCGCAGTCCATAATCGAACTTTGGATTCGTAGATCGCATAAAGGAAAGAAGATTCGGTTAACTTCCGATCAAGGACCATGTCTTCGTGGGCATCATCCATGATTCGGTCTCCGGATCCCGGGGAAATGTCATTATGCTGCTTGATAATAGCAGGCAAGGGCGTGGGCCCCTCGTGCGTGAAAACAGCGAAGGGATCTTGTCCGATCTGGACTCTTCCTAAACCAGGGAGCGGATCGCTATTTGTCGGCGGATCGTTGATGCTGTCTTCCGATATGCGCGGGTTCTGCGGGTCTGGTTGCGAAGACGCGCCTGGTTGGCGGCTGAGCTCACTCTTTCTGATTGAGACATGTGGATCTTTCCCATGTCGCTGAGTGCCGTCCGAAGATTCATGGTTCATATCCTAACTTTGCTTCCTGTGCTTTGCGAGTATTCGAGGTTGAGGCGTTGTTGTTTCGTCGTTCTTACTCTGCAAGTTTCGATGTAGAGTGGAGGGCCAGTTTCTCGACTACCGGGGTAGGTTCATTGAGATGACTCGCTCCTCAATGGTGATGAAATCAGAAGGTTTGGACATGGGGGCACCCGAACAACGCGACGTAGGGATATGGTTTCGGGTTGCCATGTGAGATTCGCTCATAAACGGGCACGATCTCACATCTGCGAGTAGGCTCGGAACCATGGGTTTCACGACGCCAAGCTATGACCTTTCTGACCTCTTTGCTCGCATTGACCGCGGGGATATCCAGCTTCCGGATTTCCAGCGCGCCTACTCCTGGGACGAGGACCGCATCCGCTCTCTCATCGTGACTGTGCTGCGCGGTTATCCGCTGGGCGCCTTCTTGGCGCTGGATACTCGCAACGAAACGATGCGTTTCCGCCCCCGCGCGCTCGCAGGTGCACCCGATACTGGGGTGAACCCGGGTCTTCTTCTCCTGGATGGTCAGCAGCGCCTCACATCGCTGTACCACTGCTTCCGCGGTGATGGTTTCGTGGACACGACGGACTTCCGCTCCAAGAAAGTTTCCCGCAAGTTCTACGTCGATCTGCGCACGGCCACGAGCGAGGACATCATGCCGGATGAGGCTGTCTTTGCGGTGAACCAGCATGGCGAGCTGCAGTCCCACTTTGCTCCGGAGATTGAGGGCTCGCTGGCGAACCGTGAGGCTGCTATTGATGCGTGCTGCATCCCTGTCTCCGCGTTGCTGAGCGAAGAAGGCACGAGCATGCTCTTCGAATTGGCTGCTGCCGACAATGGTGTGAATCGCGATGTTGTCGCTGCCTTTAATAACCGCATCCTGCGTCCGCTATCAGGCTATGACGTGCCCATGATTCGCCTGTCCCGCGAGACCGCACAAGCAGGAATTGGATCCATTTTTGCCCAAGTGAACTCCGCTGGTTTGCAGATGGACGTCTTTGACCTGCTCACCGCGGTTTTCGCGTCCGAAGACCCGGATTTCCACTTGGCGGAGCATTGGGGGGACGTCGAGAAGCAACTGCGTGCCTTCCCAGCACTCGATGGTATTGGCCGCAATGAGTTTCTCTCCGCCGTGTCCCTGCTGGTCTCGGGCAAGAAAGGCACAGCCGGCGGTCAGCGCGAGGATATCCTGCAGTTGAACTTGGCTGAGTACCGCGCGGCTGCGTCGACGCTCGTCATTACCTTCCGTGAGGTTGCGGAATTCTTGGCTGAGCGCTGCATCTTGTCTTTGGACCAGGTGCCGTACAACGAGCAGATTATCCCGCTCGCGGTTATTCTTGCACGCCTGGCAGAGCGCAAGGGCGTGCTTTCCACGCAGGACTCCTGGGACCGCCTCAACCAGTGGTTCTGGAGCGGTGTCTTTGGTGAACTCTATGGTTCTTCGGCCGTCAAGCTGCGTGCCGCACGTGATGTTGACGAGGTCACCGCATGGGTAGCGGGGGAGACCGAGGTCGTGCCCCAAACCGTGCGCGATGCTTCCTTCCGCGAATCGCGCCTTCTATCCGTCAGCGAGAACGACGGCGTGTGGCACGGACTTTATGCACTGCTCATGGCGCGCGGTGCGAAGGATTGGCGCACCGGGCAGCCCTTCACTCGCCATACCTTTGAGGATCTTAAGCCGGGCTTTTTCCCGATCTTCCCGCTCTCGTGGTGCCAGCGTCATGGGGTCAGCGCTGTCTTGGCCAACTCTGTGCTCAACCGCACACCGATGGGCAAGCGCACCGAAGTTGTCCTCGATGGGCATTCGCCAGAACGCTACCTTCCGCGCGTGCAGTCCAAGTCCATCATGGAGGATGCCGAGTTTGATAGTGTGCTGGCCTCGCATGAGTTGGAACCTGAATTGCTCACGTCCAAGACGGCGTATCAGTTCTTTGCCGATCGCCGCGAGCGTTTTGTGGGCATCGTAGAATATGCCTTGGATAAGGCCGTCATTCGTGACGTCGATGAAGCCAACCTGTCTGGTGGTGAGGAGGGCCCGCAGGCTTTTGCACACTAAAGCACTAGTGGTGGCGCTCGCAGTGGGAAGTCTCGCTGCGAGCGCCACTAGCTGTTCGTCGATGGGCCGGGGCGAACAGCTTGTTACCCAGGACATTACGGCAGTGCCTGACGCAGAGATTGACCTTGCTCGCGCGAGCGAAGAGAACCGCCTGCGGCTCATTGATCCCACTTTCGCCGATATGGTAGCCGTTCTCGACGACCCCTGGGGATTGGAATCCGCCCGGCTCTTCTTCAAAAACACCAACGCGCTTATCTTGGCTGAAAACACAGACGCTGCTGCTTTGCGTGCAGCGACGCTGAGTGTGTCCCAGCGCGTTCCCATGGTGACGTATGACGAATCCATTCGGGGCAAGATTTCGGAACTAGCGTCGGATTTGGGGGTCAAGCGAATCCTCGTGGTGGGTAATGTCCCTTGGGCTAGTCAATCAGGCCTGCAGGAGGTCATCCATGACCCCGGCAATACGAAAGCCTTAGGGGAGTACACGGCGTTTCAATTCACCTCAAAGGTCGTGAAAGATCCAAGCCGCATGGTGGATAACATTGCGCATCTGGATTCCTCCGCGAAGGTTGAGCTCAAGGCGGCATGGGAACCGCTGCCGCAATACATGACGAAGGAAAAGATGCCCGCAATCCCCGCGGAAGCGCGGCGCGATGCGCAAATGGCACCAGTTATCGTTGCCACCGTGGATAGCCCCGTGGCCAACGTGGTGAACGCTAATGCGTATGGCGGTACCGTTATGGTGATGCCGGATCCTGATCCGTCTGCCACGAAGGTCGGGGCAGCGATGACCGCGGGACTTGCGGACGGGCCCATCGTGGCGCTCGGACCGGAATTCGGTTCAGTGACAGAATTCACGCATAAAATAGATCAGGGTTGGAAAGAATAAACTACACTTCACGGCATCCACTCATCAGCCTAGTGAAGGAAGTTATGTCGAAGCCGGTCGTACTTATTGCCGATAAGCTTGCAGAATCCACCGTTTCCGCGTTGGGAGACACTGTTGAGGTCCGTTGGGTCGATGGCCCAAACCGCGAGGAACTCCTTGCCGCGGTTCCGGAGGCCGATGCTCTCCTCGTACGCTCTGCCACGACCGTCGATGAAGAAGTTCTTAGTGCCGCTGGCAAGTTGAAGATCGTGGGCCGTGCCGGTGTTGGTCTGGATAACGTCGACATCCCTGCCGCCACTGAGCGCGGCGTGATGGTGGTCAATGCGCCGACGTCAAATATTCACTCCGCGTGTGAGCAGGCCATCGCTTTGCTGTTGGCTACTGCCCGCCAGGTTCCGGCCGCTGATCAGTCCCTACGTCAGGGCGAGTGGAAGCGCTCTTCTTTCAAGGGCGTGGAAGTTTTCGGCAAGACCATTGGTATCGTCGGCTTCGGCCACATTGGCCAGCTGTTTGCTCAGCGTCTCCTAGCTTTCGAAACTACCGTCATTGCGCACGACCCATATGCGAATCCGGCCCGTGCCGCCGCGCTTGGCGTGGAGTTGGTGAGCCTAGATGAGCTCATGGCGCGCGCTGACTTTGTCACTATTCACCTGCCCAAAACCCCGGAAACTACCGGTATGTTTGACGCGGAGCTCCTCGCCAAGGCTAAGAAGGGGCAAATCATCATCAACGCTGCCCGCGGTGGCCTCGTGGATGAAGCAGCCCTGGCAGAGTCCATCAAGTCAGGTCACCACCGCGGTGCTGGTTTCGACGTGTATGCCACTGAGCCGTGCACGGATTCCCCGCTCTTTGAGCTTCCGCAAGTGACCGTGTCCCCGCACTTGGGTGCTTCCACCGTGGAAGCCCAGGACCGTGCCGGTACCGACGTTGCTGAGTCAGTGCTCAAGGCGCTCGCTGGTGAGTTCGTGGCGGATGCCGTCAATGTGGAAGGCGGCAAGGTAGGCGAGGAGGTCGCTGGATGGCTTGACCTTACCCGCAAGCTCGGACTCGTTGCCGGCAGTCTCTTGGGTTCCGCTCCTGTGGCTGTCGAGGTGGAAGCCTGCGGCGAGCTCGCCAACGAAGATGTCTCAGCTTTGGGCCTGTCTGCGGTGCGTGGCCTGTTCTCCGGTGTGGTCTCGGAAACCGTGACCTTCGTTAATGCCATGCAGATTGCGGAGAGCCGCGGCGTCGACGTGGATGTCAAGACCAACGTTGAGTCTAAGGGTCACCGTTCTTCCGTCGTCGTGAAGATTATCGGCTCTGGCGGCGAGGTGTCGCAGCTGACCGGTGCGCTCATTGGTATTGATGGCGTCGAGAAGATCGTCCGCATCAACGGCCGCGGCGTGGACATGCGCGCGACCGGCCGCAACCTCTTCTTCTCCTACAAGGATGCCCCGGGCGCACTCGGCACCGTGGGCACCAAGCTCGGTGCTGCTGGCATCAATATTGTTGCTGCGGCGCTGACTCAGGGCAAGGAAGTGGACGATGCAGTCCTCATCCTCCGCGTGGAGCGCGAGGTCCCAGAAGAGCTCATCGAAGAAATCAACGCTGCGTTGGGTGCTAGCTGCCGTCAGCTCGACTTTGGTGCCTAAAGGTATGTAGCAGATGGCCCTTCGCGCTGTCTGCTGTGCAGGCCGTTGAGCGATGTCGCCGTCCGGTAGCCGGTGCCGTGGTATTCTCACATGTATCCAACAGGTGAGAAAGGAATCCCATAATATGAAATTGGCAGTGATTGGCGGCGACGGCATCGGCCCAGAGGTAACTGCGGAGGCTCTTAAAGTTCTGCGTGCCGTGCGCGACGACATTGAGGTCACCGACTATGACCTCGGAGCTCGTCGCTATTTGCGCAACGGCGAGCTTCTCACTGAGGAAGACTTGGCTTCCCTGCGCGCGCACGATGCCATCTTGCTTGGTGCTATCGGCGCCCCTGGTGAGGTCCCGCCGGGTGTACTGGAGCGCGGCCTTCTGCTCAAGATGCGCTTTGCGCTGGATCACCACGTGAACCTGCGCCCGTCCAAGCTCTATCCCACGGCCAACTCGCCGCTGGCGAACCCAGGCGATATCGACTTCGTCGTTGTTCGCGAGGGCACCGAGGGGCTGTACTGCGGCAATGGCGGCACACTCCGTGAAGGTACGGAGCACGAAGTGGCCTCAGAGGTTTCCCAGAACACCCGCTTTGGCGTGGAACGAGTTGTGCGCGATGCTTTTGAGCGAGCCATGACGCGCCGCAAGCACGTCACTCTCGTGCACAAGACCAACGTCTTGGTCAATGCTGGTGGCTTGTGGCAGCGCACCGTGAATGAGGTCGCTCAGGAATACCCTGAGGTGACGGTGGACTATAACCACATTGACGCCGCGACCATCTACATGGTGACTGATCCGGCACGCTATGACGTCATCGTCACCGATAATCTCTTTGGCGATATTTTGACTGACCTCGCTGGTGCCGTCACCGGGGGCATTGGCTTGGCGGCCTCCGGCAACATCGACGCCTCGGGTACTAACCCATCCATGTTCGAACCCGTCCATGGTTCTGCCCCCGATATTGTAGGCAAGGGCATCGCGGATCCCACCGCCGCCATCCTTTCCGCAGCTATGTTGCTGCGTCATCTCGGCGATGACGACAACGCGGTGCGTGTGGAAGAAGCTGTAGCGCAGGATGTGTCCTTCCGGGGCGATGCGCCGGTGCGCACTGTTGAGATTGGTGACCGAATCGCCTCCGCACTGGCATCCTAAACCTGTACTCTTGGCGCATGAGCGTCGAATTAGACGAGGTGACTAGCTTCCTCGCCCAGCACGAGCCCTTCTCCCATCTGCCGGAGGAGGAGCTCGCTGCTTTGTCCACCCAGCTCAGTATTGTTTACCTGCGCCGAGGTGATAGGCCGGTTCATCGTGGGGAAACCAGCGAGATGCTTCACATCATCCGTACGGGCGCCGTCGATGTGCTCGGTGAGGATGAGGTCTTGCTGGACCGCCGCGAAGCTGGACTGACCTTTGGGTATTCCACCCTGCAGGGCGAGCCAATCTCCGCCTATGACATGGTCGCGGTAGAGGATAGCCTTGTCTTTACTCTTCCGCAGGAAGCCTTCAGTGCTCTGGCCCAGCGCAACCCAGATATCGCCCGTTTCTTCTCGGCGCAGTCACGCCAGGTGCGGGCAGCTGCGCGGGAGCTTGCCGACGCCGCCCCGACCGACGTCCTCCGCACACCTCTCGGTGAGCTGACCCGCAGCGATGTGCTGACAGCTTTTTCGGACACGACGATTGCCCAAGCAGCCCAACTCATGACCGACCGCGGAGTTTCCTCCTTGCTGGTGACACGCACGGACAACCACCTTGAGGGCATTGTGACCGACCGTGACCTGCGCTCACGCGTGTTGGCAGTCGGGCTCGATCCGGCACAGCCTGTAGGGGAAATTATGACCCCGAACCCGCTGACCGTTTCTACGGATGCACCTGCCATGGAGGCTCTACTCCACATGGCGGAGCGTGGTATCCATCATCTTCCGGTGGTGGATGATGGCCGTCTTCATGGCATCGTTACCCAGACCGATGTGACGCGTCTGCTTCACAACGACCCCGTCTATCTAGCCGCGGATCTGTCACGCCGAACCAGCCGGCAGGAACTCACTGGTGCATTTACTGAGGCCACGCGTCTGGCAGGACGTTTCGTGGAACGTGGCTCCACCCCAGCGGAGGCCTCGAGTTTGGTGACCCTCGCTGCGGATGCTGTGGCCCGCCGCCTGTGCACCCTTGCTGAAGAGGAACTAGGTCCGCCGCCGGTGGAGTATGCCTTCGTGGCTGTAGGTTCTCAAGGTCGCCGTGAGATGGCCCTAGCTTCTGACCAAGACAACGCCCTCGTCCTTGCGGATGATTACGACGCTTCTGTTCACGGTGAGTACTTTGCTGCGCTGAGCACCTTTGTGTGCGAAGGCCTCGCTGACGCTGGCCAAGTCTTGTGCCCCGGTGACATGATGGCCATGACGCCTGAGTGGCGCATGACATGCTCGGAATGGACCGAGACCTTCCGCAAATGGATCCGCGATCCACAGCCGGATGCTCTGCTCAACGCCCAAATCTTCTTTGACTTCCGCGTTCTCTACGGTAGTGAGCACCTTGGGTGCGGTGTGCACACCGCTGCCGTAGAAATGGGAAAGGTGGCCACACGTTTGCATGCCCACCTGGCTAGTTTGGCTGCACGGCGCGAGCCACCTCTCACCTTCTTCCGCGGGCTCGTCGTCGAGCGTGACGGCGAATATGCCAATACGCTCGACATCAAGAAGGGGGGTACCGCGGGCATCGTGCAGATGGGTCGACTCTTCGCTTTGGCTTCTGGCTCGTCGGTGGTGGATACTCGGCAGCGTCTCCGTGAAGCAGCGGGCGATGCGGTGAGCAGACAAGGCGCTCAAGAGCTTCTCGACGCCTTCGACTTCCTGCGCGCCCTGTCCTTTCAGCACCAAGCTCGCCAACTGCGTGAAGGCGTCCAGCCCGACTATCACATCGATCCAAAGAGTCTTGGCCGCCTTGAGCGCGAGCGCCTGCGCGATGCTTTCCGCGCCATCAAGTCGATGCAGAATGCGCTGGCCACCAAGTATCCAGTGAGGAGCATCTAGATGTGGGGGAGATGGAGCCGAACGCGACGCCGCGCTGATTGGGGAGCGCCGGCCTCCTCCACCCCGGTGGATGATCTGGCTCTGCTCGCAGTGGATATGGAAACCACGAGCCTCGATCCTCGTACCGGGAACATCGTCTCTATCGGCTGGGTGCCGGTCAATGGCGGAACAATCGACCTCTCTGGTGCCGGATATTACATCGTTCGTGGCGCCCAGGTAGGGGAGGATGCCCACGTGCACATGCTGACCCAAGACCTGGTGAACGGCGGCATTGAATTGAAGGAGGCCGCTACACACCTTCGTGAAGCGCTGGAGGGCCGAGCGCTCCTTGCACACTTTGCACAGCTCGAAATGGGGTTCATTGAGAAAATGTCTCAACAGGTCTTTGGTGAGCGCCCGGAGCTGGCCGTCGTTGACACATTCGCCTTAGAACGCCGCCACATGGAGCGCATGGGAACCTACCCTCGCGGAGAAGACCTGCGCCTTGCCCGCGTGCGCCAACGCTATGGCCTGCCGCGATATGGCAACCACAATGCGCTTAGTGATGCACTCGCCTGCGCTGAGCTTTATGTAGCTCAGCGAGGAATTACCCGCGCTGTCACACTTCGAGATGTAAGACTGCGTTAGCTTTTCTCCATGGGCACGGAAGATTAACAGGATTTACAACATAGCCTCGATGCGGTGTGAATGATCCTCACGAGTAGTATGTCCGTTATGCGTTTAGGACGAATTGCCCATACTGAAGGAATCTGTTTCGCCATCATCGATGGCCCTGCTGATGCCCCACTGGAGCAGCTAGTAGCCAAGGAGATCGCTGGCACCCCATTTACCCCGCCCGAGCCTACCGGCCGTGAATGGCCGCTTAGTGAGGTTCGACTCTTGGCGCCGACCTTGCCAACTAAGGTCGTAGCCTTGGGCCGAAATTATGCCGACCACGTTGCGGAGGTCTTCAAAGAGTCTGCCGAGCATCTGCCGCCGACCATCTTCATCAAGCCCTCCACCGCTGTCATTGGGCCGGGTGTACCAATTAAGATTCCGGAATTCGCTACCAACGTTGAGTTTGAAGGCGAGCTCGCTGTCGTCATCTCCAAGGTGTCGAAGAACATTGACCCGGAAAACTGGCGCGATCACGTCGTGGGCTACACCATCTGCAATGACGTCTCCTCTCGTGACCTGCAGTTCAAGGACGGCCAGTGGGCACGTGCGAAGGGCATCGATACTTTCTGCCCGCTCGGCCCGTGGATTGAGACGGACTTGGATTGCATCAACCTGGATGATCAGAAGATCAATGCCTACCTGACCCACGACGGCAAGCGTGAGCAGAAGCAGGATTCAAACACCGACCAGATGATCGTGAAGATGGGCGGTATTATCGCCGAGATTTCCCAGTCGTATACCTTGCTGCCCGGTGACGTCATCACCACTGGTTCGCCCGCAGGTACCGCACCTATGGTTCCGGGCGACACCATTGAAATCGAAATTCCGGGTGTGGGTAGTCTGACCAACCCGGTGACCCGCGCATAGAGCTATAGATTGAGCGCGCGCAGGATGGTGCGCAGCTTTGCCGTGGTTTCCTGCAGCTCAGCCTCGGGCTCGGAATCCACGACGATGCCGCCGCCGGCCCACGCGCGTGCTGAGAGGCCATCTCCAGCGACTTCTGCGCAGCGGATGGCCACCATGTACTCGCCATCGCCGGAGCTATCGCACCATCCCACCGCGCCGGCATAGAAACCACGGTCCGTCTCAGCGGTCTCGATGAGCGCCTGCGCTGCCTCGGTCGGCGTGCCGCAAATTGCCGGGGTGGGGTAGACGAGCTCGGCCAGCTCTAGCGCTGTGATGCTGGGGTCATTGAGCGTGCCCGCAATCGGGGTACCCAGGTGCCACATCTCGTTGGTGGAGGTCAGTTGTGGTGAGGCAGGCGCATCAAGGCTCTCACACAGTGGCTGCAGGATGCGGCGGATGTGGTCGACCACAAAGGCGTGTTCGCGCAGATCCTTGGCGGAGTTATGGAGGTCTTGACCTGCTACGATGTCGCGTGCGCGGTCAGCATGACGCGGCGCAGAACCGGCGAGGGGGAAGGCCGTTACCGTCGAACCTTGCTTCTTGATGAGCACCTCTGGGGAGGAACCCACGAGCATCGCACCCGGGCGCCCTGCGGGGCTGAGATCGGCGATGAACCCGTCACGATGCGAGGACAGATCGATAAGGCGTGCCGCGACGAGCAGCGGATCCACTGGGGCTAAGAACTCGATATCGACCGCACGTGCCAGCACAACCTTATCCAGCTTGGACGCTTCAATCGTGGCGATGGCTGCCTCAATGCGGCGCAGGTGTTCTTCGGGCTCTGGATCGAATCCAGTAACGCGAGCTTCGAGCGCACCGCTACGGTAGTAAGCATGTGGCTCCAGCGGCCCATCCTCACGGATGATGCTCTCGGGGACCGTAAGCGCCGCAGGTTCACCTTTAAGGAAAGGAAGTGCACCGACAACCATCTCTGCCTCACCACTGCGTAGGGCGTTAACAGCAGCATCTACATCGCTAAAGGTGGCTACCGATCCTTGGGTACGCACAGACCCCGTCGCACGGGACAGGAGGAAATCTGGGGCGGTGGAGGGTCTGTGAACACACATGAGGAACAATTCTAGTTCCTTTAACTGTTCCTGCTAAAACAAGTTCGGTTGCTATACCTGCAAAGCCCGGGTTGCGAAGCTAGTCGCGACGACGAGGACGGAAGAACTGCACAGCAATAAACAGTCCGATTCCCAACAAGAGAGCGAGCGCTCCCATGCCGGCGAGGAATCCCGCCCAGAAGCCCACCATTGGTGCGCCATAGCTCGTAGCCTGGATGTTTTCAGCCTGCGCCGTATCATTGCTGTCCTCGGAAGCAGCGCGGTTGTGTGCTCGTTGGGAGCCACGTGTGACTTCCTTATCGCCGTCTTCGTGGCTGCGCTCTGAGCGTTCGCGCTGTGCTGAATCTCTCTGTGCCCTTTCTTTGTGGGCTGGTGCGCTGCGCTGCGATTCTTGGCGCTGTGGTGCTGGCCGGGGAGCAGCATGAGAGTCCTGTCCACGCGTTGAATTCTCTTTATTCTTCTCCTTTTCCTCCTTCGCCACCGTGTTGTCCTGATGCGTAGGTTCCTTGGAACTCTCAGAGGCGCGCGCCTCTCGGCCTCGACGCGATTCGCGTGGAGATTTCGACTCAGACGGAGAGCCGCCGGTGAGGAAGGCATCAGCTTCCTTGAAGGTCTTGTCCATCGTCTTGTCTAACTGAGCAATAGCCTTCGACGTGTCGTTGATGTCCTTGGCCAGCTGCTGTGGGCGGTTCTTGGCATTACCGGAGCCCGAGCTTTCGCCGCTTCCCGACGCTGACCCCCAGTCCAACTGGCACAGCTCAGAAGAATCTGCACCGCCGACAAGGAAGGGCACGTCGATAGAGTGCTCAGAGCCGTCATTGAGCGTGAAGGTGAAGGTAACCGCATAGGCGCCCGGCTCGGTAAAGACGATGCCGGTATGGCTGTGGAAGTGGTCAGGATAGTCCCAGTTCACATCAGGATTCTCCGAGTCGAACAATACTGTCGGTGCACCGCCCAGCTCGTTCTGGAAACCCACCACGCGCCCACCCTCGGGCCCGCTGTGGAGGGTCATCGACAGCGTTGCATCCCGTGCGGTGTCCTCGTCGATATAGCTGGTGTTGAAACCCAGCCAGGGAATTTCCGGGTCTTGTGTTTGGGGAATCTGCCATCCGCGGGAAGGGATGTCCGCGCCCGCGGCATCATCGAAAGCTGCGTTTGACCCCACCTCGACGTAGAAATCGCCCGAGGAATAGTCTCGATCTGTTTCATCGTCGCGGGCAACGAGATCAAGGTCGCCGCCACTGCCCAGGAGCGCCAAGTCTTGATGCCCGCGGGTAAAGGCGTGCTGCGAATCGGCATCGCACGAGGAGGACTCTTCGGCAGAGTTAGCAGCCCACGCCAGTGGGGAAGCTGCAACGCAAAGTGGAGTGGCGAGCGTCAAGGCCGCGGTGGTGGTCAGGGTTAGTGGGCGGATGATGAAGCGGTTCATGCGGACAAGGACTCCTTAGGTTGAGGGGTTAGAGCAGTAGCGCGGCGGGAATTCAGGAATGGAGACGCTACCCAGGCCACGAGGAAGCAGGCGGTGAGCAGCAAAACGATGGTGGCCCCGGCGGGAAGGTCAATGGCCCATGCCAGGTAGATGCCGATAAAACTGCCCAGTGAACCGATGAGCGCAGAGCTCAGCATCATTGTTCCTAGTGAGTCGCAGAGCAGACGTGCTGTCGCTGCTGGAGTAATGAGCAATGCGAGAACGAGGATGTTGCCAATCGTTCCGACTGAAATCACTACCGCGCCCGTCACACACAGGTAGAGCACGATATCCAGAGCGAAGACCGGCAGGCCCATGGCGCGAGCGGTTTCTTTGTCCAAACACGTCGCGGTGAGCTGTGGGCCAAGAAGGACAATGACGCCCACGATGAGCACGGTGACAACGAGTGCCGTGTAGAGATCCGCGCGGGAGACACCGGTCAGTGAGCCAAAGAGGAAGCTGGTCAGAGATGCCGTATAGCCCTCCACACGGGAGATGATCACCATGCCGAGTGCGAAAGACGCGGCAAAGAAAATGCCGATGACAGAGTCTTCCCGCACCGTGCGGCGCTGTGAAAAGCATGCAATCAGTAGGGCTACCGCACAGCCGGCGACGGCACCGCCCAAGAGCACAGAACCTTGGAGTACAAAAGCGATCGCCAGCCCAGGGAAGACCGCGTGGGAGACGGCATCACCAATAAAAGCCATGCCACGCAGGACGACGTAGCATCCCACCACGCCACACACGACGGCAGCAAGGATGGAGATACCCACCGCGCGGACAAGGAAGTCCAAGTGCGGGTTGGTGAGGTCTTGGAAGAACTCAAACAGTGAAATGTCGATCATGCTGCCACTCCAATCGCGGACAACAGCGGCGATGAGGTCGATACTCCAAAAGTGTCGCTCCACGGCTGCGGGCGCAAGCGAAGCTCCGCAGCGGGACCGTCGGCCACAATGCCTCTGTTAAAAAGCACGAGGCGTGAGCAGGAGTGTGCTGCTTCAGACAGATTGTGCGTCGACATGACCACGCTGGTGCCCTGGGCAGTGAGCTCGTCAAAGAGGTACAACAGGTCTTCGGTGTTGGGAGCGTCGAGGCCGGTAAAAGGTTCGTCGAGAAGCAGCACCTCCGGTTCGGTGGCCAGGGCACGCGCGATGAGGACGCGCTGGCGCTGGCCACCGGAAAGCTGCGCGATGGGGCGCCGAGCGAACTCTTCTAGATTGGTGAGTTCAATCGCGCGGCGCGCTGCCTCCTTGTCCGCGCGGCGGGGGCGGCGCAGCCACCCCACGATCCCCGTGCGGCCGCTGAGCACAGCTTTGGCCACGGTGATGGGAAACTCCCATTCCACGTCATGGCGTTGAGGCACGTAGCCCAGGGACGTGGTGACGTCGATCGTGCCAGTTGACGGGACGAGGCCCAAAATAGCGCGCAACAGTGTGGTCTTACCGGCGCCATTGGGGCCCAGCAGTCCGATAAACTCACCTGGGTTCACGGTCAGGCAGGCGTTCTCGATAACGTGACGGCCCGCGAGAGTGACGCTTAAGTCTTCTACGGAAATCAGGGGACTAGTCACGTCGCCCACCCTTCGTGCGTGCGGCGGCGATGAGAGCAACGACGAGCACCAGCACACCAAGGCCCGCAAGGGCCCATACCCACACCGGAACGGCTCCTTGTGCAGAGGAATCGCTGGCATTCGTAGCTGCAGCAGAGTCGTCCCACTCCGCGGCCTGCGCTTCAGCCACGTCGGTGCCGCCTCCTACCGCGAACGTCAGGGTGGCCTCCGCTGAAACCTCAGAACCAGCGCTATCGCCAGTACCTTCCCCCGTCATGCGTACTCGAACCTGGTGGATACCGGGCTCGGTGAAGACCCAGTTGGCGTGGGTATGCGTGCCCAAGTCCACCCAGAAACCCTCGGTGGAAGCGTCGGCGGTAGACCACAACAGCTGCGGTGGTTCAAAGCCACCATTTTGCAGGAAAAGGCTGAATTCTCCGGGCCCCTGGTGACCGAGGAACTCCATGGTGACGCCGCGGTCAACGTTCTCGTTGAGCGACGGTGCTTGTGTATTCCAGCCCAACCACGGAACGTTAGCTTGTTCGGTCTGGGGAACTACCCACACCTGTGCGCCCGGGTCTGCGCCAACAAAGGAAAAGGCCTCGTCGTCCGGCAAAGTAAGTTGAGCATCGTCACTGACATCAAAGACAACGTCATCGAGCTCACGCCAGACCGGCTTCTCGGCAGAATCATCGCGGGCAAGAAAATCAGCGTGTCCGTCGATGACCTGCAGGCCCAGGTCGACGTGGCCGTGGTCAATGGTGGTTTCGGTGCCGGGTGCAGCGACGTCTTCCTCGGCGCTGACAACTTGGGCAAGGTCTCCGGCCCAGGCAGCGGAAGGTGCAATTGCTAAAGCCGCGGCGGTCAGAGTTGCAGCCAGTGTCGTCATGAGACGCGGAACGTAGCGGGGACGAGTAAGCGTAGTGGTCATAACTTCTTTAGTTCTTCCTTTATGAGAGACAGCGGTTGAGTGATTCGGCATTGAACCGCATGAGGTCGAGGTAGGTGGGGACAGTGTCATCGAGTGTGTCGCCGTAGATGGGGCACACCGCAATCCCTAGGGAGCGGGCGGCCTCTTCGATGACATCGGCGCTGGCCTGTTGCGTTGGTTCGATAAACACAGCGGGCAGCTGGAGGTTTTCCAATGTTCGTCGCAGGGCGATGACGTCGCGTGGCGACGGCTCGATGGCGGGGTTCGGCGTGACAAACCCAGCGATGTCAACGCCATAGCCTTGCTCGAGATAGGCATAGCCATGGTGCGGGGTGACCAGGTGGCGACGCCGTTCGGGGATTGCAGCAAGGAGGCCACGAACATAAGAGTCCGTGTCTCGCAGCTTCTCGGCATACTCTTGGGCACGAGCGCGGTAGTCGGCGCCATGCGAAGGATCCGCCAGGGCCATCTGATCGGCGATGACCTCGGCATAGGCAATGACATTCTTGGCGTTGTGCCACAGGTGTGGGTCAACCTCGCCATGGATGTGCTTGCCCAACACGGCTTGGGGTAGCAGGTAGGTTTCGTCGCCGGGGCGGCCGAGGAAACGGTAGGAGGGATCCGGTGGGATCTCCTGCAGCGTTGAGGAAGGAATACTCAGCGCTGTAGTCGCGGGGTCAAAGTGCTCGCCTTGATCCTCAAGGTCGATCATGCCCGTGCCCAAATCCGCAGAGATGTCGACGTGTCCCTCGCTCAGCGCATGCATACCCTCCGGGGGAGTTACACCTACGGCCACCGTGATGACCTGGGGTGCTGCGTCGGTAGCGCCGAAAGTCAGGCGATAGATGCCAGGCTTGCTAAAAGCCCAAGAGACATGGGTATGGGCGTTGGCAGGCAGCGTGGTGGAATCTTCGCGCTCGCTCACACCATCAGCTGTGTTGAACAACGGTTCTGGTGTTCCGAACGTGGAGACCACGTATGCGGCCACATCACCGGGACCCTCAGCGTCGAGGAGCTGCATGGCGACGCTGCTTTTCCCGGCAGGTGCGTTGCGCACACGCAGACCCAGCCAGATGGCATCCAGTGCCACGTTCTCCACCAGTGGCACGAGCGTGGCACCACGCGTCGACGCTTGGTCCGCTACCTCCGTGACGGGAACGTCGGAGGACTCGTTCATGGATTTCATGAGGTTCTGTGGCTCGAGGAGCAGGCCATTGGCCAGCAGAACATCGGCGGTTGCGATATCCCTCACGGTGCGCAGGCTCGGTTCAAAGGTGTGGGGATCCTTGCCAGCAGGAATGAGCGTGGTCACCTGGGCGTCAGGGCCCGCGATGTGCTTGGCGACGTCCCCCAGAATCGGCGTCGTCGCCACCACCTTGATGCCCCCATCGGAGGCATTCTTGCCGGCAGCGGTGCTCGCGCAGCTTGTGAGTCCTGCTGTCATCATGGACAGCGTGATGAACAGAGCAGCGCGGCGTGTGGCTCGTCGAAGTGCCGATGGCATCAGTCGCGGCTCCTCGCCAGCGCTAGGCGTGCCACGGCTAGGCCGAGGACCAGCATGCCAAGGCCCAAGATTCCGATGCCCCACGGTAAGAGATTCTGTCCGCTGTCGTAGTAGCCGGAGGCGGCGACAGTTTCGACATTTTCAGCGGAAGGGCTCGTAGTGCCCGTACGCGCGGCCTTGCGGTCCTTGTGCTCCTTTCGGTTAGTGCGCTCCTTTCGGTTCGCGCTGTCTTTGGTTTCCTTAGGCTTATGAGTGCCTTTGGCACTCGCTGCAGGTGCAGGGCCGGAGGCCATGCCTTGGGAACTTCCGGAACTCGAGCGGGACTCGCCACCCGAAGCGGAAGAGGATTGGGGGTTGGGAGAGGCGTCGCTAAGCGCCGCATCTTCACCGTGACCGGCACCGTCTTCGGCCCTATCCGGCTCGTGCTCAGTCTCGCTAGAATCCTGCGGTGCCATCTCGCCATCGCCGACGTCCCACGTGTAGGTCACCTGGTTACTGGCATCACCATTGGACACGGCTTGGACCGTCATGGTGTAGATACCCGGATCCGTAAATGCCCAGTTGACGTGGCGGTGCGCCGGGTAGGCCTGGTTGATGACATCACCGCTGACTAGGTCCAGTGCGCCTTCCTCCGTGACTGGCTGAATGTCGCCAAAACCAGCGGTTTCGAAGACGAAGATATCTCCAGGGCCCGTGACCTCAACGAACTCAAAATCCACGTCCTTGTAGCCCGCGGACTGTGCTGGCTGGGTATCCCATCCCGGCCACAGAAGGGAGCTGTCCTGGGTCTGCGGCAAGTAGTAAGTAGGTGTTTCGATGCCATCGATGCGCTCAGTGGCGTCGTTCCATGCTTCCTCGGCAACCTTGAGGGTGACATCATCCCCGGGGTGGACAACGCCGCTGCCGGTCACGTCCTCCTTCAGGGACAAAGTGAGCTCGCCGTCAGGGGCGGTGACGTAGAAAGCATCGACGTGGCCGGAATCGAAAACCTCGCCTTCGGCAAGGGCCGTGGGCACCGGGGAAGCCATGAGTATGAGGGATAGCGAGGCGGTCGCCGCCACGGGGGCGGCAGCCGTGCGGTGAGAGATAAAGCTCACGGTGAAACTCCTTATCTAGCGGTGGAAGAGCCCGTTGAGACGGGCCGTGATGTCCTGGCGGTGGTCGTTGTAGAAGTTGAGGAAGCCTTGGAAGACGATGGCGAGAACAACAGGAAGTACGAGGCCCCACAGTCCTTGGAGCTTCGGCTTCGAGGACTTCATGTCCTTTGAGGAAGCATCGGGCTTGCTGGAGTTTTCTGGTGCCTTGCCCTTGGAGCCACCCTCGTCTTTGGAGCCTCCCTTGCCCTTGGAGCCGCCTTCGTCCTTGGAACCACCCTCGCCCTTCGCGCTCACACAGTCCGTGATCGCGGCGTCTCCAGCAGCCACGGTGAGCGTCTGGGGCGCAGAAGTGATGTCCTTGCCGTCCTTCGTTGTGGCGGTGTAGGTGATCTCGAGCTTGTAGATGCCCGGTTTGGTGAACGCCCAGTTGGTGTGCGTATGGGAAGCGAAGGTGGTCTCGATGGAGTAGTCACCCTCAGCGGAATTCACCAGTGGGGTAAAGGACTTGCCAAGACCCTCGGTGGTAAAGAGGCCGACGTTGCCGCCCTCCGGCATGTCGGTGGGCTTGATGTTGAGCGTTACCGTGCCGTCCTTGTAGTCGTCATAGTTCAGTTTCTGCGTGTTGTAGCCAGGCCAGATGATGCCCTGCTCTTGGGTTTGGGGGAGCAGGTAGAACTTGTCGTTGCCGAGGTAATCAAACTCCTTGCCCTTGAGAACCTCCGGGTGCGCACGCAGGGCGTTGTCGTGGATAGCGAGGACGACATCATCGAGCGGGCGCTCAACGGTCTTCTTGTCCACGATGGCGGTTTCATCCTTAAGCCGTGCGGTGAAGGAGTCACCGTCGCGGGACGCAGCGATGTCGACATGGCCATGGTCCAAAACCTTTTTGTCGGCACAGACACCGGTGCGGGGAGTGGCGTCAGGCTTGGCATTGCCTTTGTCGCCCTTGTCGCCTGGTTTCGCTGCCGGAGCGGAGGAGGCCTTGCCCAGCTCGCCGGTGGACTCGTAGGTCTGGCCGAAGTCGAAGGAATCCGTCAAGGTAATGGACCCGGAATCCTGCGTTACCGTCGGGTGCGGGAGGATATCGAGCCGAACCTTGCTGCCGTTGAAGTTCTTGTCGGCACCAACGACAAACTCGGCGCGGCCGTTCGTGATAACACCGTCGAAGGGAATATCGGCGTAGTCGCTGTCCCCGCTGAAAAATCCGCCGTGGACATAGCCGTCGAACTTCTTATCGGCAGCCTCAACAATGATGCGAGTTGCGCCGTCACCTTCAGGAACGGCGCGAGCGGTGATGCTCGGATCAGACACGGAGATCTCCTCACCAGAAGACAGCTCGCGAGGGTTGGAGGTCTCAGTCCAGGAATCAGCAGACTTCTTTGACGATGTCGCAAGCTTCGCGCCCTCGGTGTAGTCGAGTTCTTCAGATACCCAGCGCGGAGAGCCATCCTTCGGGGTATATACGGCCTGAATCTTCGAATCTTCGGGTCCGAGGAATTCATCAAAGTGTGCTGTGCCGTCGGTGACGGGGAGGTCGGTGAGGAAGTAGCCGTCGATAAGCAGCGTCAAAGTACCGTCCGTGCCGCCGGAAAAGTCGATAGAGGAAAGGTTCTCATCTCCATCCTTCTCCTTGTCCTTCTTGGGCGCGATGGTGAGCTGGTAGTCCTTGGTGGAGGCGTCACCGTTTGATGCTGCGTCAAAGCGCTCGCGGAGGGAAGGCGTGGCCTCCTTGAGCGGGCGCTCGCCGCCAACCTGGATGGACGTGGTGACCGGCTCGGACGCGATGAGCTTGCCGTCCTTGCTACGAGCGGTGGTCCGGTAGGTGAGCTCGTAGCGGCCCGGCTTGGAAAAGACCGTGTAATTGTGAGTATGCGTGCCGCTGGTGAGCCACGCTGCGTGCGGGGCATCCTCGGAGGTGCCGAAGAAGCGCTGCAGGCCGCCAGGGCCGGGATAGTAGCCAAACATTTCGACCTCGCCTGGGCCATCGACGCTGAGCAGGTCGAGGGACGCGATATTGTCGCGGAAATCGTCGACAGGCAACTCAGTGTCCGCGCCGAAACCCATCCAGACTGGATCCAAGCTGCCGTTTACACTGGCGGGGGCCATGTAATAGGTTTTGCCTGCTTTACCAGCGAAGGAAAGGACAGGATCCTCAGGCACGGTGAACTGGTATTGGTTCCTGTCGTTTTGGTCCCAGCCTTTGCCCACCCAGGCCACGGTTTCGTCGAGAGCATGATCAGAATCCGCCGAGTGGGACTTCAAGGTGAGGGAATTGTTTTCCCAAAAGGACTTGGGGGAGTCGATATGGGTTTGTGTGGCTACGTGCTTGCCGTCATCGGGGCCAGCGAGAGCAGGTGCGGGAGAGGCAAGGAGGGTGGCGCAGGTAAGAATTGCCACAGTGCGGAGTCGTGCCACGGTGGAGTGAAACCTTTCTTGAGTTCTGATGGGAGATTTTCACTATAGGTAATGATTGTCATTCCCTATAGAGTAGACGGGAAAAGCCCTGCATGTGGTTAGTGGAAACAGCTTTCATCTACCCCCAAGTGGGGCGGGCGGTGCGGTGAAGCTGGGCTGAACTACGATGGGAAACATGACTGAAACAACTTCCGACGTCCGCGTACGTTTCTGCCCTTCACCGACCGGCACGCCCCACGTAGGCATGGTCCGCACGGCCTTGTTCAACTGGGCCTATGCCCGCCACACTGGGGGCAAGCTCATCTTCCGCATCGAGGACACCGATGCCGCTCGTGACTCCGAGGAGTCCTACCAGGCCATCATCGACTCCCTAAACTGGCTCGGCCTGGGCTGGGATGAGGGTGTTAACGTCGGTGGCCCCGACGAGCCCTACCGCCAGTCCCAGCGCATGGATATCTACGCCGATGTCCTGCAGAAGCTCAAGGATGGCGGCTACGTCTACCCGGCATACTCCACCAACGAAGAGGTTCAGGAGCGCCACAAGGCGGCCGGCCGCGACCCGCAGCTGGGCTACGACAACTTTGACCGCGACCTCACCCAGGAGCAGATTGATGCTTTTGAGGCGGAAGGCCGCAAGCCGGTGTGGCGCCTGCGCATGCCCGATAAGGATTGGTCCTGGACTGACCTGGTTCGCGGCGACATGACCTTCAAGTCGGAGACCCAGCCGGACTACGTAGTGGCCCGCTCCAATGGCGCCCCGCTCTATACCTTGGTTAACCCGGTCGATGACGCTCTGATGGGCGTGACCCACGTCCTGCGCGGTGAGGACCTGCTGTCCTCCACGCCGCGCCAGCTTGCTCTTTACGAGGCACTCATCGAGCTGGGTATTGCCAAGCAGACCCCGGAGTTTGGCCACCTGCCCTTCGTGATGGGTGAGGGAAACAAGAAGCTCTCCAAGCGCGATCCGCAGTCCAACCTGTTCAATCACCGCGACAATGGCATCATCCCGGAAGGCATGCTCAACTACCTGTCCCTGTTGGGCTGGTCGCTGTCGGCGGACCAGGACATCTTCTCCGTCGATGAGCTCATTGCCAACTTCGATGTGCAGGACGTGCTGGGTAACCCGGCCCGCTTCGATCAGAAGAAGCTGGAGGCCATCAACGCCGACCACATCCGTCTGCTTGAGCCGGCTGACTTTGCACAGCGCCTGCGCGATTACCTCACTGAGTACACCGACTTCCCGGCGGACTACCCGGAGGAGAAGTTCACGTTCGCCGCTGACTTGGTGCAGACCCGCATCAAGACCCTCTCGGATGCTTACGGCCTCATGTCCTTCCTGACGACCCCGGACACGGAACTTGAGCTCGATGAGAAGGCCGCCAAGAAGAACCTGAAAGAAGATGCGGTCCAGCCACTCGAGGTCTCCATTGCCAAGTTGGAAGAGCTAGGGGAGTGGAAGACCGACGAGATTGAGAAGGTTCTCTCCGCCGCGCTTATCGACGACCTCGGGCTCAAGCCCCGTAAGGCCTACGGCGCCCTGCGCGTAGCTATCTCCGGCCAGCAGGTCTCCCCGCCGCTGTTTGAATCCATGGAGCTTTTGGGTAAGGAGTCCACGCTGGCTCGTCTCAAGGCTGCGCAGGCAGTTACGCCGTGGAGCGGAGAATAAGCGCACTGGCTGAGTAGGCAGGCACACGGCCGGCACAACCAGCGCGACTCACAGAGGTGTAATTTCGGGGCGTTTGAGTTCACTCTTAGCGCCCCGTAAATTACCTCTAGCCTGGCGATTTGTGTGGATCGGGTGTGCTGGATATAGTTATAAACCGTTGCAGCGAGCAGCGAAGGGTTCTGCCCCAAGCGAGTTCACCGCAATAGTGGCCTATGGTGTAATTGGCAACACTACGGTTTCTGGTACCGTCATTCTAGGTTCGAGTCCTGGTAGGCCAGCAGTGATAACTGTTTGACGCAGCAACCTGCGGCAAACTCAGTCGTCACAGTTCTATGCCCCGTTCGTCTAGCGGCCTAGGACGCCGGCCTCTCACGCCGGTAACACGGGTTCAAATCCCGTACGGGGTACCACTTAGGGAGTGGCAAGCATCAGGTGCTTGCCACTCTTTTTCTTTATGATTGGTGACCATGCACTTCTACATTGTTCATGGATATCAAGCCAGCCCCGACAGCCATTGGTTCCCGTGGTTGGAGCGCCAGCTGACGGCCGAGGGCCACACGGTCCATACCCTTGCGCTGCCAGACCCGAATGCGCCGAAGCTGGATGAGTGGGTAGAGACGATACGCAAGGATATTGGGCGTCCAGATGCTGATACCTGCATCATTACGCATAGCCTGGGCGGCATCGCGCTGCTGCACTATCTCACGGCATTAGAAGGCGAGTGTGAGCTTGCCGGGCTCTTTATCGTCTCTGGGTTCGTGGAGAAGCTTCGCGTTATTTCAGAACTCGACGAGTTTATTGGCCAAGCACATGTCGACGTGCCTGCTATTAAGCCCCACATTGCTCATACAGAGGTCTTCGTGTCCACTAACGATATCCTCGTGGACCCAGTCTTAACGCAGCAGCTTGCCGACGCCCTCTCGGCCACCCCCATCACCATCCACGATGCGGGGCATTTCCTCGAAAGCGACGGCTATACCGAGTTTCCACAGTTGGAGGAGCGCCTTACGCAATGGCTGCGCGGTCTATAGGCCCTCAGTCATTGCTTTGAGTGCCTCCACGTGTTGCACATAAGCCTGAGTCCCCGCTTCAGTAAGCGTGACCCACACGGAATCTTTCGCCCGCGTGGAGCCGTACTCGCGCGTACGGCTGACATAGCCGTTGTCTTCAAGATGCTTCAACTGCTTCGACAGCGTATCGGCGGGAAGTTCCGTGAGGTCAGCAAGCAGGCTGTATTTCATCTGCCGGCCGTCTGTAGCGCCTGCGGAAAATAGCGTGGCGCAGATTCTCAGCCGATTAATCGGATGGATGATCGGATCCAGTTCGGCTGGACGGTGCGCAGATTCCTTAGGCATTGACGCCCTTTACAGCGGCATTACGGTTCTCATACAGCATCCATGCCGTTGCCGCAGAGACAATTGCGCCGCAGACCACCATCCACGGCCACGAGTCTGGAGTTGGGGTGGTGGACATGATCATTGCACCGGGCAGCAGTACCCGTGACCAGGTCGCGCGGTTGTTACTTGGCCCCATATTCGGATCGGGGCGCACGAATGGGTTCGCAATCTTGTCCTTGAGGAGATAGCCCAGAATAAAGGTCGGTATGAGAACTGCGAGGCCGTACCACCAGGACACCTTAGTCACCGCGAGGCCACATCCGATGCCGAGCGCGACAAGCGCAACCGCCCACGGACTCTGGCTCCAGGCGGTGCGTTTCTGGGCTTCCTCAATGATTTTTAGATCATCGTTCATTGCTCATCTCCCTTACTTGCAACTAATGCAAGACTAACACTTGCATGTTGTGCAAGTAAAGGGATGTAGTGAGAAGCATTTACAGGAAAGAAGGGGCAGCTTCTCTTGGCTTAGGAAGGCGGTGGTCTTGTTGTGCCCCATACCGGTGAGGGGAGAGCCTAGGTTCTTGGAGTGTGAAATCAAGCACCAGGGGGCAAACCAGTGTCCAATTGGTCTAAGTGCTTCCGGTGTGCGTGCGCCGGGTTTACACTGCAGGTACAGGACATTCCCGGAAGAAAGGAGAGCGGATGGCGGAAGCTGAAAATCATCACTATCGCCGACGCGACTCTAGCAGATAGTACGAGGCGGCATCGCCATAATCCATAACTTCTTAAAGCCAACACTCGAGCGAAGTAGGAGCCTTGCACCACATGCTGTTAGCGCACGTGTCCTCCCGAACCTCCAGCGTTGCACACTAGTGTTCCGGCCTAAGCTGCCCACGGTAAGCCAGCGGAATAACCACTGATTCGATCCGCACCCAGGCCGAGAGAATTCGAGTAGTCACCGCAGCCACAACAGGGCAACGAGGTTCGGGATTTTATCTGTTTAAAAATGCTTTTACCTGCCGATTTGTGCAATCTTTCGGAGATCCTATAGTGTTTAGCAAGTCCGCAACGGACAGCAAAACGAGCCCCGTTCGTCTAGCGGCCTAGGACGCCGGCCTCTCACGCCGGTAACACGGGTTCAAATCCCGTACGGGGTACAACGAAAAGCGCTAAGCCATTCCTATGGCTTAGCGCTTTGTTGCTTTCTCGACTTCTAGGGTTCTAGACAATCATGATTTCGGCGTTGTTGCCGCCGGTGCAGCGGATGATCTCGCGGTCGTCGGTCCTGCAGGCAAGGTTGTAAGTTTGATGGGTCACCGGACTCGTGACGGAAATCTGTGGTGGAACGTATCCGCGAAGGTCTTCCAAAGAGCTGATAGTAAGACTCATGAGGTGGCCAGCGGTCGAGCGGGCAAAATCGCAGCTGGTATTTGGTCCTGCAAGGACGTAGGTGATGTTGTAGCCATCACCTGTCTGGCACATCGTGGCAGGGGTGCCAAAGACGTCGACCTTGGCGCCGTTAATCTGGTTCTCTGGAAGCTGCTCGTGTATGTGGTTGAGGGAACCAATACGTGCGGATTCAATCGTTTTCCGGCTTCCAGGTGGCATGACATATTGTCCGGGCTCTACTCCCTGGAGGTGTGGAGGTGTAGTCTGTGGAGCTTGCTGCTGCGCAGCTTGCGGTTGAGCGCCTGCTTGTCCTTCTGGCGCGGAGCCACCAGGAATGGTGGGCTCAGGGCCTGCGGGTACCTCGACGTGGGAATCGTCGTTAAGCGGCTTGAAAGCTGGGTAGGTGTTCTTGAATGAAGGCTCTGCTGCCTCGGAGGTGGCAGGGGCAGTGGCTGGGGCGGCGGTCTCGGTGGGGGTAGAGGAGCAGCCAGTTGCGAGGAGGCCCGCGGTGGCTACGGCGGTCAGTGCCGTGAGGAATCGGCGTGCGGAGGAAGGGGTCTGTGAGGAGGTCATGGCCCCACACTAACGCCTGTATAGCCATACGGTGTGGGAAAACGGGGAACGCTGCCCTGCTCAGTGGAGTGCTGGAGCGGGGCAGCGAGTGGAAAGTGACTGAGATTTAGTGATCGTCCCAGTGTCCGTCGTGAGCGGCGTGGCGGTGGCCATCGTGCAGGTAGTCGACGTGATCACCGTGCGGAATGGCAACGTGGCCGCAGCCCTCGCCGTGCTCGTGATCGTGGTCCTCGTGAACGTGGTGCTCGGATGTCTCGCACTCGTCCCAGTGGCCCTCATGCTCGCGGTGGATGTGGCCATCGTGAACGTAGTCGGTGTGATCTCCGTGCTGGAAAGCGACGTGGCCGCAGCCTTCACCGTGGGTGTGGGCGTGCTCTTCGTGGATGGTGTGGGTCATGACTTCTCCTTAGTGAACCCGTGTGTTTTCAGTCTGTTTTCATTTAAGCGCTTTTTCATTAGGGTTTCAATAGCGGGGGTAGCGGGGGTGCTACAGTGAATGCATGACGACGAAACTCACGCGTAGCCTAATGGCCGCTGCCAGCGCTTTTGCCGTATCGATTTCGGTATTGATTGCACCAGTTGCTGCCGCCGATGCCATAGTTCAGATCGCGCAGGGTCAGAAGATCATCACCTCGGATGGTGCTGAATGCACTGTTGGCTATGTTGAACCAACCCGCGCCTGGACCTCTGCTCATTGTGGGCTTGATGGTGGGCAGGTGTATACCGATTCTGGACAACACGTGGGTACGTTGCGATGGTTTAGCCCGTCTGGCGCTGCAAGCCACGACTTGGCCTATGTTCAGTTCGCTGGTGGAACCTCTTCTGGCGGAAACCCGATCACGGGTGACGGAATGGCGACACCGCCAGGAGAAGGTGCCCGGGTGTGTATGGATGGCCGCTATGCGGGGCGCCACTGTGGGCCGACCGTGCGTGGTCCGGGAGTGTTTCCGGGAATGCACTATGCTGCAGGTTTCTCGCTTGCCCCTGGGGATAGCGGTGGGCCAGTGTCTATTGAGGGCCGTCCTGGAGTCGTAGGCATCTATCAGGGCATTACTGTGGTCAACCGCAATGGTCAGGAGATGACCTTCTCCAACTATGCCCGTATGCCGCATGCGGACGAGCTCGCGCGACTGCCGCACCAGGGCTATGTGCCGCGTCGTCCTAATCGTGAACCGGCCAACGTGGTGCGTTCAGTGCAGGAAAGGGGAGAGGCCTTCTCATCTACGAGTAGTAAGGGCCCCGAAGGGTTGCGCGGACTTGCTGCTTACTTCGGCTTGAGCATCTAGGAGGACCTTCGTGCTTACCTAGGCACCATCAGTGGAGAGTGCGTCGGTGAGGCGCTTGGCGGCGTCGACTAGCACAGGCGCAAACTTCTCCGCCGGGGAGGGGCGAAAGCGATCTGCTGAGCCTGACACAGAGAGAACAGCAATGAACGTCCCTGCGCTATCGAAGACGGGGGCGGATATGGAAGCAAGATTAGATTCGCGCTCTTCGATGGATTCTGAGTAGCCATTCTCGCGCGCGAGCTCAACATCGCGCTCGCTGAAGAGGGCGTCTGATACATGGACGTCCCCAAATGCGGCGAAGATGCGTGCTGCCGAACCAGACGTGAGGGGTAATTGGCGGCCAACGGGGACTACGTTGTGGAGACCATACTCCGGCTCGCGCGTGGCGATGCAGGTGCGTGTTGTGCCGGAAAGCTCATAGAGCTGAACGGACTCGCCGGTGGCCTCGAGAAGCTCCTCCATGATGGGGCCGGCGGTTTCGATGATGCGATCTCGGTTTCCTGGCAGAGCAGGGCCCGCACCCCATTTACCGTCAGCAGTGCGGGTTAGGATGCGGTGTGCTTCCAGTGCGGTCGCCAGACGGTGGGCGGTGGCCCGCGGTAAACCTGTGGTCTCGCAGAGCTCGTTGAGTGTGGAGGGGCGGTTGGTTGCGGCCATCATGATGGCGACGGCGCGATCCAATACCTTTATTCCTGATACTGCGCTATACTCTCCCATACAATGAAATCTACGTCCCATTAATTGAGATTTCAAGTGGAGAGGCTTATGACTGAGAAACTGACACTGGCAGAGAAGGTGTGGCGTGACCACATCGTGCGCAAGGGCGAGAACGGGGAGCCTGATCTCCTCTACATCGACTTCCAGCTCCTGCATGAAGTTACCAGCCCGCAAGCCTTTGATGGGCTACGCCTGGCTGGTCGCACTATGCGCCACCCAGAACTGCACCTAGCTACAGAAGATCATAACGTCCCTACGGTGGGTATCAAGACCGGAAATCTGCTGGAGATTAAGGACGAGGTATCCCGTACCCAGGTCTCCACGCTGCGCAAGAACTGCGAGGAGTTTGGCGTTCGACTGCATGCGATGGGTGACGAACAGCAGGGGATTGTGCACACTGTTGGCCCGCAGCTCGGTATTACCCAACCTGGCATGACCATCGTGTGCGGCGACTCCCACACCTCAACCCACGGCGCGTTCGGCTCCATCGCGATGGGCATTGGCACCTCCGAAGTCGAACACGTCATGGCTACTCAGACGCTGTCACTGAAGCCTTTTAAGACCATGGCCATTGAGGTCTCTGGTGAATTAGCTGAAGGAGTATCTGCCAAGGATTTGATTCTTGCCATTATTGCCAAGATCGGCACCGGCGGCGGTCAGGGCCACATTATTGAGTACCGCGGCGAAGCTATTCGAAAGATGTCGATGGAAGCTCGCATGACCATCTGCAACATGTCTATTGAGGCTGGCGCCCGTGCCGGCATGGTAGCACCAGATGAGACCACGTTTGAGTACGTCAAGGGGCGTGAGTTCGCCCCGAAGGGTAAAGACTGGGATGCCGCCGTGGAGTACTGGAAGACGCTGCCGACTGATGAAGGGGCTGAGTTCGATACCGTCGTGGAGATCGACGGCTCCGCACTGACCCCGTTCGTTACCTGGGGAACTAACCCGGGGCAGGGCCTGCCGTTGAGCGGCTCAGTGCCGGATCCGGAATCCTTCGGCGATGAAGGTGAGAAGGTCGCGACCGAAAAGGCTCTGGCCTACATGGATCTCACGCCGGGCACTCCGCTGCGAGACATCCAGATCGATACCGTATTCCTCGGTTCCTGCACCAACGCGCGCATCGAGGACTTGCGCGCAGCCGCAGAGGTGGTGAAGGGTCGAAGCATTGCGGCCAATACTCGCATGATGGTTGTGCCTTCCTCCGCTGTAGTTAAGGCCCAAGCTGAAGAAGAAGGTCTGGACAAGATCTTCACCGACTTTGGCGCGGAGTGGCGTACGGCGGGTTGCTCGATGTGTCTGGGCATGAATCCGGACCAGTTGAAGCCGGGGGAGCGGTCGGCGTCGACAAGCAACCGTAACTTCGAAGGCCGTCAGGGCCCTGGTGGGCGTACCCACCTAGTTTCCCCAGCAGTCGCAGCAGCCACCGCGGTTCTGGGCCACCTGGCCTCACCGGCCGACATCAACGCCTAAGAGGCCACGAGGAAGTACAAGGAAGATTGGCAGAAAGCAGAAGACAATGGACAAATTTTTAAACCACACCGGTGTTGGTGTTCCGCTGCGCGCTTCGAACGTGGATACTGATCAGATCATTCCGGCTCGCTACCTCAAGTCCGTCAAGCGCACGGGTTTTGCTGAGGGATTGTTCTCAAACTGGCGCTCGGATGAGAACTTTGTGCTCAACCAGCCCCAATTTAAAGATGGTTCAGTCCTTTTCGCCGGTCCAGACTTCGGCACGGGCTCCTCCCGTGAACACGCAGTCTGGGCGCTGGCGGAGTACGGTTTCAAGGCCGTGTTTTCCTCGCGCTTTGCTGATATCTTCCGCGGCAACTCCGGCAAAGCCGGACTGCTGACCGGGTTGATGGCACAGGAGGATATTGAGCTTATCTGGAAGCAACTGGAAGCCGGTGAAACTCAGGTGAGCGTTGACCTTGAGGCACGCACCGTGACCGTGGGCGGCAACAGCTATACCTTTGACATCGATGACTACACCCGTTGGCGCCTCATGGAAGGCCTCGACGATATCGGCCTTACCTTGCGCAACGAGGCGGACATTGAAGCGTTCGAAGCTGGCCGTCCCCCATTTAAGCCGCGTGTGGCCGCGTCATAACTGTCATAGCGTTCGTCGTGAAAGAAAAAGGGCTGAGGCCTAACCGCTACTAACCCCTTTTGAGGTAAATGAAGGGGTAGCATTCCCCATGTCGCGTGGCACCCTTAACAAGGTGCCTTTAGTATTTTCCGCATGACCAACCCTTTTGATAGCAATAGAGACCCGTCCGGCAATCAGCAGGGCGGGAACAACGGCCAGAACGGCTTCGGTTCCTTCGGTTCCAACGGCGGAACTTCCTCCGGCGGCAACGCCTATGGCTCCGATCAAAGCGGCAACCAAGGCGGCTTTGGGAATAACACCACTGGAGGAAACTCCTACGGTGACAATTCCTATGGCGGAAACACCTATGGCGCCGACCAGAACAGCTATGGGAACAACGCCTACGGCGGTGACTCGTATGGCGGGAATTCCAACTCCTACGGCGGGAATTCGTATGGAGAGAACTCCTACGGTGCCGGCCAGAATACCTACGGTCAGGGCTACCAGGATCCCAACGCTTATGGCGCGGGTTACCAGCAGCAGGGCGCCTACGCAGCGGGGTACCAGCAGCAAGGTGGTCTGACCGTCTCGCCGGTCGACGCCATGGATTCCATCGGTCAGGCGTTCAAGGGCTATTTCAAGCAGCCTATGCCTGGTGCTTTGGCTATTTTAACTTACTACGCAATCGTGGCCCTTGGTGGTTTTCTGCTCATTATGGTCCTGAGCTTAGGTGCTGCGTCTACTTCCGCGACGTCGTATGACCCAGCGACTGGCACCTTTTCCGACGGCGGCGCTGCGGGCCTTGGGGCATTGAGCATTCTCGCTATGGTCGTTGTTTACCTCTCGATGATTCTTCTCAATGCTTGGATGTATGCCGGCTGCGTCTCCGCCTCATGCAAGATTGCTAATGGGCAAAATGTCTCTTTCGGCGACTACTTTAAGGGTGGCAACGTCAAGGGCATTTTCGGTGTGTACGTCTGCTATATCATTGCTGTTGTTATCGGTACTTTTACCATCGTTCTGGGCATCGTGGCGGCCGTGCTTTTCTGGGCGGCACCGGTGATCAAAGCTGAAGACCCCGAAAAGAGCATTGGTGAGTGCTTCAAAGAATCGAAGAACCTTGTCGTGAATAACTTCGGTCAAATGTTCCTTTTCTACCTCGTGTTCACGATCTTGGTGAACTTGTTCATGTTGATTCCCATTGTTGGAATACTCTGTGCTCCTCCGCTCTTGGGCTTGGGACACGTCCTCTTCGTGCGTACCGTGCGCAAGCGTCCGGCCATGCGCTGGGCCTAACATCTGGATCGTGTGGCAGGGGCGTGCGTCAAAGACGGCGCCCCTTTCGTCGTGGGCGGAATGACTTCACCTGCGTTGTGTGGGGAATAGACCCCTGTTATTGCCGGGATGGAGGGCACTTCAGCGCGCCGACACCGAAACTCCCTATAGACTCCAGTGCATGAACAACCCATACGAAGGATATGACGGGCCATCCGGGTACGCCGGGAATGGCGGATTCGGAGGCTCCTCCAGCCCCAACATGGGGCCACACCAATCTGGTTATGGAGCGCAGGGAGGAGTGCCGCCCTACGCGGGCCAAAGTGGCCCCTATCAACCGGGACCCTACGGTGGCGGAGACTACTCGGGCTCCTATGGGAACCAATTCAGCGGCAGTGGCCCGTATCAACAAGGTCCATGGCCGCAGCACCCCCCAGTGATGATGGGAGTGCCGCAGGCAGAGCCGGGCTTCATCATCGGGCAATCTTTTAAAGCCTTCGGGGATGCTGCTGCGGAGTGGATCGTTGGTGTCCTTGCCCATCTGGGCATACTTACCGCAGTCTATTTTGCGGTCAATTTCGCCGTGATGGCGGTGTCCTTCATCGGCGCCATTGTTATGGGCAGCGTATCCTCAACCGCGGCCTCTGAGCCATTGAATTTCTTGGGCGTCGTCGCCTTGCTGCTGACTTTCGGCGCAATCTTTGGTTGCGTGTTTGCCTGCATGTTGTGGATGCAGGCAAACTTTTGCTATGCCGCCAATAAGGCGATGGACGGTGAAAAACTCACTTTCGGAGACTTCTTTCAGTTCGAATCCGTCGCTGGTCTGATGAAGGTATTTCTGTGCGTAGGACTTATTGTCACCGTGGGCTTTGTGCTCATCATCCCCGGCATTATTGCGATGGTGCTGTTCTGGGCAGCACCGGTCATTAAGGCCAAAGAACCCTCCCTTTCTGTGGGGCAGTGCCTGAGCCTGTCCCAACAGATGGTGCGCCAGAACTTCGGTACCTCCTTGGGCATAGTCGTTCTGCTCGGGTTGATACAGTTCGCCTTCTCGTTGATGCCGTTGGTCGGCCTCATCCCCGCCTTTCCCATTACGGCGTTGGGTTATGCGATTGCCGCTCGTGCCTTCTCACAGCAGCAGTGCAGGCTGTGGCCGTAATTGTGGGGAAAGGGCGAGGGGGAGACGAGTCGAAGACGGAATGCCTCTCGATGAGCAAGCCTCCCAATGCGGAATTAACGTACTGGTAGCGGGCTAGCTAGGTAGTCTGCGCCGGTGAGCTCGCCATCATTGAAGGATAGGACCCAAACCGAGGCCTTCTTAAACTTCAGCTCCTCAATCGGAGTGGTGATGAACTTCGGGGCATAGGACTCGATGATGCCGGGAATAGTAAGTCCCTGGCTGACAATGACGGGGGCTCCGCCGCCGTCGACGACGCGCTGAAAAGCGGCGCGCGCGACATCAGGATTGGCATCAAATACTTCATCGCCGAAGGCCTTGTTGATGGCAATGTCCATCCCCAGCTCATCAGCAAGTGGAGCGGCAGTCTGCTGGCAGCGCTGCGGAAGGGCGGAGTAGATGGCTGTTGGGTGATACGGGGTAAGCATGGGCACTAGCATTTCTGCCTGGCGGCGGCCCTTCTTATCAAGCGGGCGCAAGTCATCGTCGCCCTCCCAGGAACGGCGCTGATGCGCATGGGCATGACGAACGTAGAGCACGCGCGTCGTCGGTGCCAAGCGCAGGCGCTTCTGAGCCTTGGCAAGAACCTGCGTGTCGACTTCGTAGGAGAGCAGTTCGCAGGCCTCATCAATCTTCATCCACCGCAGCTCATCGGTCTCATCGTTGGGGGTGTAGGTGCCTTCCAACACACGAGCCATCCAGTAATACACCACCTTTGTGCGGCCCTGGACCGGGTAGGCCACCTTGCCAATGAGCTTGCCCAAACGAACGGTGTAGCCGGTCTCCTCAAGGATTTCGCGCGCTGCTGTTGTGGGAAGAGACTCGCCCGGGTCAACCTTTCCCTTGGGCAAGGACCAGTCGTCATAACGCGGGCGGTGAATGAGGGCGACCTCCGGATCTTGCGGATCGCCGCGCCACAAAACGGCACCGGCAGCGAGAGTGGTGCGCTTGAACTCATCGGCCGGGTCCACAGGAACCTCCTGGTGACGGCCGGAAATAAACACCTCCGACTGAACGTCCTTGTCCGTTTCGTGCATGTTTTTTGCCTTGGGCATGCTGCTCCTTCAAACGCCGGTGTTTTTCGCGTTTTCCATTTTCCTCCACTGACCACAATGATGCAGTCTTACGCGCCGAACGTGCTCTAAAGCGGACCGTGCTTTAATGGTGGAGACTGACAAACCTGTTCTAAAAGTGAGGTGGCACATGGTTAGCGTGGCTGTGATGGGAGCTGGCTCGTGGGGTACCACGTTGGCCAAGGTTTTCGCGGACGCCGGGAACGAGGTCCGTCTGTGGGCACGTCGCGAGGAGTTGGCCGCAGCTATTAATACCCGCCACGAGAATCCGGATTACCTGCCGGACCTGCCACTGCCCGAGAGCATCGAGGCAACGACGGATCCCGCACAGGCATTAGACGGTGCCTCCATTGTGATTTTCGGCGTGCCTTCCCAGACCTTGCGCAGCAACCTGACAACGTGGGCGCCCTTGCTGCCTAAAGACGCCACGCTGGTCTCCATCTCCAAGGGTGTGGAGAAGGAAACGCTGAACCTGATGAGTGAGGTCATCGCCGACGCCGCGGGCGTAGAAGAAGACCGCATCGCCGTTCTCTCGGGACCGAACCTGGCCAAGGAGGTGGCCCAGGAGCAACCAGCCGCTACCGTTATTGCCTGCACCGATGAGGCCCGTGCCAAAGAAGTCCAGCACGCGGCCGCAGCACCGTACTTCCGCCCCTATACGAATACCGATGTCATCGGTGCAGAAATCGGCGGTGCCTGCAAGAACGTCATCGCCCTCGCCTGCGGTATGGCATCCGGCAAAGGGTTGGGCAATAACACCATGGCCACCATCATTACCCGCGGACTGGCAGAGATAACGCGCCTCGGCGTGGAACTGGGAGCGGATCCCTTTACGTTCTCCGGTCTAGCTGGCATGGGCGACCTTGTGGCCACGTGTAGTTCGACGCTCTCGCGTAACCGCACCTTTGGCTACCAACTAGGACAAGGCGGTACGTTGGAGGAAGCTAAGGCCGCCACTAACGGTCAGGTAGCGGAAGGCGTGATTTCCTCTGACTCGATTTTCCGCCTCGCGCAGCGTGCGGGCGTCGAGATGCCGATTACCCAGGCCGTCTATGGCGTGTGCCATCGAGGGGTCAGCGTGGACGACATGATCGTGGCTCTGATGGGTCGCACCAAGAAGGCGGAGTAAAGCCGAGTAAAGTTGCCGGGTATGACTGAAGCGAAACCTGTGCGCGTAGCCGTTGTCTACGGTGGGCGCAGCTCCGAGCACTCGGTGTCCTGCATCTCCGCTGGTGCCATTATGGAGCACCTCGATCCGGCAAAGTATGACGTTGTGCCCATCGGTATTACCCGCGAAGGCACGTGGACTCAGGGGACCCGCGAGGGGCTCGAGATTGTTCATGGCCGCATGCCGGAAGTCGAGCTCCACGATGAGCTTGCGCTCTCCCTTACTCCGGCCACCCGTGGTCGCATCCACAATGTCACCCGCCATGAGCACTACACTGAGGTCGATGTCATCGTGCCGGTCCTTCACGGCCCCTTTGGTGAGGATGGCACGGTGCAGGGCCTCTTCGAGCTTTCGGGCATCCCCTACGTGGGCGCCGGAGTGTTGGCTTCGGCCGTGGGTATGGACAAGGAATTCACCAAGAAACTCCTCGTGGCTGAGGGCTTGCCTGTGGCACCACAGGAGGTACTTACTGGAGAAACGGCGCTGGACGACGTCCAGAAGGACCGTCTCGGCCTTCCCGTATTTGTGAAGCCGGCACGCGGTGGTTCCTCCATCGGTGTTTCCAAGGTCTCGGCCTGGGAGGATTTTGAGGCGGCCGTGAAACTGGCCTACGAATCTGACGATAAGGTGCTCGTAGAACCTGAAATCCGTGGCGCTGAAGTTGAGGTCGGCGTACTTGAACACCCAGATGGAACGCTTCGGGCCTCTGTCCCGGCCAAGCTTCTGGGGACCACGGAGTCCGAGGAAGGCTTCTATGGCTTCGATGCCAAATACCTCGATGAGGGTGTTTCTGCTGAAATCCCTGCCCCGCTAAGCAAGGAACTCACCACCGAAATCCGCGAGCGCGCTATCGAAGCCTTCCGCGCGCTTGGTGCGGCAGGTCTGTCCCGCGTAGATTTCTTCATCACCGAAGACACCTACTACATCAACGAGGTCAATACCTTCCCGGGCTTTACCCCGATTTCGATGTACCCGCAGGTCTTCGCCGCCGATGGCGTGAGCTATGCGGAGCTACTCGATACGCTGATTCAGACCGCGCTGGCGCGCGGTTGATGTCGCGTTAAGACTGTTCCGGGGTGGACTCGGCAAGGGCGTCGCTAAGTCGCACGAGCGCTGAGTTCGCCGCATCTTGGGGAGCGGAAAGTGCGAGGTCTTCAGCGCGCCCCAAGGCAAACCATGTGCCGGCCGTCGTTCCCTCGCCTAAGGTTGTGTCCTCAAACCACGGAACCTCGTTGACTTGCTGCAGCTGTACACCGGCAGCGTAATTCTCCGGGGCGGCTACACCACAGCGCACGACGATCTCCTCGCGGCCCGGCGCGCTAAAGACCCACGTGTTGTCATCGCCCACGTCCTCGCGGCGCGTGTAGCCCTCCGCGAGAGATTCTGGCAACGCCGACTCAAGGTCCGGGCACATGGAATCCGGACCGGACGCAAGCTTCGATAGTGGGGCGGGGTTCGGCTGTAGGGACTTCTGGGGGAGGGCCGAGAGGGCGTCGGAAAGCCCCTGCGGTGCCTCGTCCCCTGTGGTCGTCACTGCGATGGCAGGGCTGCGCTTCGTGGTGTACCAGGTGGTGAGATGAGAACCTGGGGTGGCGTCGATGACCTGCAGCCAGGCTTCACCGTCGACGTCAGTGGTCTGTGAATACTCCGTGTATTGCTGCGGCAGGTCCACGCCGCACCGAAGAGTAACGCGCTCCTCAGAGGAGCTCGACCACGCGGCAGCGCCAGCCGGAGCAGGCTCGGCGAGTTCGGCACGAGGGTGGCCTAAGAGCTTGTCAGGAAGCGACTCCACTAGCTGCGCACATTCGGGGGAGTCCGCAGCTTTGAAGGGGGTGGGAGGCAACGCCACCGGTTGCTGCGCGGAGTTGGTAAAGACGAACTTGGCGCCCAACAACACCGCAAACACCATGGTGATGGCTAGCCCGAGTGAGACGTAGATGGCGGTGCGGTTAAATTGGGTATCCATAGGGGCATATCCTAACCCCCGAAGCCATAAAAGAGAGAAGGAGTCGATGGGTTTGTCGCACACGCTCGAGCAAGCCGGGGAAAGGCACGTCATTCATGAAATCGTCGCCGCTGCGCCCAGCGCTCTCAACGGTGACGATGCTGCGGTGCTCTACCCAGCAGCACCTAATTCCCGCACTGTGGCGTCGACGGACATGATGGTGGAAGGTCGCCACTTCCGCCGAGACTGGTCGACGGCCTCGGAGGTGGGGCAGAAGGCCATTGTGCGAAACTTCGCGGATATCGAGGCCATGGGAGCGCGCCCAACCGCAGCCCTCCTTGCCGTTGCGGCTCCCGGGGATACACCGGTGGACTTTGTGCGCGGCATTGCGCAGGGAATTGCGGAGCGCTGCGCGGTGTACAACGCCGAGCTCGTCGGAGGAGATCTTACCCGCAGCGACAACTTCGTTCTCAACGTCACGGCACTGGGCTCGTTGGGCGGCAGTGGCGCACCGTTGACCTTGGATAAGGCGCGCGCGGGGCAGACCCTCGTGGCGCACGGCAAGATGGGGTACTCCGCAGCCGGGCTGGCCTTGCTCGAGCGTTTCGGCCGGGCACTACCGCAGGAGTTGGAGGATCTGTGGCCGCTTGTCGACGCTCACTGTGCCCCCACCCTCACCCCTGGTCGCGGTGTAATTGCTCGCGCTACTGGTTCGACCGCAATGACGGATAACTCTGATGGGCTGGTGCGCGATGTAGGACTGATGGCGCAGCGCTCCTCGGTGCACATCGACTTGGACCCGGAGGCTATTGCGCCGGACCCTCTTCTGGCTGCCGCCGGCGCTGTGCTGGACGTGGATCCGTGGGAGTGGATTCTCGCCGGCGGGGAGGACCATACGCTACTAGCCACGACGTTCAAGGACGCTCCCTCTGGATTCCGTACCGTAGGAAGGGTCTTGCGTGGAACGGGCGTTACAGTAGGTGGCGAAGCACCACGTTTCACCGGCGGTTGGGAGAGTTTTGCATGATCGATACGTCCCGTATCCACTATTCCTGGATGCCGCACATTCGTGCGGCGCTTGAGGAGAACCTTCCGCGCATTGAACAGCGCATTGGGCAGAGTTATCTGCCTCCGGCTGAGGATGTTTTTGCCGCATTGTCCCTGCCTGTCGAGGAGGTCCGCGTACTCATCGTGGGCCAAGACCCGTATCCCACCCCGGGGCATGCGATGGGCTTGTCTTTCTCCACACGGCCAGGTGTGGCTGCACCTCGGTCACTGAAGAATATTTACGCGGAGCTCCACGATGACTTGGGGATTCAAGGCCGCGATGACGGAGACTTGCGCGCGTGGTTCAACCAGGGCGTGCTCATGCTCAACCGCGTTCTCACCGTGGCACCTGGTCAAGCGGGCTCGCACCGACGCATTGGATGGGAGCCGATTACGGAAGCCGCTATTCGGGCGCTGGCGGGCCGTGACATCGTCGCCATCCTGTGGGGACGTGACGCCCAGAGCTGCCAAGCGTTTCTTCCCGGTACCGAGTGCATTACCTCACCGCATCCTTCACCGTTGTCGGCGCGGCGCGGATTCTTTGGTTCGAAGCCCTTTTCTCGTGCCAATGCAGCTCTTGAGGCCCGCGGCGTCACGCCCGTGGACTGGCGCTTGTAAACTAGCCCACATGTCGTATCCCGCCGAGTTGGACGCGCGTGGCCTGCATGCCTGGGCCGCGCGCACCGTGGAGGAGCTTACACGCCGCCGCGCTGAGATTAATGCGCTTAACGTGTTTCCCGTCCCCGATTCTGATACCGGATCCAATATGGCGCACACCATGGAAGCCGCCCTGGCGGAGGCGGACAAAGGTGAGATGGACGTAGCCGAAGCGCTGGCGCTGGGATCCGTGCGGGGAGCTCGCGGTAACTCAGGCATGGTCCTCTCGCAGGTTTTGCGCGGTGTAGCTGAGGCAACGACTGAGTCGCGTGTGGATGGTGCAGTGTTGGCCGCCGCGCTTACGCACGCCGTCGAACTTGTCGACCGCGCCCTCGCGGCGCCCGTGGAGGGCACCATCATTACTGTGCTGCGCGCTGCTAGCGATGCGGCGCGGGCTGAAGCCGAAAAGTCTGGTGCGCAGCTTCACTGCATTCTGGTCGCCGTCCTTAGCGCTGCCCGGCGCGCGCTCGCTGAGACCCCATCGCAGCTGCCTGCTTTGCGGGAGGCGGGCGTTGTGGATGCCGGAGGTGCGGGGCTGGTAATCCTGCTGGAGTGTTTGCTGGCTCAGGTCACCGGAGAGGAGCCAGATGTTCAGCCGCTCAAGTCCAATGAGCACAAGCGCAGCACACACGTAGAAGCCGAGACAGCTGGGGCCGAGATTGAAGCCATCTTCTTTTATGAAGGCGATCTGGATGTGATCCAGGAAGCTTTGAGTTCCATGGGCAATAGTCTCGTCATTGCACGTGCCACCAATGCGTCCGCCAGCGTGCACATCCACAGTGCCGACGTGGGCGCGGTCATCGAAAAGGCTTACGCTCTGGGAAAGGTCAGTGACCTAAGGCTGGAAGCACTGCCCGCGGTAGACAAAGCGCCGCAATCCACTGCTGGGCAACCAGGGCGGCGGATCTTCGCTGCAGTTCCAGACGGTGCGGTGAGGGAGCTGTTTGAGAAGGTTGGGGTATGCGCGGTCAAGCCTGGTGTCAGGGTAAAGGATGCTTCTGCGGGCGATCTTTTCTTGCCCAATGGTTGTGGAGGTGATGCAGGGCAAGCCACTGTCATTCCCGCAGATTCCTTCGTAGCAGGTTTGGCTGCAATGTCGGTCTATGAACCGCACAACCCTCATACTGCTGAGGTGGTAGCTGCCATGGGTGATGCGGCCCGGTCCATGCGCGTGGGGTATCCAGCGGAAGAAACGGTGAGCGCAGTCGAGCAGGTTTCACGGTCGCTGTTAGCCCATGGCGGTGAGCAAGTCACAGTGCTCACCGCCTTGGAGGTGTCGGAAGAGGAACTTGCGAACAGCCTCGGCGTGGATGTGGTCGTAGTGCGCGTACCTGGCACGCGTACAGAGATTGGGGTGGAGTAGACCGTGCTGGGGTGGCAGGATGACCGCAAACTCACTGAAGTACTGGACAAGAAGGATGCATCAGCGCTGAAGAAAGCCTTCGGCTACACCACGTGCGGTGAGCTGCTCAGTCACTATCCGCGCGACTATATCCGCCACAACAAGGAGGTCGGCCTGGGTGGTGCCGAGGAAGGTGACCAAGTCACCATCACCGGCGTTATCCGCGATGTCCGCACCCGCCACACCTCCAAGACCGTGGTCTTCACCTTGTACATGGATAGCGGGATCCAGGCGGCGTTCTTCAACGCCTACTTTGTCCAGCGCATTCTCCGCAGCGGCATGCGCATTATGCTCTCCGGCAAGCTGAAGTATTTCCGCGGTATACCAAGCCTGCAGCACCCAGATTTTCTCATTTTGGACCCCGGCAGCCTCCAGGATTCGATGTGGGATAAGGCTGCCGGTAAAGGTAGCGGTTCGCTGAAGAAACTCGCGCAGTTTGGTTCGCTCGATACCTTTCTGAAGCGCGAGTGGATTCCGGTGTATCCAGCCAGTGGAACGGCAACGTCATGGTATGTCATGGGCGCAATCCATAAGGTGCTGGAGCAGACTCCGCCGATCCCAGAACCGTTGGATTACCGCATGATGGTGACACTGGATCAGGCAGTACGCGAGATTCACGAGCCGGGACCGAATGGGCCGGAACGTGCAATTCAACGCCTCAAGTACAACGAGGCCCTGTCCATTGGTCTGGTGATGGCGCTGCGCCAACGCGATGTCAAAGGGCGTACCGCCACCCCGATGCCGGCCATTATTGACGGCTACCGTGATGAGCTGCTGTCGGAGCTCCCATTCCAGCTGACGGATGGGCAACGCCGCGTGATAGGAGAAATCGATACCGACCTCTCCGGCACCGTCCCGATGATGCGCCTGCTGCAAGGCGAGGTCGGATCGGGCAAAACGCTCGTTGCCACGTGCGCGATGCTCCAGGCAGTAGACGCCGGAAAGCAGGCAGCGCTGCTGGCGCCGACGGAGGTGTTGGCGGTGCAGCATGGGGCGTCGATAAGCGCTAGCGTTCCCGAAGGGGTAACCGTCACCGTGCTGACTGGGTCGATGAAGACTGCGGAGAAGCGCCAAGCACTCCTGGAGATCGTGTCGGGCGAGGCTGACATTGTGATTGGTACTCATGCCATCATTCAGGACACCGTCGAGTTCTTTGATTTAGGCCTGGTAATCGTCGATGAGCAGCACCGATTCGGTGTGGAGCAGCGCGATAGCTTGCGCACCAAGACCAGGGAGGGCACAAGCCCCCACCTGTTGGTCATGACGGCTACGCCAATTCCGCGCACGATTGCCATGACCGTCTTTGGGGACTTAGCCGTCTCCACGCTCAAAGAGCTGCCCGGCGGACGCAAACCTATCCTGTCGGCGGTGGTTCCCGAGTGGAAACCCGACTGGGTTCGCCGTGCCATCGAGCGCATCCGTGAAGAAGTAGAAAAGGGCCACCAAGCCTATATCGTGTGCCCGCGCATCGAAGGTGATGGTGGAGTCGAGCAGCTTTCCGTGCAGCTGCGCAACCTGCCGTTCCGTGGGCTGAGTGTAGAAATGCTCCACGGTAAGATGCCGGATAAGGACGAGGTCATGGCGAGCTTTGCACGAGGCGACATCGATATTCTCGTGTCCACGACCGTCATTGAAGTCGGGGTTGACGTGCCCAACGCAACGGTCATGCTGATTCGAGAGTCAGAAAACTTTGGTGTCTCTCAGCTACACCAATTGCGCGGCCGTGTCGGGCGCGGCGGCAATGCATCAGTCTGTCTGCTGCACACCACCGCTTTGCCAGACTCTAAGTCCTATCGGCGTGTGGCGGCTATCGCAGATACGCCTTCCGGCTTTGACTTAGCCGAGCTCGACCTCAAGCAACGCCATGAGGGCGACATTTTGGGCACCTTGCAATCCGGTACGAAGCGCACGCTCAAGTTGCTAGATTTGAGCAACGACCGCGAGATTGTCGAGCGCACCCACGCGGACGCCGCCGCGATGGTCGAGCGCAACCCTGAGCTGGCAGAAGAACTGACACACAACCTCACTGCGGACGAGCAGGACTTTCTGGAGAAGAACTAAACCCAGCAGATCTCGGGGGGAGACTCCTCTCCCTTAGCCCCAAGGGCGATAGGGTAGAGGCCATGACGAGAATCATCGCTGGGGAAGCCCGCGGGCGCAGCATCAAGGTGCCCGAGTCTGGGACGAGGCCGACCGCCGACCGTGCCCGTGAGGGATTGTTTTCTTCACTAGACGTGCGCTGGGGGTTCAACGATTCCCGCGTGCTCGACTTGTTTGCTGGTTCCGGTGCGCTGGGCCTGGAAGCTGCGAGTCGCGGTGCCGAAGAAGTGGTGCTGGTGGAACATAACTCTGCCGCGGTCAAGGTGATCCGCCACAACATTGGCGTGGTCAAGCACCCCCGCGTTGAGGTACGGGAGATGAAAGCCTCGACCTACCTGGCCACCGCACCACGCGGCTATTTCGACATTGTCCTTGCGGATCCTCCCTACGAGTTCGACGACGTTGATGGCCTGCTCGACGCTATTGAACCTGTGCTGGATGATGATGCGATTGTGGTGATTGAACGCCACGTTGATACACCCCAGACGGAGTGGCCTGAAGGGTTTGAACCCACCGGTCAGAAACTTAAGAAGCGTACGTTTGGTATCGCACGTTTTGACATGGCCATCTATCACCGAAGCGAGGAGAACTAAGTCCAATGCCAACCCACGCAGTTTGCCCTGGTTCCTTTGACCCCATCACACTGGGACATGTCGACGTGTTCAAACGCGCGGCTGAACTTTTTGACAAGGTCACCGTGCTCGTCACCGCGAACCCGGATAAACCCTCTGGTTTGTTCAACGTCGAAGAACGCGTTGACCTCATCCGTAAGACCGTGTCACCGGATATTGAGGTGGACTGGTGGGGCGGCTTGCTTGTGGACTACACCAGCGCACATGGCGTGGACACTCTGGTCAAAGGTTTGCGCTCCTCATTGGACTACGAGTACGAGCTGCCCATGGCACAGATGAACCGCCGCTTGTCCGGAATTGATACCGTCTTTCTTCTTACGGATGAGAAATACGGCTACATCTCCTCCTCGTTGTGCAAACAGGTTGCAAAGTACGGCGGCGATGTGACGGGCATGTTCCCTGAGCATGTGGCCAAGGCCGTCATGGCGCGCTACCAGGAACAGCAGCAGTGACCGTACTGGTCATCCCACTCTCCATCCTGTTCATCGTCGCCGTAGGATCGTGTCTTCAACGCGTATCCGGCATGGGTTTGGGGCTTATCGGTGGTCCCATCTTGACCCTCATGTTGGGGCCGGTAGAAGGCATTATGGTTACCAATGTGTTGGCCTGCATCAACGCGGTTCTCACGACGTATTCCATGCGCAAGGACGTCGATTGGGGCAAGTGGGCGCGCATCGCTCCTTTCATGGTTCTGGGCTCTATCCCGGCGGCCCTGCTCATTGCGCGGATCGATACAGCCATGCTGTTGGTCCTCGTTGGTGGTGCGCTCCTCACCGCACTGGGCGTGGTGTCCTTTGGCCGGCACTTTGTGCCGGAGTTGCATGGCACGGGTCCGGCGGTATCCGCCGGTATTCTGGGTGGCTTCACCAATACGTTGGCTGGTGTTGCGGGGCCCGTGATTACTGTTTATGCCCAGGCCGCACGCTGGCCGCAAGCAGTGTATGCAGCTACGCTTCAGCCCTGTTTCTTCGTCGGTGGACTGTTTTCCGTGCTTACGAAGTACTTCTTAGGTGCTGGCGGCTTCGAGGGCCTGCATTGGCTGGTATGGCCCTTCGGCATCGTTGGTATGTTTATCGGAATCCAGGTGGGCACGAAGATTGCTGGGCGAGTTTCCCGTGAACACGCACGCAAGCTCTCCCTGACTGTGGCGAGTTTAGGCTCCCTTAGCGCGCTTATTCGGGGACTCATGACGCTGGGTGCCTAGGGCGGCTTCTGTAGGCTGGTCGGCATGGCGAAATTCAAGATTGAAGACGCACTCAACCTACGCGCAGGCAAAAACTTCCAGATTGACTCGGTAGATCCCTCGAGCACCCCGGGTTTCGACGGGGATAAAGAAGAGCTCGATGCGCGGTTCTCCAAGTATGACGATGTGCTCTACGAGCTGCAGGAGCGTCTCTTTGCTAACGGGCGTGCCTACGGTGAGGATGCCCCGGCCGCACTTATCGTCCTGCAGGGTATGGACACTTCCGGAAAAGGCGGTGCCATCCGCCACGTCTTTAGCACCTTTGACCCGCAAGGAACGACGACTGTCGGCTTTGGAAAACCTACCGAGGAAGAGCTGAAGCACGACTTCCTGTGGCGCATCCGCAAACACGATCCGAAGCCAGGCCAAATCGTGGCTTTCGACCGTTCACACTATGAGGATGTGCTGATCCAGCGTGTGCACGAGTGGGTAGATGAAGAGGAAGTCGATCGCCGTATTGAGGCCATTCGTGACTATGAGCTTGAACTCACTGCTCGAGGCGTGAAGGTGATCAAAATCTTCCTGCACATCTCCAAGGAGGCCCAGAAGGACAATCTGCTTGAGCGTACAGAGCGCGAAGATAAATTCTGGAAGTACGATCCTTCAGACGTTGAGGAACGTGCATACTGGGACCAATACATGGAGGCTTACCAAGACGCGATTCAGCGCACGGATGAAAATTACGCTCCCTGGTATGTCATCCCCACTGACAACAAGAAATATGCCCGCATGGCGCTGAAGTTCCTTATCGTGGACCTCCTCCGACACCTGCACTTAGAGTGGCCCGCGCCCGACTTCGACCCAGAAGTCGAGCGCGAGCGCATTGAGAACGCCGACTAGGTGCTGTTTCTACCCTCTACCCGGTTTCTTAACCTGACAGCGTTTTAGTCGTCACTGTCTGCGAGTTCGCGGGCGGTGGCGTTAAACGTATCGAGGACGGACAGCAGTGCCTCCTGGGCGTTAATGATGGCCACGTTGAGGGCATGGAAAAGCTGGTCCTCGCTCAGGCCCGCGGTGGTGACGAAGCAGGCGTCGCCCCGCAGCTCAATGCTGCCGTTATCGGTGCCCACGAGGGCGCGGCCATCGAAGGCACCGGAATTGAACTCATTGCACAACACGTGGAACAGGGAAATGACCTCTTCGCCGAGCTGAGTAGGCAGAACGCATTCCAAGCGTACAAGGCCTTCCTCGACGGTAATGACCCAATCCAGGTCATTGAGCCGAGCGACAGCGGCGGTGGCATCCTCTGGGTGGGCGGTGGCGGCCATGTCGAGTTCCGCGCCATTAAGCAGGCTCAGGACGCGATCACGGGTGACCGCCGGCAGGGGAGAGCCTGACAGAATCTCGTAGGGATCAGCGCTCACGATTAGTCCTCTGCTTCCTGTTCTTGCATGTCATTCAACGTCACTGCTTTCAACGGCGCTGCATTCCATGTCACTGCTTGTGGGAAATGCTCGGCCACGACTTCAAAAATCTCGGCGAAGCTCGCTAGGGAGCTGAGCAAGAAGTGACCGAGTTGGGCCAAAGACAGGCCTTCGCCCACAGCCATGGCGCGGTTGGCGCAGAACTGGATCTCTCCGCTATTTGGTTGCTCTTCAGCACCACCTGTGACGAGGTAGCTCAACGTTGGCGCAACGCTGGCCCAGTTGAGCTCAGCGACGGTGGCCGCAACGTCTTCTTCTGCGGACTCGGGAAGGGTACCTTCCCAGGTGGCGAAGGCGCTCAAGGTATCGCCTTCCTCATTGAGGTCACAGTGCACTGCAATATGAGGGATACCAGTCTGGAGTACGCGGTGGAGGCTGGCTTCCGCATCCTCGGCTTGAATATCCGCATCGGTATCCGCATCGCCAGTGGTGCGGGGAGCTTCGATGATGGCATAGTCGGCGTCGATAAGCTCGCACAGCTGCGCGAGCCGGTCGATGCTCACCGGTTCAATAGCGTGAAGGTCGGTCACTTCTCCGCGCCTTCAGGGTTGCCTTCGCCGGCCTGTGCTGCGGATTCGGAACCGAGCTTCGCCATCTCCTCAGCGGCAGCGACCATGGCGTTCTGGGCGTTGATGACGCCATCCACAGAGGCGCGCAGAGCTGAAGCGAGCTGCTCGTCATTCATGCCGGCGGCGCACGGAATATCAGACTCAGTGCGCACCAACAGCATGCCGTCGAAGTCAGTGATAACTGCGCTGGCGCCCATGGCCACCGAGTTAATCTGGTTGGCGGCCAAGAAAAGTCCGGCGTCTGCCTTGGCGTATTCGGCGTCGGTAGGCACGTCGCAACGCACAATGGCCACGCTGTCGAGCACAGCGAACATACACGGTAGCCCGTTGAGGTTGGCGGTGGCGGCATCGGTGCGGCCGGTGACCGGTTCGAGCTCAATGTCGAAGGTCTTCATCGCGGCGATGATGCGATCGAGGGTGACGTCGGGCAAGGCATGAGGATCTTGAGCCGGCTTAGTCATGGTTGTGCTCCTTCCAGGTCACAAGCTGCGGGTAGTGCTGTTCAATCCATTCGAAGGACTGCAGGATTGCATCCAAGGTGGACATCACGAAGGCGCCCAGCTGGTTGCGGGAAGCACCATGCGACGTGTTGAGCTCGCGGGCACCAGAAACCGCCAAGGCATTGTCAGGGGCCTCAAAGAAGCGGAACGTCGGTGTGAAGTGGTCCTGGTTCCACGAGTTGATGTGCATGAGCAGGTTCGGTGCCTCGGAGGAAGGTACCGAGCCACGCCAGACGGAGTCCACAATGAGTGAGGAGCCGACGAGCTGGAAGGCAATGGCCGCGTTGGAGAAACCCGTGCGCAGTAGCTTAACGGTGCCTTGATTCTCAGTCTGCTGCTCTTCCATGCGGTACTCCAAACCTTCGGACTCGAAGATTTCCGCAATACGCTCGAGCGTTACGTCCTCCACTGGGGTATCGGGCAGCAATACGCGCTCCTGCGCACCGCCCTGGTTAGTCGCGTCAGTCAATTCTTTGTCTCACTCACTTTGCTTGGTTTACAACCAAATTTTTCTTTACGCCCCGACCCTACCGGAGCCACGATGACCGGGTGCGGCCTAGGGGGTCTGGAAGAGCTCCTCGCCGCCGAGCTCGTGGGCCAGGGCCTGGTCTACCTCCCGGTAGCGGAAAACATGGCCCAATTCTTCCAGCTTGGCGGGAATAACTTTCTGGTTAGCCAGGGCCAATTCGCGGGCTCCTTCTTTGCCTAGGAGCAAGGCGGGGCCTAGGCTCGGGATGGGAATGACGGTGGGGCGATGCAGTTTGCGTCCCAAAGCATCGACATAGTCGCGATTCTGGACTGGGTTGGGGGAGACAGCGTTAATGGGTCCTTCCCACTGAGAGTCGAGAGCGGCGCGAACGTACATGTCCTGCAGATCATCCTGGGCCACCCAGCTGTACCAAATTTCACCTTTGCCAAACGCTCCACCAAGTCCGGTAGAAAACACTGCACGTAACAGGGGGAGCATGCCGCCATTTCCTGACTGCACAATGCCGGTGCGCATATTCACCAATCGCTTGCCGGCATCGCGCACTGGTGCGCAGGCGTTTTCCCATGCTTCGACGACATCAGCAAGAAAACCTTCACCGCGCTCAGAGTTCTCGGTAAGTTCTTCATCGCCGCGGTCAGGACCATAGAAACCAATGGCGGAGGCGCACACCATCGCGCGCACAGAATCCGTGGTGGCGGCAACGTGTGCGAGCAAGTGCGTTGGGCCCACGCGGGAATCCCGAATAGCGTCCTTATGAGAGGAGTTAAAACGCCCAAATATGGGTTCGCCGGCGAGGTGAATGAGGACGTCGACGCCCTCGAGGAGATCCTTGGCAGGAAGATTCGGGCGCCACAGACGCTCGCCAACCCCTGGGTTCGAGCGAACGAGCGGGATGACGGTGTGTCCCAGCGTGGTCAGCTGCGCGGACACTGCCTTTCCCACCGTGCCATGTGCGCCGGTAAGAGCCACCGTCAATGGCTTATCATTCAGCACACCCAAGCGCTGCTTGAAACGGAAATCCTCCACGAGCTGATGCTGGCGGTAGGCAAACATGGACTCAATAACTGCGGTGGGGATTCGGGTATCGACTTTGTCCGTAATGAGCGTGCCCTCTGGGTGATCTTCAAAGAGGTGCTCGTGGCGCCAATGAGCCAAGGCGCGGAACGGCGCGTTGATGCACACGTCCCGGAAGGATTTCTGTGGTTGATATCCAGCGAGGTCATGGCGCGCAACCCACTTCAGTCCGCCCGGCAGCCCGAGCACCGAGGTACCAGTGGCCAGGGATTGTGCTTGTTGGAGAGGAGTCATGAATCCAAACGGTGCGTTGAGCCTAGTCAGTGCTCCGGGGCGCTCGTGCCATTGCCACACCTCCTCGCGCGGTGCTGGAACAACGTGCTGGGTGGTGAAACTCACTGTGTAAAGACCTGCCTCACGGTGATTGGGGGTAAGAAAGCTCGGTGCGAGCCTTCAAAAGAGCAAGGGAAAAGTGCTATGGTTGGTGCTGGCTTTCAAGCATAGACAGTCTAAGTAACCCTTGTCCGACATCCTTTAAAGACCGCACTGTGAGGCGGGGAAGGAGGTCACGATGAGTGAAACCGACATTCACGCGGAGTCCAACGAGCTGCTGAGCTCGTCCGACGTCGCGCGTACCGTCGCACGCATCGCGCACCAGATCATTGAAAAAACTGCGCTTGATTCGAGTGATTCTCCTCGGGTCGTGCTCTTAGGCATTCCCTCTGGTGGCGTGCCGCTAGCACAGCGCCTTGCAGATAAAATCGAGGAATTCTCTGGGGTGGAGGTTCCCTGGGGTTCCCTTGACATCACCTTGTACCGCGATGACTTGTACTCGCGCCCGCATCGCGCGCTTAAGCCCACCACGGTGCCGGATGGCGGCATTAACGGCGCCACCGTCATTCTCGTGGATGATGTGCTCTATTCTGGCCGCACCATTCGTGCTGCGCTCGATGCTCTCGCCGATATTGGCCGCCCCGACATCATCCAGCTCGCCGTCCTCGTGGACCGCGGCCACCGCCAGGTTCCTATCCGCGCTGATTATGTGGGCAAGAACATCCCCACCGCGCGTGATGAGGATGTCACCGTCTACAACGCCGACATCGATGGCCGCGATGCCGTTGTGCTCACTCGTTCTACCGCATCGGCCGACCCCAGCAAGGAGGCCTAAATGAAACACCTCATTAATATCGCTGATTTAAGCGCTGCCGAAATTCTGGCGCTCATGGATGAGGCGGACCGCTTCCGCGAAGCGCTCAACGGCCGGGAAGTCAAGAAGCTTCCGACCCTGCGCGGTCGCACCGTTTTCACGTTGTTCTACGAGAACTCCACGCGTACGCGTTCCTCCTTCGAAACCGCCGGTAAATGGATGTCGGCTGACGTTATTAATCTCTCCGCGTCCAGCTCTTCGGTGAAGAAGGGCGAGTCTTTGAAGGACACCGGCTTGACACTGACCTCTATTGGCGCGGATGCCATCATTATCCGCCATCCTTCGTCGGGTGCGGCACAGCAGCTGGCCAGCTGGGTAGCCCCAGGAGGTCAGGGACCGAGTGTTATCAACGCCGGTGACGGGGCACACCAGCACCCAACGCAGGCGCTTCTCGACGCCACCACGATGCGCCAACGCCTAGGCCTTGACACCGAACGTTCCGGCTCTGGTACCGGCTTTGAAGGCCTCAAGGTCACCATTGTGGGTGACTGCCTGCATTCCCGCGTGGTGCGTTCCAATGTTGATTTGCTGACCACCCTGGGCGCTGACGTCACCCTGGTGGCGCCGCCCACCTTGCTGCCTTTCGGTGTGGAGAACTGGCCGGTACGGGTATCCCACGATTTCGATGCTGAGGTTCCTGGCTCAGATGTCGTCATGATGCTGCGTGTTCAGGCTGAGCGCATGAATGGCGGCTTCTTCCCTTCGCACCGTGAATACGCGACGCTATATGGCCTGTCCAAGGACCGTGCCGCAGCGATGAAGAAGGACGCCATCATCATGCACCCAGGCCCCATGGTCCGCGGTATGGAAATTAACTACGCCGTTGCAGACTTCGATAATTCGGCTGTGCTCCAGCAGGTCAACAACGGTGTTCACGTACGCATGGCTACCTTGTTCACTCTGCTTACCAATGGCGAGAACGCCGGAATCTAGACGAGGAGATACCTAGATATGACTACTTATCCTGACACCGGCGTGCTCTCCGCCCCAGCGGCAGGCACCCTGCTCATCACCAACGTGCGTCCTTACGGTGAGGGCGACCCCACCGACGTCCTCATCAAAGACGGCGTTATCGCGTCGATCGGTGCTGGGGCCGACGCGGTGGGTGCCGCGGGCGATGAGTCCGGCAACACGTCTCCAGACCGCACCATTGACGCCGGCGGCAACGTCCTGTTGCCGGGCCTGGTGGATATGCACGTTCACCTGCGCGAACCTGGCCGTGAAGATATTGAAACCATTGAGACCGGCTCCCGTGCCGCTGCCAAGGGTGGCTTCACGGCGGTATTCACCATGGCGAATACCATGCCCGTGACTGACCAGCCGATTATCGCCGAGTCTGTATGGGTAAAGTCCCAAAAGCTGGGCCTGTGCGATGTCCACCCGGTTGGCTCCATCACCAAGGGCCTCGAAGGCAAGACCCTTACGGAGTTCGGTATGATGGCCCGCTCTGACGCCAAGGTCCGTATGTTCTCCGATGACGGCAAGTGTGTTGAAGACCCACAGCTTATGCGCCGTGCGTTGGAATATGCCAAGGGCCTCGATGTCCTCTTGGCCCAGCATGCTGAGGATCACCGCATGACTGAAGGCGCCTGCGCCAACGAAGGCGAGGTCGCCGCACGTTTGGGCCTGCGTGGCTGGCCGCGCGTGGCTGAGGAGTCCATCGTGGCGCGCGATGCACTCCTTGCCCGTGACTACGGCAACCGTATGCACATCTGCCATGCCTCCACGAAGGGAACCGTCGAGCTTCTCAAGTGGGCAAAGGAGCAGGGCATCCCGCTGACCGCGGAAGTCACTCCGCATCATCTGCTTATGACGGATGACAAGCTCGTGTCCTACGACGGTGTCTTCCGCGTCAACCCGCCACTGCGCGAGGAGTCCGATACCGTAGCTCTTCGTCAGGCGTTGCTTGACGGGCTTATCGACGTCGTGGCTACCGACCACGCCCCGCACGGCAGCGAAGACAAGTGCGTGGAGTTTGAAAATGCCAAGCCCGGCATGTTGGGCTTGGAGTCCTCCCTGGCTGTCATCGCCAAGCTTTTTGTCGCGACCGGCTTGGCGGACTGGCGCTTCGTCGCCCGCGTCATGTCCGAGCGTCCGGCTGAAATTACCCGTCTGCCCGGTCACGGTCGCCCCATCGCCGAAGGCGAGCCGGCCAACCTCACCATTGTCGATCCAGAGCACCCGTGGGTCTCTGATTCCACGCGCTTGGCTTCGAAGTCGGAAAACAACCCCTACGAAGGCGAAGAGTTTGGCGCACGAGTCACACACACCATCCTGCGTGGATCGGTGACCTACGACCTCACCGCCGAATAATCGGGACAATAGAAAAATACACTACGAGCAACCAACGCTTTCTATTCGAAAGGCCACCACACCGTGACTTCCACAGAGACTTCAACTGCAACCTCGACCAGTGAGGCGCGCCCGAGCACGAAGCCCATTCCCGCCATCCTGGTTTTGGCTGATGGCCGTACCTTCCGTGGCTTCGGCTTTGGTGCTACCGGCACCACCCTGGGAGAGGCCGTGTTTACCACTGCCATGACCGGCTACCAGGAAACGATGACGGATCCGTCCTACCACCGTCAGATTGTGGTGACCTCCGCACCGCAGATTGGTAATACCGGCTGGAACGATGAGGACAACGAGTCCCACGGCAATCAAATCTGGGTCGCCGGTCTCGTGATTCGTGACCTCTCTCGCCGCGTCTCCAACTGGCGCGCGAAGCGTTCTTTGCCGGAGGAGATGGAGAAGCAGGGCATCATTGGCATTGGCGGTATCGATACCCGCACCTTGGTACGCCACCTCCGCAACCACGGCTCCATCAAGGCCGGTATCTTCTCCGGCGAGGCTGCTGAGAGGGATGTCGAGGAGCTCATTGCTGAGGTAAAGAACCAGCCGTCCATGGCCGGGCTTGACCTCTCTGAAGAGGTTTCCACCGACAAGCCGTACACGGTTGAGGCAGTCGGGGAGAAGCGCTTTACCGTCGTGGCCTATGACATGGGTGTTAAGACCGCGACGCCGAACAACTTTGCGCAGCGCGGCATTGAAACCGTCGTGGTACCCGCAAATACCCCGTTCGAGGAGATTAAGCAGTACAACCCCGATGGCGTCTTCGTTTCCAATGGCCCGGGCGACCCGGCAACTGCCGACGTCATGGTGGGCATTGTCCGCGACATCCTTGCAGCCGAGTACCCTTTCTTCGGTATCTGCTTCGGCAACCAGATTCTTGGCCGCGCGCTGGGCATGGACACCTACAAGCTGAAATTTGGCCACCGCGGCATCAACGTGCCTGTGCGTAACCAACTCACCGGCAAGATTGATATCACCTCCCAGAACCATGGCTTCGCTTTGGCTAGCCCGTCCGGTAAAGAAGACCCCGCCGGCGAGGAATTCGACACTGACTTCGGACCGGCCGTGGTGTCGCATACCTGTCTCAACGACAACACCATCGAAGGCGTTGCCCTCAAGAACGGCATGGCCTACTCCGTGCAATACCACCCTGAGTCCGCCGCTGGTCCACACGATGCCAACCCGCTTTTTGACCAGTTCGTCGAGCTCATGGCTGAGAAGTCTCCGAACAAGTAAAACGCAACCAGGAAGAGGAAGAAGAAACTTATGCCAAAGCGCAACGACATCAATCACGTCCTGGTTATCGGCTCCGGCCCGATTGTCATCGGCCAGGCTTGTGAGTTTGACTACTCCGGTACCCAGGCCTGCCGCGTGCTCAAGGAGGAAGGCCTGCGTGTGACGCTGGTTAACTCCAACCCGGCCACCATCATGACGGACCCAGAGTTCGCCGACCACACCTATGTCGAGCCCATCGAGCCCGAGTTCATTGAAAAAATCCTCCGTAAGGAAAAGGAGGAGGGCCACCCTATCGACGCTGTCCTGGCAACTCTTGGTGGCCAGACCGCTCTCAATGCCGCGGTGCAGTTGGACCGCTTGGGCATTCTGAAGAAGTACGGCATTGAGCTCATTGGAGCCGATATCGACGCGATCGAACGCGGTGAGGACCGTCAAAAGTTCAAGGACATCGTGGCCTCTATTGGCGGCGAGTCCGCTCGCTCTCGCGTGTGCCACTCCATGGAAGAGGTCCACGAGACTGTAGCGGAGCTCGGACTGCCGGTAGTCGTGCGCCCGTCCTTCACCATGGGTGGCTTGGGCTCCGGTCTTGCGTTTAATGAGGAGGACCTAGAGCGCATTGCTGGTGGCGGCTTGGCAGCGTCCCCGGAAGCCAACGTTCTTATCGAAGAGTCCATTCTGGGGTGGAAGGAATTCGAGCTTGAGCTTATGCGTGACGGCGACGATAACGTCGTGGTCATCGCTTCCATCGAGAACGTCGACGCACTCGGCGTCCATACTGGTGATTCCGTCACCGTGGCCCCGGCCCTGACCTTGACGGACCGCGAGTACCAGACGATGCGTGACCAGGGTATTGCGATTATCCGCGAGGTCGGCGTTGATACCGGCGGCTGCAACATCCAGTTTGCTGTCAACCCGGACGACGGCCGCATCATCACTATTGAGATGAACCCGCGTGTGTCTCGTTCCTCCGCGCTGGCCTCCAAGGCCACCGGATTCCCGATTGCGAAGCTGGCCGCCAAACTGGCCATCGGCTACACCCTTGATGAGGTTCGCAACGACATCACCGGCGTTACTCCGGCTGCCTTCGAACCGACGCTGGACTACGTCATTGTCAAGGCACCACGCTTTGCCTTCGAGAAGTTCCCAGGTGCCGATGACACCCTCACCACAACGATGAAGTCCGTAGGCGAGGCCATGGGCATTGGCCGCAACTACATCTCCGGTCTCAATAAGGTCATGCGCTCCCTGGAGGGCAAGCCTGCCGGATTCTGGACTCAGCCGGACGAGTACTTCGCCGGCGAGCGCGCTACTGACTTGGACGCTGTGCTCAAGGATCTGGAGCGCCCAACTGAGGGCCGCATGTACGACATCGAGCTAGCCTTCCGCCTCGGTGCTACCGTGGAACAGCTGCATGAGCACTCGAACGTTGACCCCTGGTTCCTCGCGGAGCTTGAGGCACTCGTTCAGTTCCGCACCGAACTTGTTGAGGCTCCTGTGCTCGATGCGGAGCTCCTGCGCCGCGCCAAGGTCTTCGGCCTGTCTGATGCCCAGATTGCTGCACTCCGCCCGGAGTTCGCCGGCGAAGACGGCGTGCGTTCCCTGCGTTGGTCCCTAGGAATTCGCCCGGTCTATAAGACCGTCGATACCTGTGCCGGTGAGTTCGAGGCTCAGACCCCGTACCACTACAGCACCTATGAGCTGAATCCTGATGCCGAGTCCGAGGTCCGCGAGAGCGCGGACGGTTCCAAGGGCAAGGTCATCATCTTGGGCTCCGGCCCCAACCGCATCGGTCAAGGCATTGAGTTTGACTACTCCTGCGTCCACGCTGCACTGGAGCTCTCCCGCGAGGGCTACGAGACCGTCATGGTCAACTGCAATCCGGAGACTGTGTCTACCGACTATGACACCGCCGATCGCCTGTATTTCGAGCCGCTGACCTTTGAGGACGTTATGGAGGTCTACCACGCAGAGGCACAGTCTGGCGAGGTTGCCGGTGTCATCGTTCAGCTCGGCGGTCAAACTCCGCTGGGTCTGGCTGAGCGCCTCACCGCTGCCGGTGTTCCGGTCGTCGGTACCTCGGCTGCAGCTATTGACTTGGCAGAAGACCGCGGTGAATTCGGCAAGGTTCTGGAGGAAGCAGAACTTCCAGCCCCAGCGTTTGGTACTGCAACCTCCTTCGACGAGGCTCGCCAGGTTGCCGCAGGCATCGGCTACCCAGTGCTTGTCCGCCCGTCTTATGTCTTGGGCGGCCGTGGTATGGAGATTGTCTATGACGAGGACTCCCTGCGTGACTACATTGAGCGCGCTACTGAAATCACCTCGGATCACCCGGTATTGGTGGACCGCTTCCTCGACAACGCTATTGAGATTGACGTCGATGCACTCTGTGATGGGGAGGAGGTCTACCTCGGCGGCGTCATGGAACACATTGAGGAAGCCGGTATTCACTCCGGTGACTCGTCGTGTGCTCTTCCGCCGATGACCCTTGGCCCCCAGGACATCGATAAGGTGCGTGAATCGACGCGCCGCCTTGCCCATGGAATCGGCGTCAAGGGCCTCATGAACGTTCAGTACGCGCTGAAGGACGATACCCTCTACGTCATCGAAGCCAATCCGCGTGCCTCTCGCACCGTGCCGTTCGTATCCAAGGCTACGGGCGTCCCACTGGCCAAGGCTGCTGCACGCGTCATGTTGGGCGCTTCCATTGCAGAGTTGCGTGAGGAAGGTATTATCCCGTCAAGTTACGATGGCGGCTCCCTTCCACTTGAGCACCCGATCGCAGTAAAGGAAGCGGTCCTACCGTTCAACCGCTTCCGTCGCCCGGACGGTCAGCTGCTGGATACGCTGCTCTCGCCTGAGATGAAATCCACTGGTGAGGTTATGGGCCTAGCCGATAACTTCGGCGCTGCCTACGCCAAGGGTGAGATGGCCGCCTTCGGCGAACTGCCAACGGAGGGAACGGTCTTCGTGTCCGTGGCCAACCGCGATAAGCGCACCCTCATCTTCCCAATTCAGCGCTTGGCCTACATGGGCTACACCATCGTGGCTACTGACGGTACAGCGCAGATGCTGCGCCGCAATGGCGTGGAATGCGAGGTTGCTACCAAGGTCTCTGAGGCCGAGGAAGGCCAGGAGTCCATCGTTGACGCCATACTTGGCGGCAAGGTTGACCTCATCCTTAATACGCCAGCCGGTTCCGCCGGCGCTCGCCATGATGGCTACGACATTCGTGCCGCTGCAGTGTCTGTCGGTGTGCCGCTCGTGACCACCGTTCAGGGAGTGACCGCTGCGGTACAGGGTATCGAGGCGCTGCGTCGGGGCGACCTAAAGGTCCGCGCACTCCAGGAGCTTGAGCATGCCCCTGCCAACTAACTCGCCGGTGACCTTCGGTGAAAGAGCTGTCACGGCCGGCCGCGAGCGGGGACGGCTGTGTGTCGGTATTGACCCGCACCCGCACCTGCTCGCAGCCTGGGGACTGTCTGCCGACGTAGACGGTCTTCGTACCTTCACCATGACCTGTGTAGAAGCGTTCGTTGGCACCGCAGCCATGGTGAAACCACAAGTCGCTTTCTTCGAGCGCTATGGCTCACAGGGCTTCGCCGTGCTGGAGGAAGCTCTGGCGGCTTTGCGTGAGAATGATTGCCTCAGCCTTGCCGACGCCAAGCGTGGAGATATTGGCTCCACCATGGCTGGTTATGCCGAGGCGTGGCTGGGGGAGAACTCCCCGTTGCGGGCAGATGCAGTAACTGTGTCGCCCTACCTCGGCGTTGGCGCACTCAGCCCAGTTTTCGACATGGCTGAGGACACCGGGCGAGGAGTGTTTGTTCTGGCGGCAACGTCTAACCCGGAGGCGAAAGCCCTGCAATCACTCACCGTAGACGGTCGAAGTGTAGCCCAGCGAGTCGTGGACGAACTGGCAGAACGTAATGCAGCTGTGGGAGCTCAAGCGGACGGTAACAAGTCCATGGTGGGTGCTTTGGGCGTGGTTGTTGGCGCAACACTCGACACACCGCCGAAGTTAGACCAATTAAATGGACCGGTGCTTCTGCCGGGCGTTGGTGCCCAAGGCGCCACGCCTGCTGATGTCCGTGCGCTGACTAAATCAGCACCGGAGTTGGGGTTTGCCAATGTGTCGCGCGCAATTCTTTCGCGTGGACCCAAGGTCGCTGACCTGCGAAAAGCAGTCATTGAAACGGCGGCGGAGTTCCGGGATTAGGTCAACGGCGTGCCCAATTAACGAGCACGCCGTTTACCTGGTACTTTGTTTAGGGCATGTGCGTTGACGTGCAGGAACCTTTAAAAGAAGGGGACCGGGTTGCGTCATCGCGTACAGACCAGTGCTAGGATTGCCAGAAGTCGGTTCGTGGAGGGAGTAAAAGCTCCCTCCCGCTGGGGAAACCTTCTCCCAGAGGACCGAGATTCTGGTGCCAAGCATCAGACGACAATGTTCACACTAATGAAATCGGAGGAAACCCGTGGCCCTTCCCAAGTTGACTGATGAGCAGCGCAAGGAAGCTCTCGCAAAGGCCGCTGAGGCCCGCAAGGCTCGTGCTGAGCTCAAGGCTGCGCTGAAGCGTGGCGAGACCAACCTGCAGGATGTTCTGGAGAAGGCTGAGACCGATGAGATCATCGGCAAGACCAAGGTCTCCGCTCTCCTCGAGGCGCTGCCGAAGGTGGGCAAGGTCAAGGCTAAGGAAATCATGGAGGACCTGGAGATTGCTCAGACCCGCCGCCTGCGTGGCCTGGGTGACCGTCAGCGTCGCGCTCTGCTCGAGCGTTTCGGCTACGGCGAGTAAATACGCAATGGCTGACGAAACTGCACGCGGACGCTTGGTCGTATTGGCCGGGCCGTCTGCAGTGGGCAAGTCCACTGTGGTTTCGCGCCTGCGCGACGATGTCGACAACCTCTACTTCAGCGTCTCTATGACGACGCGCCAACCCCGTCCTGGCGAGACCGACGGGGTTGACTATTTCTTCGTCACCCCGGAGGTCTTCCAGGAACGTATCGACGCCGGCGAGATGCTCGAATGGGCAGAAATTCACGGTGGTCTGCAGCGTTCCGGTACGCCGGCACAGCCGGTTCAGGAAGCTTTGCAGGCTTGCCGCCCGGTGTTGGTGGAGGTTGATCTTGCAGGCGCCCGCAACGTCAAGGCGGCGATGCCGGAGGCAGAAACCGTGTTTCTTGCCCCGCCATCATGGGATGTTCTCGTAGAGCGCCTCACTGGGCGTGGAACGGAACCCCAAGATGTCATCGACCGCAGACTGCAGACAGCAGAGACGGAGCTTGCCGCGCAAAAGGAGTTCGACCACGTCGTAGTCAATAATGAACTCGATGAGGCCGTAGCTGCTATTAGTGCTATCCTGCGTGGATAGACCAAGATTTTGACCATCTACCAACAGTAAAGGTGCATGTGACCAACGTGACCACACCTGCTAATTCTGAGGCCGTAAAGCCTGAGCCAGTATTCGATCCGCCGACGGGTATTACTGACCCGCCGATTGATGAGCTGCTTGATAAGGTCTCTTCCAAGTACGCCCTGGTGATCTTTGCCGCTAAGCGCGCGCGTCAGATCAACAGCTACTACCAGGAACAAGACGAAGGCGTTTTCGAGTTCGTCGGACCGCTGGTGACCCCGGAGCCGGGTGAAAAGCCTCTGTCCATCGCCCTGCGCGAGATCGAGGCAGGTCTCCTCGACCACGAGGAAGGCAACTAAGCTCTACTAGTCTTCGATACCCACCTAGTGCATCGCGTGAGGTGCCTGGGTGGGTTTCGTGCGTCTTGGGTAACATCGTCCGGGTGAAGGACGTACAGGAAACCCCAGACATGACTAGTTCCCGCCGTCGCATCCTCGTCGGTGTGGCCGGAGGTATCGCCGCATACAAAGCGTGCCACCTTATCCGTGACTTCAAGGAGCGCGGCGACGACGTGCGCGTGGTGCCCACCGAAGCGGCGCTCAATTTTGTCGGTGCGGCCACCTTCGAGGCTCTATCTGGCAACCCGGTGTCGACGACGGTCTTTGACGCGGTGGATGAAGTCCAGCATGTGGCTCTGGGCCAGCAGGCAGACGCTGTCGTTATTGCGCCCGCAACGGCGGACCTCATCGCGCGGCTTGCCTGCGGTCGTGCCGATGACCTGCTCACTGCTTCTGTGCTGGTGGCGACTTGCCCGGTCATCGTGGCCCCCGCGATGCATACGGAGATGTGGTTGAATCCGGCTACCCAAGACAACGTGGCAACGCTCCGCCGCCGCGGTATCACCGTTATGGAACCCGCCCATGGACGCCTGACAGGTAAGGACACTGGTGCTGGACGGCTACCTGAACCGAGCCAGATCGCGGAGTTCGCACGGACCGTCATTGAGGGTCACGAGGTTCCCTTCGACTGGAAGGGCCGCAAGGTTGTTGTTTCGGCTGGAGGCACCCAGGAAAATCTTGACCCAGTTCGTTACCTTGGTAACCGCTCCTCGGGCCGTCAAGGCTTTGCACTTGCGGAAATCGCTGCCCAGCGCGGAGCCGAAGTCACTATCGTGGCCGGTGATACTGAGGACCTTCCAGTGCCTTCAGGCGCCGAGGTTGTACGGGTAACCTCAACGCGCGATATGGAGTCCGCCATGAACGAGCACGCCGCAGATGCCGATATTGTCATCATGGCGGCTGCAGTAGCGGATTATCGCCCAGCACGCGTGGCCGATTCCAAGATGAAGAAAGGCGCCGCAGACGAGGACTTGGCCCGCCTTGAGTTGGTGGAAAATCCGGACATCCTCAAAGGGCTCGTGGAGCGGCGCAACAGTGGAGAACTTAACAAAGATGCCGTCATCGTGGGCTTTGCCGCAGAGACTGGCGATGACAACACGAGCGTACTCGAGTACGCCCAGCAAAAGTTTGAAAGGAAAGGCTGCGATGTCCTTATGGCCAATGAAGTGGGAGAGGGCAAGGTCTTTGGGCAATCGACCAGCGCGGGTTGGATTCTTCGACGTGGTGTGGAACCAGTAGTGGTAGAGCACGGCAGCAAGCAGGCAGTAGCGGCGCAAATTCTTGATGCCGTGAATGAAATGCTTCCGATGTAGCACTCGTTCTTGCAGCTGTAGACCGCTTGGTCTACGATGGGCTGGTGTTAACGCGCCGCTTTTTAGGTTGAGTTTTTGTATCAGCTTTCTCTGTCCCCACGGCGCGCGGAACTAGCTTAAGGACAATGTGTGACTGAATCAGCTACTCAGGCAGTACGCCTCTTCACCAGCGAATCCGTGACAGAAGGTCACCCAGATAAGATTTGTGATGCGATCTCGGACGCCATTCTTGACGCCCTTCTGGAGGTCGACCCCGATGCCCACGTTGCCGTCGAAACGATGGTGACCACGGGCCAGGTCCACGTCGTGGGCGAGGTCCGCACCTCTGGCTATGTCGAAATCCCGCAGATTGTTCGCAAGACTCTCGTGGACATCGGCTTTACCTCATCTGACGTTGGCTTCGATGGCCGCACCTGCGGTGTCAACGTTGCCATTGGTGAGCAGTCTCAGGAGATTGGCGCCGGTGTGGACGCTTCCACCGAAGTGCGCTCCGGTGACTATGAGGATGATGACCAGTACGGCGCCGGCGACCAAGGCCTCATGTTTGGCTACGCCACTAATGAGACGCCCGAATTTATGCCGCTCCCGATTTCCACGGCTCACCGTCTATCCCGCCGCCTGACCCAAGTGCGTAAGGAAGGAATTGTCCCTTCCCTGCGCCCCGATGGGAAGACTCAGGTGACCTTCGCCTACGACGAAGATGATGTTCCTACCCGCCTAGAAACCATCGTTATCTCCACCCAGCATGACCCGGACGTCACGCAGGAATGGCTCGCCGAGCAGCTGCGTACGCACGTGGTGGAATGGGTTGTTAATGATGCCGAGTTGGGCAAGTACTACACCGACGAGACTGAATTGCTCATCAACCCGTCTGGTTCTTTCATCCTGGGTGGCCCCATGGGTGATGCCGGACTGACCGGCCGCAAGATCATCGTTGATACCTATGGCGGCATGGCCCGCCACGGCGGTGGCGCCTTCTCCGGCAAGGACCCGAGCAAGGTGGACCGTTCTGCTGCCTACGCAATGCGCTGGGTGGCCAAGAACATCGTGGCTGCCGGTCTCGCTGACCGCGCCGAAGTTCAAGTGGCCTACGCTATTGGTCGTGCTAAGCCGGTGGGCCTGTACGTAGAGACTTTTGGCACCGCGAAGAACGGGCTGACCGACGGTACTATTCAGGCCGCTGTCAACAAGGTTTTTGACCTGCGCCCGGCAGCCATCATCCGCGATTTGGACCTTCTGCGCCCGCTGTACAGCAAGACTGCCGCCTACGGCCACTTCGGCCGTACCGACGTCGACCTGCCGTGGGAGGACACCTCCCGAGCTGAGGATCTACGCCGCGCCGCAGGCCTGTAGAATCGGGCGCTATGCCCAAGAAGACACCCGCCGCCCATCAACCGGTCGCGCGGGTGTTGCCTTTGTTAGGGGTGGCACACCTGGACCGCGCCTTTGACTACCTCATTGATGAGGCTGATTCAGAGGCAGCGCAGCCAGGAGTACGTGTGCGCATCCGCTTCAACGGCCGGCTTGTCGACGCCATCCTGCTTGCACGCGGCAGTGACTCAGAATTTGAAGGCTCTCTGCGCTACATTGACCGCGTCATTTCGCCGTACGCGGTCTACACGCCTGTTATTTCTGCATTGGTGGAAGCGCTGGCAGCACGGTACGGCGGCGTGCGTTCCGACATCATCCGCACGGCTATTCCCGCGCGTCATGCGAAGGCAGAAGAAGCCGATCTTGATACTCCATGGGAAGAGTTAGGCAGCACTGAGCATCCAGATCTTTCCGCGTGGTCACGGTATGAACATGGTGAGTCTTTCGTCGATTCCGTTCTAGCAGGGCACATCGCTCGTGCGGCCTGGCAAATAGCGCCAGGAACAGACTGGGCTGAGGCACTCGCAGCTCTCGGCACGAGCGTGGCGCTCACGGGCGGGGGCGTGCTCATGGTTGTACCCGATCAGCGCGACCTTGACCGGCTGGAAAAGGCTTTTCGCCAGTATGTCTCCGCGAAACAGATCACTGTCCTTGCTCATAGCACTGGACCCCAGGCGCGTTACCGGCGCTATCTTTCAGCGCTGACGGGTCAATCCCGCATTGTCATTGGAACGCGTTCAGCGGCTTTCGCCCCCGTCAAAGATATGCAGCTCGCGGTCATTCTCAACGATGGCGACGATAACCTCGTGGACAACCTCAAACCCTATGTTCATGCTCGTGAGGTGCTCAGTACGCGTTCAGTACACGAAGGATGCAGCCTGATTCTAGCTGGCCATTCGCGCACCGCTGAGGCTCAGCTTTTGGTGGAATCCGGGTGGGCACACAACCTCGCGCCCACGCAGGAGGCACTTAGAGCAACGCGCCCTGACATCATCCCGGTGGGTGCCTTCGGCGTCAACTTCACCCGGCACATGCAGGGAGGAACAACGTCGGTCTCAGGGCCAGCTTTCCACGCCACTCGAGCAGCCCTCGACCGAGGCGAACCAGTCCTCGTTCAGGTACCGCGCAAAGGTTACGCACCTATCCTTGCGTGTGGTCAGTGCTACTCCCCGGCGCGCTGCCGGCACTGCAATGGCCCTTTGGGCCTTCCCTCCACAGGAGGTAGCGATACGCAGTCGGCCTCTTTGCCAACCTGCCGCTGGTGTGGGCGAGTGGATACGCACTATCGCTGTTCCGAGTGCGGCTCACCGCGCCTGCGCGCGATCGTGTTGGGTTCCGAGCGCACCGCGGAAGAGCTGGGGCGCGCCTTCCCCCAAACACGTGTTATTCAGTCGGGCGGTTCAAAGGTGATTGATGAGATCCCACAGGGCCCAGCTCTCGTGATTTCCACTCCCGGCGCGGAACCACGTGTGGCAGACAATGGCCACTATGGTGCCGCATTGCTTGTAGAAACCGGTGCGCTGTTGGGCCGCCAAGATTTGCGCGCAACGGAAGATACCTTGGCTAAGTGGGCTGTTGCGGCTACACTCGTCTGCCCAGCGGAAGCTGGTGGTGTGGTCATTGTGGCCGCTGATGAACAGCTACCCCTGGTGGGTTTCTTCATGAACTGGGATATGGTGGGCGCTGCTGGCGCGGAGTTGCAAGCACGTCGGGAGGTGCGTTTCCCGCCCGCAGTGCACATGGCGGCAATCGACGGTGCCGATGCCTCCTTGGATTCCTTCCTCGAGCTCGTAGAGCTCCCGGAACATGCAGAACTGCTCGGTCCTGTGCCTTTGCCGCCTGGTGTGAGCCTGCCGGGCGACTATGACCGCGAGCGCGGCGGTGAGCCTCAACGACTTTTGGTGCGCACTCCATTAGGGCCACGCGCGGAACTTGGTATGGCGTTGCGTACCGCGAACGCGGTGCGCAGTGCGCGCAAAGACGTGTTGCCGCTACGTATCGCCGTCGATCCCATCAACATCGGTTAGCCGGCACGCGCGAGGGGTACCTTGTGGGCGCGGACGGTGCGCGGTGAACTATTGTCGGTCAAGAACGTCCCAACGACGAGGAGTACTCACCATGACTGTGCGCGAGGTTCGCTTATATGGCGATCCTGTCCTGAATACCCGTGCCGAGGAGATTGCTGAGTTCGGTCCATCCCTCGAGCGCCTCGCTCAAGACATGCTCGAGACAATGGAGGATGCCGGTGGAGTGGGCCTTGCAGCTAACCAGATAGGCCTGACCAAGCGCATCTTTGTCTTTGACTGCTCGCACTATCAAGATGGGCTTCGTGGAGCCATCATTAACCCAGAATGGGAAGCCATAGGGGATAAGACCCAACTGGGAACCGAGGGCTGTTTGTCCATCCCGGGCATCTCGCTGCCAACTGAACGCTTCAACACGGTCCGAGTGAGTGGTTTCGATACGTCAGGACGGCCACTCGCTATGGTGGCGTCAGGCCTTATGGCGCGGTGCATTCAGCACGAGACCGACCACCTTGATGGAGTGCTCTTTCTACAGCGCCTGAGCACTGAGCTGCGGAAGGAATCTATGAAGGCCATCCGAGAATCAGATTGGTTTAACGCTTAATCCATAACCGCATTCGCGAACTCCCATACGGAACCCTCCTACACGTTTATTAGAAAGGTACGAGTCTTACAGTGCGCATCATTTTCGCCGGAACCCCCGAGCCAGCCGTCGTGGCGCTGGAGAAGCTCATTGCTTCCCGCCATGAGGTCGCTGCAGTCATTACGCGCCCCGATGCCCGCCGCGGCCGTGGACGCAGCCTCCACCCAAGCCCGGTCAAGGCTTTAGCGGAGAAACATGGAGTTGAGGTGCTGACACCAACCACGCTGAAGCCGGGGACCAAGGACGGCGATGCCCTCCGCGCACGTCTCGCCGAGCTTTCTCCCGAGGCAATTCCGGTGGTGGCCTATGGCAACCTTATTACTGAAGACCTTCTCCAGGTTCCGGCCCACGGTTGGGTCAACCTGCACTTCTCCCTTCTTCCCGCGTGGCGCGGAGCGGCCCCAGTCCAAGCATCCATCGCTGCTGGCGATGAGGTCACTGGCGCTACCACCTTCCGCATCGACAAGGGGCTGGATACCGGTGACATCCTTGCGACTTTGGAGGAGCGAATCCAGCCCACCGATACCGCAGATGATCTGCTCACCCGCCTTGCTTACGCCGGGGCAGACCTTCTCGTGGAGACGATGGATGGTCTCGAAGACGGCAGCATTTCCCCACAGCCGCAGGAAGGTGAAGCGACGTACGCGCACAAGATTGCTACAGAGGATGCCCGGATTGAGTGGGCACAGCCTGCCGACGTCATCGACCGCCACATCCGCGCCCATACTCCAGGCCCGGGTGCATGGACGCTTCTGGGAGAGTCGCGCCTTAAGGTCGGTCCGGTCAGCCTAGCTGCTGCTGAACCAGGCGAGGCTGAGTTGCGTCCGGGTGAGGTGCGCGTGGGTAAGAAGGATGTTGTCGTCGGCACGGGCAGCGCCCCAGTGCGTTTGGGCCAGATTCAGCCGCCAGGCAAGAAGATGATGAACGCCGCTGATTGGGGCAGAGGTTTGAGCAGCCAGTTGCCCAAGGATGAACAGAATGAGGTGACCTTCTCGTGAGCGGAGGATTCAGATCCCGCAGCAAGTCCGGTGACCCGGCTGATCGGGGACAGAAGAACCACGACACAAAGGGTCATGTCGGCTCGCAAAAGCGTGCCTCAGCGCGCCACAACAATCGTGGCACCGCGGGACGCCGACATGATCGCGTTCGCCCGACTGACTCGCTAATTCACGCGGCGCGCCGCAGCGGTGTCGATGTGCCGCGCGCGGTAGCTTTCGACGTACTTCGGCGAGTGGATGCTGACGATGCCTTCGCTAACCTCACGTTGCCCAAGGCGCTGAACGCGAACAAACTTTCTGGACGCGATGCGGCGTTTGCTACAGAACTTACCTACGGGTCCCTGCGCACCGAAGGCGTGCTTGATGCGGTTATCGCGAAATGTGCCTCCCGTGGACTTGATGCGATGGCGCCGGAGGTTCTCACAGCACTGCGTTTGGGCACGTACCAGGTGCTTTATACCCGCGTGGAGGCGCATGCAGCCGTCGACACCACTGTCCGCCTCGTCGAGGCAGCTGGCCACGAAAAGGCTAAAGGGTTTGCCAATGGCATCATGCGCACCATTACCCGCACGCCAGCAGAAGAGTGGCTGGAACAGCTGACTCCGAGCGGCGAGATTGCAGCATTAGCCTTCCGCCACGCCCATCCCGAGTGGATTGCCCGCTCTTTCGCGCGAGTTTTAGGAGATGCGGATGAGTTGGAGCAGGCGCTGGAGGCTGATTCCCAGCGGCCAATCGTGCACCTGGTAGCGCGTCCAGGAGACATTACTGCAGAAGAACTCGCGCTCATGACCGGCTGCGAGGAGGGCCAGTATTCGCCATACGCGGTCTATCTTGAGCACGGTGACCCAGGTTCGCTGGAACCCGTGCGCCAAGGTATGGCCGCGGTACAGGATGAAGGTTCGCAGCTTATTGCACGCGCGGTCACAGAGGCTCCCCTGATTGGAGACGACACCGGCCGCTGGCTGGATCTGTGTGCCGGACCGGGTGGTAAGGCTGCGCTCATGGCAGCTATTGCGCGCATCGACAGCGCAACTGTCGACGCCGTCGAAGTGTCCCCGCACCGAGCGAAGCTGGTGGAAAAGACCGCGAGGGATTTGCCGGTCCGTGTGCATACTGCCGATGGCCGCTCGCCTGGCCTCGAGCCTGGGTTTGACCGCATTCTTGTCGACGCCCCCTGTTCCGGCCTCGGCGCCCTGCGTCGCCGACCAGAAGCCCGATGGCGCAAGTCTGAATCCGATATCAAGGACCTCACCTCACTGCAGGCAGAGCTTCTCGAATCCGCACTTAACCTGGTTCGCCCGGGAGGCATTGTTGTCTATTCGACGTGTTCGCCGGACCTGCGTGAAACCCGCGAGATTGTCGATGCGGCCGTCGCCAAGCACGGCGAAGGAGCAGCGTTGCGCATTGAAGAGCTCGATGCGCGCGAACTCCTGCCGGACATGGGCAATGTGGGCAGCGAACTCTCCGCACAGTTGTGGCCGCATCGTCATGGCACCGACGCCATGTTTTTCGCGGTCCTTCGCCGACTAGCGGACTAGAGAGGACGAAGGGACTAGGCTGAGTGACATGTCTGCAACAAAGTCTGGTCCTATTATTGCCCCGTCTATTCTGGCCGCCGACTTTACCCAACTCGGTGAGGAAGTCCGCGCAGTAGCCAACGCGGACTGGATCCACGTTGACATTATGGATGGTCATTTCGTCCCCAATTTGTCTTTCGGCCCGGACATCACCGCCACCGTGGACGGCATCACGACGCAAACCCTCGACGTGCACCTCATGATTGAGGAGCCAGAGAAGTGGGTCGAGACCTATGCCAAGGCCGGTGCTGATTGCATCATCTTTCACGTTGAGGCTGTCGCCGACAAAGACGCGGCTTTAACGCTTGCACAGAAGATTCGGGACCTTGGCGTGCGTGCAGGATTCTCCATCAAACCTGGCACCCCGATTGAACCGTGGTTGGATTCTTTGGAGCACTTCGACGAGGTTCTCGTTATGTCTGTGGAGCCGGGTTTTGGCGGTCAAAGCTTCATGCCTGAGCAACTCGACAAGGTTCGCACGCTGCGCAAGTCCATTGATGAGCGCGGTCTGGATGTACTCATTGAAATCGACGGTGGCATTTCTGCCGACACCATCCGTCAATCCGCAGAAGCCGGTTGTGATGCCTTCGTGGCCGGTTCCGCCATTTACAAGCAGGCGGATAAGGCCGCGGCTGTCGACGAATTGCGCCGCCTAGCCACGCTGTAACCAGAGCTTTGATTGAGAATGCGTTGCGCCTGGCCATGACGGCCGGCGCCCAAGCACGAGGTACCACCAGCCCCAATCCACCCGTCGGGGCAGTCATTCTGGATTCCTCCGGTGAGATTGCTGGCGTGGGACACACGCAGCCTCCCGGCGGTCCCCACGCGGAGATTATGGCGCTCACGGCGGCGGGGGAGAAGGCCCGCGGCGGGACCGCCGTGGTGACGTTGGAGCCCTGCAACCACACCGGTCGCACGGGTCCGTGCGCGCAGGCGCTTATCGACGCCTCCCTGGCCAGTGTGTACTTCCTCCATCCCGATCCCACTCCCAAGGCAAGGGGCGGTGCCGCGGCCTTAGCGGCGGCCGGCATCACCGTCGGCACGCTTGAAGCGCCCGCAGGGATCGAGGATGCCCTCATACCGTGGCTTACTGCGATGGACCTGGGCCGGCCCCATGTCACGCTGAAGTTTGCCCAAAGCCTTGACGGCTTCACAGCTGCTGCCGACGGAACCAGCCAGTGGATTACCGGTGTTCGGGCCCGCGAACACGTCCATATCGACCGCGCTCGGCGCGATGCCATCCTCATTGGCACCGGCACGGCGTTGGCTGATAACCCTTCGCTCACTGCGCGCTTTCCAGACGGTGAATTGCGTGACAACCAGCCGCGGCGTGTCGTGGTGGGCAGCAGGGACGTCGCCAAGCATGGCGCCCAAAACCTGGCACGTTTGGGTTTCGAGCAGTATGCCACGCCGCAGGAAGCCCTAGCTGAGCTGTACGCCAGTGGGGCCCGTGACATCCTCGTGGAGGGCGGTGCTGGGCTTGCCACCAGCATGTTGGAGCTCGGGTATGTCGACCGGATTCAGGCCTACCTGGGCAACGTGATCCTCGGGGAAGGCACTGGTGTGCTCACGCACGCGGTGACATCGACGCTGGCCGATGCACCGCGCTGGCGCCGTCACTCCGTCCTGGAACTGGGCGATGACCTCCTTGTTGAATATCAGAGGAAAGGATAAAGACTCGATGTTTACCGGACTTGTAGAAGAAATCGGTCACGTGAAGAGCGTGGAGGAGCAGGGCGATGCCGTGCGCCTCGGTATTGCTGCGACGACAGTTTTAGACGATGCCCAGCTTGGTGATTCGATCTCGGTCAATGGTGTGTGCTTGACCGTAGCTGAGTTTGGCGAAGGCACGTTTATTGCCGATGTCATGCAGGAATCCTTGAACCGCAGTTCACTGGGGGAACTATCGATTGGCTCGGCGGTCAACCTCGAGCGTGCGGTCCTTCCCACCACACGCCTCGGCGGACACATTGTCCAAGGGCACGTGGATGGAACGGCGAAGCTGCTGTCACGGGCACCGTCGGAGAACTGGGAAGTCCTGCGTTTCAGCCTCCCGCAGGGGCTAGCGCATTACGTGGTGGAGAAGGGCTCCATCGCCGTGCAAGGAACCTCCCTGACTGTCTCGGCAGTGGGCGAGGACTACTTTGAGGTCTCGCTCATCCCGACCACCCTGCGCGATACGGTTTTCGGATCTCTGGAACCTGGGGCGACGGTCAACCTGGAAGTTGACGTGGTAGCTAAGTATGTGGAGAAGATGGTTCACCCTAACGTCATTGCGCGCTTAGGGGAGGGATAGAGTTAATCCTTATGACCGCCGCAGATTCAACCTTCACTCTAGATAGCGTCGACCAAGCCATCGCGGACATCGCGGCCGGAAAAGCTGTCGTCGTCGTGGACAACGAGGACCGCGAGAACGAGGGTGACCTCATCTTTGCCGCTGAGTTGGCTACTCCAGAACTCGTGGCCTTTATGGTGCGCTACAGCTCCGGCTACATTTGCGCACCACTCCTGCCAGAGGATTGTGAGCGGCTCAACCTGCCACCGATGATGGCTGTGAACCAAGACGTGCGTCATACCGCCTACACGGTGACGGTGGACTTAGCCAATGGCTCCACGGGTATCTCCGCCACCTCGCGCTGCGAGACGATTCGCGCGTTGGCGGACCTTTCCTCGAAGCCCACCGACTTCACCCGTCCAGGCCACGTGGTTCCCCTGGAAGCGCGCCCCAATGGCGTGCTCGAGCGTGATGGGCACACTGAGGCCTCTATCGATTTGGCCCGTCTGGCTGGACTGCGCCCAGCAGGTGTTCTCTGCGAGATTGTTTCTGAAGAGAATCCGACCGATATGGCGCGCTCCCCGGAATTGCGCCGCTTCGCCGATAAGCATGGACTCACGATGATTTCCATTGAGCAGCTCATCGAATGGCGCCGTCACAACGAGCAACAGGTGACCCGTCAGGTAGAGACCCGCTTGCCCACCGAACACGGCGAGTTTAGGGCGGTGGGTTACCGGAATGACGTCGACAAGCGCGAGCACATTGCACTCATCGTCGGTGACCTTAAGGATTACGTTGGTGCTACGGATGTGCCGGTGCGTGTGCACTCGGAGTGCCTGACCGGCGATGTTTTTGGTTCCCAGCGCTGTGATTGTGGCCCGCAGCTGCAGGAATCCTTGCGTGCTGTGCAGGAAGCCGGGCGGGGCATAGTTATCTACCTGCGTGGCCAGGAAGGGCGGGGCATTGGGCTCATCAACAAGCTCAAGGCCTATAGCCTGCAGGACGGCGGTTTGGACACCGTGGACGCCAACGTTGAGCAAGGCCTGCCGGAAGACGCCCGCGAATACTCCGTGGCCGGTCAGATTTTGCGAGATCTCGGCGTGACTTCTGTGAATCTGTTGACCAACAATCCACACAAGGGCGAAGGTCTGCAGGGCTTTGGCATTGATGCCTCGGCACGCACCGCACTGGCTACCCCCGCGACGGCGGATAACATCGCTTACCTGCGCACCAAGCGTGACCGTATGGGCCATGACCTGCCGCAGGTGGCAGAGTGGGACGAGAAACACTCTTAAACGTTTTCGACTTCAACGTTCACAAAGGAGCACACAATGAGCAAAGAAGGCCTTCCTACCCCGAAGAATGTCTCCGGTGAAGGTATCCGCGTAGCTGTGGTGACGGCGACGTGGAACGAGGAGATCTGCGATCAGCTGCACCGCCGCGCTATTGAAACCGCTGAAGCAGCAGGTGCCGAAGTGACCGCTGTGCGCGTCGTCGGTGCACTGGAGCTGCCGGTAGTGGTCCAAGCTGCGGCACGTACGCACGATGCCGTCGTTGCGCTGGGATGCGTAGTACGCGGTGGGACCCCGCACTTTGATTATGTGTGTGACTCGGTAACACAAGGCCTGACTCGCATTGCTCTGGATGAGTCGACGCCGGTAGGCAATGGTGTGCTTACCGTCAACGAGTATGACCAAGCAGTTGACCGCGCCGGTTTTGACAATTCCACCGAAGACAAGGGCGCGGAATCCATGCATGCAGCTTTAGAAACCGTGCACGCCTTGCGTACACTGAACGAGTCGACCCCGCAGTAGCCTGCGCAGTTGATGGGTGACGCGGCCCTAGCTGCGGTAGGCGACGCCGAGAAACGGGAGTGATAAACGGATGGAGGACTCGATGACGAACCCACAGGTTCCTTCGGATAAGGAGCAGCCGAATACTGCTCGCCCCGAACTGAGCGAAGAACAGATGTTGGCCTATACCAGTGCCGATCCCTTCGCTCAGACATCGACGAAGCCTTGGGAGTACGAAGCCCGCTCGCCCTTCCTGCGCAAAGTAGCCATCGTCTGGGTCATTCTTGTGATGGCGGCGCACCTCTTCATGGGCTTTACCGTAGGTTTGTCCTTTACCGGCGCCAGCGTGACCACTATTGATAAATTCGCTTTCCCCGGAGTGGGCGTGCTGATCTCCGTCCTGTCCTGGATCGCGCTTACCCGTCCGCGTCTTCGCGCTAATTCTGATGGTGTGGAGGTTCGCAACATTGTGGGTACGCGCTTTTATCCATGGCAGGTGATCTACGGCCTGTCCTTCCCGGAAGGTTCGCGAATGGCTCGCATCGAGCTGCCGGACTTCGAGTACGTGCCGGTGTGGGCACTGCAATCCGGTGATAAGGCTGACGTGATCCCGAAGGTGCGTTCCTTCCGTGACCTTGAAGCCCGCTACATGCCGCAGGATGACTAGTGGCTGATCCCACGACTTACCGCCCGGCTCCTGGAAGCATTCCTACGGACCCGGGCGTCTATAAATTCCGGGATGAGAACCGCCGCGTTGTCTACGTGGGCAAGGCAAAGAACCTCCGTGCGCGTTTGTCCAACTACTTTCAGGACATCACGCAACTGCATCCGCGGACCCGCCAGATGGTTCTCACAGCCGCGTCGGTGGAATGGACTGTGGTGGCCAGCGAGGTGGAAGCACTCCAGCTGGAATACACCTGGATTAAGCGTTTCGATCCGCGGTTCAATGTCATGTACCGCGATGACAAAACCTATCCTATGCTGGCGGTTTCGGTGGGGGAGACTATCCCGCGTGCGTTTTTCTACCGTGGCCCGCGCTGCAAAGGCGTGCGCTATTTCGGACCGTATTCGCATGCGTGGGCAGTACGTGAGTCACTCGATCTCCTCACCCGTGTGTTCCCCATGCGCACGTGCGCTAAAGGCGTGTACAACCGCCACGAGCGCCTAGGCAGGCCGTGCTTGCTGGGCTACATCGGCAAGTGCGATGCCCCATGTATTGGGCGGGTCAGCCCCGAAGAACACCGCGAGACGGTGAACCAACTCATAAGCTTCATGAACGGCAACACTGCGCCAGTGCGTAAGCGGTTGACCCGCAAGATGGAAGAAGCTTCGGAGAAGCTAGAGTTCGAACTGGCCGCACGCCTCCGTGATGACTTGGGCGCGATTGACAAGCTCATGGAGCAGCAGGCGGTGGTGCTCTCTGATGGCACTGACGCCGATCTCATTGCGTTTTGCTCCGATGAGCTTGAAGCAGCAGTACAGATCTTCCATGTGCGTGCAGGCCGTATCCGCGGCCAACGCGGGTGGGTAGTCGAGCGATCGGGCGACCAAGCCACGACGGAGCCCATCGAGGAGGGCAAGCCGGACCCTGGGCTGCCGGCGCTTATCCAGAACTTTCTTGTGCAGTTCTATTCCGATGCCGTCGACAGGCAGCGCCAAGAAGCCGCCGAGGACGCCAAACTGGAGCGCAGGGGAGTAGACCAAGAGTCCCACACCGACGTGCATCGCGGCAACGCTATTCCGCGTGAAATCTTGGTGCAGGTCCCACCTGAGGAAGCCGACCAAGTCAAGATCGTTTTGGAGGAACTGCGCGGCGCCCAAGTAGACCTGCGTGTCCCGCAACGCGGTGATAAACGCGCGCTCATGGAGACCGTAGAACGCAACGCTAAGGAGCAGCTGCGTCAGCACAAGCTCAAACGCGTTGGTGACCTCACTGCACGGTCGGCGGCGCTGCAAGAACTGCAGGAAGCCTTGGGCATGGACTCCGCACCGCTGCGCATTGAATGTACGGACATTTCGCACATCCAAGGCACCGATGTTGTGGCCTCCCTCGTTGTCTTCGAAGATGGTCTGCCGCGCAAGTCGGATTACCGCCGCTACCGCATTAAGGAAGCCGCCGGTGACGGGCACTCCAATGACGTGGCCTCCATTGCTGAGGTCACCCGACGCCGCTTCAAACACCACCACGATGACAAACGCGCCGTGCCGGATGAGGAACTGGAGAACACCACATTCGCTGACGAACGAGTGCGCGAGGAAGCCGCCAGCAACTCGACTCGCAGCTCCTATCCTCCACAGCTGTTCATCGTCGACGGCGGTGCGCCCCAGGTGGCAGCTGCCCAGGCAGTATTCGACGAACTGGGCATTGTCGATGTCACCCTGATTGGCTTGGCTAAGCGTCTGGAGGAGATTTGGGTGCCTGGTGACGATGAACCCGTTATCCTCCCACGCAATTCGCAAGCGCTCTTTCTACTTCAGCACCTGCGTGATGAGGCGCACCGCGTGGCCATTACCTATCACCGTCAGCAACGTTCCAAGCGCATGCGGACATCCGTGCTGGACTCCATACCAGGCTTGGGGCCACAACGACGCACTGATGTGGTCAAACATTTCGGCTCCGTGAAGAAGCTCAAGGAAGCCAGCGTGGAGGATATCGCGGAGGTCAAAGGCTTTGGCCCGAAGCTCGCGCAGACGGTGTACGACCACCTGCATAAGGACTAAGTCCTAAGCGTCCGCAGACCTCGCTGTAGGAAGTTGTACCCCGTCACGGTTTCGTTGCCGTTTTCACACCGAATCTTCAGGTGAGGTGGTAAGAATAGAGGCCATGACGTTGTTTGATTCCCCGCCCATTTTGGTGACCGGCATGTCCGGTGGAGGCCTAACCTCGGCAGCCAAGGTGTTGGAGGATAAGGGTTACTACGTGGCCCACAACATCCCGCCGAAAGCCATCGTTGACCTGCTCAAGCTTTGTGCACGCCCGGACTCACCGGTGACGAAGATTGCGGCGGTGACGGATGTGCGCTCCCGTATGTTCCCGGGATCCCTTCCAGAAACACTGGATGAGCTGACTGAGTTGGATATGAAGCCCACGCTTCTTTTCCTCGATGCACGCGATGATGTCCTTATTCGTCGATTCGATTCGGTACGTCGTACTCACCCGCTCCAGGACGGGGAGACCCTCAAGGCAGGTATCCAACGTGAGCGCGTAGCCGTCCAGGAGATTCGTGACCGTGCCGATATCATCATCGACACAACTAATCTATCCATCCACGACCTGCGCCGAGCTATCGAGGCGTCGTTCGGTGAGATGGGGCATGAACGCCAGCACGTCACGCTTGAGTCTTTTGGCTTCAAACATGGCTCACCGCGTGATGCCGATCTCGTCGTCGATGTCCGGTTCCTTCCCAATCCTTATTGGGTTCCGGAACTGCGCGGCTACCGCGGTACAGACGAGCCTGTAGCTGACTACGTCTTGTCACGTGATGCTGCACAGCCCTTCATCCAGAACTTCATCAACATGTTTGACTCGATGCTGACTGGCTACCGCCATGAAGGAAAGAACTTCATCACGGTAGGCATTGGCTGTACCGGTGGTCACCACCGCTCCGTCGCGATTACTGAAGAAGTCGCGCGCAGGCTGCGCGAGCGCGGGGACATCGACGTCAGTACGCTGCACCGCGACATTAATCGCGATTAGTTTCACTCTCTCTCACACCACACATCGAAAGCCGGTACCTACGTGACCATAGCTCCTTCTCACATGGCTAGCCTTGGTGGTGGCCATGGTCTTTACCAAACCCTGCTGGCAGCTCGCCGTACGGGCGCCGAAGCGATCTCTGCCATTGTGACAGTGGCGGATGACGGCGGCTCTTCCGGTCGGCTTCGCCGTGAGCTTGACATCATTCCTCCCGGGGACCTACGCATGGCGTTAGCTGCGTTGTCCAGTGATTCCGAAGAAGGCCAGCTGTGGGCCACAACTTTGCAGCACCGTTTTCGCGGCGATGGTGCCATGGCTGGACACGCCGTGGGTAACCTGCTCATCGCCGGATTGAGCGACGTGCTGGGTGATTTCCAGGCCGCGCTCGATGCGGTGGCTAAGCTAACGGACTCCGCTGGACGGGTGCTCCCGTCCGTCAACCTCCCGCTTAATATTGAGGCAGATGTTGCCGGGCTTGACGACGACCCCCGTGTCATGCGCGCAGTGCGCGGCCAAGTAGCCGTTGCCTCGACGGTGGGACAGGTACGCCGCGTGCGCATCATTCCGGAACGTCCGGATGCAAACCCAGAAACTCTTGACGCGCTACATCAAGCGGACATGATTACCCTAGGGCCTGGATCGTGGTTTAGTTCTGTCTTGCCACACGTGTTGGTTCCGGACATCGTGGAAGCTATAACGTCCTCGGACGCGCTGCGTGTCGTCGTCCTGAATCTGTCTGCCGAGCCGGGAGAAACCCAAGGGTTTTCTGCCGAACGTCACCTTCACGTACTGGCACAACATGCCCCGAATCTACGGGTTGACCGCGTTATCGTCGACAGCGAAAGCTTGCCGAATGAATCCGAGCGTGTCTTTGTTCAGCGTGCTGCAAGCGTGCTAGGAGCGACGGCGGTATTCCGGGACGTGTGCCAGGTCGATGACAACGGGCAAACCCTTAACAAGCATTGTCCCGATAAGCTTGCTGCGGTGTTTAATGAGCTCTACAGCGAGTACGCCAGAGAGACCCACTAGCCGAAGCATCGACGTACTGCTTAGTTCGGCCAGCAAGGTGCGGTAGAACCCCTGGCGTGCGCGTGCGCACGGCCCGCACGTTAAACTATGGGGCACTTACAGCCGCATGGCGGCATCAACAGTCGAAAGGGGAGACACGAGGTGTCTGCGTCATTGACCGATCAGGTCAAGGAGGAACTAACGGCGGTTTCCGTACCGCGTCAGTCTGCCCGCGCGGCAGAGGTTGCGGCTATCTTGCGGTTCGCTGGCGAGCTTCACGTCACTGGCGAGCGCGTCACCTACGACGTCGAGCTGGAGTCTAAAAAGGTGGCTGACCGCCTCGTCGCGGCGTTGGATGAGCTGTATTCGATCACCGCCACGACGCACCTAGCGGGTCCCGCGTCTTCGTCAAAGAAGAACCGCATTCAGGTACGTATCACGTCTGGCGCGAAGGAGCTTACCCGTCGACTCGGTCTGGTGACGCGTTCTGGGCACCCAGTAGTGGGCCTGCCACCGCAAGTTATCTCCGGTTCTATTGCCGATAATGAGGCCGCGTGGCGTGGCGCATTCCTGGCCCAGGGATCGCTCACTGAGCCGGGGCGTTCTTCAGCTCTGGAAGTTACCTGCCCATGCCAAGAGGCAGCGCTAGCGCTTGTGGGCTGTGCCCGCCGCCTAGGTGTGCCAGCTAAGACGAAGGAAACTCGTGGTGCGGACCGTGTCGTAGTACGCGACGGTGACGCTATTGGTGCGCTGTTGACTCGTATGGGTGCACAAGAAACTCGCCTGACCTGGGAGAAGAAGCGCATTCAGCGCGAAGCTCATGATACGTCCCGTCGCCTCGACAACTTTGACGATGCCAACCTGCGCCGCTCGGCGCGTGCGGCTGTCACTGCAGCTGCGCGCGTCGAGCGTGCAATGGTGATTTTGGGGGATGACGTACCTGAGCACCTGGCCGATGCAGGCCGTTTGCGCGTACAGCACCGTGAAGCGTCCTTGGAAGAACTAGGACGTCTGGCGGACCCGCCGATGACCAAAGATGCAGTAGCGGGCCGTATCCGACGACTGCTGTCCATGGCAGATAAACGCGCGAAAGAGCTAGGCGTCCCCGACACAACAAAGTCCGTCACCGAGGACCTTTTCGATGATGCCTAAGCCATGTTGATGCCCGTTCGGACATGAGTCTGACGGATTTCGGCGAAGCCACCCTGAATATATGTCTGGGTGGCTTAACTAGTTTTTGGTTGGGTGACATATCCCACGTCGTTTCAACACTATGCAACACAATCCCACATGAACGGGCATATCTGCAGGTGTAACGGTGTATCTGACCCCCGAGCGCTAAAAGACGCTCTACCAGTGTACGCCTCTTTTGAACATGCTGCTAGCGCGTTCACTGAGGGAGCTACGGACCTGTGCGAAGGTCAAAATCCGTGGGTAGTATCGGCCGTGTTGGGAAAACCGACGACGACGTCACAAGAGAGTGGCCGCCTATCGGACGTCCCCACGCAGAACTTCACTCGATTATTTGAGGAGACATTACCGTGACCATTCGCGTAGGCATCAATGGCTTCGGCCGCATTGGCCGTAACTTCTTCCGTGCAGTTGCACAGGGCAACAATGACCTCGAGGTTGTCGCCGTCAACGACCTGACCGATAACGCTACTCTGGCAAACCTGCTCAAGTATGACTCCGTTCTCGGCCGCTTTGATGGCGAGATTGAACACGATGATGAGTCCATCACCGTTAACGGTCACCGAATTGCCGTGTCCGCTGAGCGCGACCCGAAGAACCTGAACTGGGGCGAGCACAACGTCGACATTGTTATCGAGTCCACCGGCTTCTTCACCGATGGTGAAGCAGCAAAGGCTCACCTCGAGTCTGGTGCCAAGAAGGTCATCATCTCCGCACCGGGCAAGAACGTTGACGCAACCTTCGTCTATGGTGTCAACTCTGACGAGTACGACGCTGCCAACCACAACGTTATCTCCGCAGCATCCTGCACCACCAACTGCCTCGCTCCGATGGCCAAGGTCCTGCACGAGAAGTTCGGCATCGAAAAGGGCCTGATGACCACCATCCACGCTTACACCGGTGACCAGCGCATCCAGGACGCTCCGCACCGCGACCTGCGCCGCGCTCGCGCCGCAGCCGTGAACATGGTTCCGACCTCCACCGGTGCAGCCAAGGCTGTCTCCCTGGTTCTCCCGGAGCTGGAGGGCAAGCTCGACGGCTACGCCATGCGTGTGCCGACAATCACCGGTTCCGCTACCGACCTGACCTTCCAGGCTTCTCGTGAGGTTACCGCTGAGGAAATCAACGCCGCTATCAAGGAAGCCGCTACCGGCGAGTTCGGTGAGACCCTGGGCTACACCGAGGACCCGATTGTCTCCACCGACATCATCACTGACCCGCACGGTTGCATCTTCGATGCTGGTATGACCAAGGTGTCCAACGGCAACTTCGTCAAGGTACTTGGCTGGTACGACAACGAGTGGGGCTACACCAACCAGCTGGTCCGCACCACCTCCCTGGTAGCTTCCAAGCTCTAAGGCTCCGGCGCCTTTAGATGACCACAGTGACAACGCTGTGACTACTCCGGCCCATGCACTACGCCCTCGCTATCGTGGCGTGCGCTGGGCCGGTTGTCGTCTGTGGGGGTGATAGTGATACACCTTCCCACACTTCTTAACTGAATACCTCTAACCTTTAGCTTGAACACAGACCATTAAAGGAGAACACCATGGCTTTCAAGACTTTGGATGACCTGCTCGCAGAAGGCGTCGAGGGCCGCCACGTCCTCGTGCGCTCGGACTTCAACGTCCCTTTGGATGATGAAGGAAACATCACTGACTCCGGCCGCATCACTGCGTCCCTTCCCACCATCAAGGCACTCGTGGAGGGCGGCGCCAAGGTAATCCTGTCCGCTCACCTGGGACGTCCGAAAGGTGAGGTCAAGCCGAAGTACTCGCTGGCGCCGGTTGCTGAGGCTCTGTCCGAAGCTCTCGACCAGTACGTTGCGCTCGCCGGCGATGTCAGCGGTGAGGACGCTCATGAACGCGCGAACGGCCTCAACGATGGCGATGTTCTCCTGTTGGAAAACGTTCGCTTCGACCCGCGTGAGACCTCGAAGGAAGAAGCTGAACGTGGCGCTTTTGCCGATGAACTTGTCGCTCTAGCCGCTGACAACGGAGCCTTTGTTTCCGACGGTTTCGGCGTTGTCCACCGCGCCCAGGCTTCCGTCTACGACGTGGCTAAGCGCCTTCCCGCTTACGCTGGCAAGCTCGTCCAGAAGGAAGTAGAGACTCTCGCTGCTGTGGCTAAGGAGCCGGAGCACCCCTATGTCGTCGTTCTTGGCGGTGCTAAGGTCTCCGACAAACTTGGCGTTATCGAGGCACTGGCTGGCAAGGCTGACAAGGTCATCATCGGCGGTGGCATGTGCTACACGCTTTTGGCAGCACAGGGCTACAACGTTCAGAACTCTCTGCTGCAGGAGGATCAGATTGACAACTGCAAGAACTTGCTTGAGCGTTTCGGCGACAAGATTGTTCTCCCAGTCGACCTAGTAGCAGCCACTGAGTTCGATGCTCACGCTGAGAACAAGGTCGTCGCGCTCGACGGGATTCCGGAAGGCTGGATGTCCCTCGATATCGGACCGGAGTCTGTGAAGAAGTTCGATGAGGTCATCGCTACCTCCAAGACTGTCTTCTGGAATGGCCCCATGGGCGTTTTCGAGATGGAGGCCTTCTCCAAGGGCACCGCAGGTGTCGCACAGGCCATCATCGATGCCACCGCGAAGAACGGTTCCTTCACCGTCGTTGGCGGTGGCGACTCCGCAGCCTCCGTCCGCCTCCTCGGCCTCGACGAAGAAGGCTTCTCCCACATTTCCACTGGCGGCGGCGCTTCCTTGGAGTTCCTGGAGGGCAAGGTGCTGCCGGGCGTCAAGGTCCTCGAGTCCTAATCCACTACGTTCAAGCTCAACCTGTAGAAAGGCACATCATGGCACGTACCCCACTTATCGCAGGCAACTGGAAGATGAACCTCGACCACAAGGAAGCCATTGGCTCCCTACAGAAGTTCGCCTTTGCACTGCCGAAGGATTACTACGAGAAGGTCGACGTCGCCTTCATGGTTCCGTTCACCGATATCCGCACTGTGCAGACTCTTGTTGACGGCGACGACCTCAAGTTCACCTACGGCTCCCAGGACATCTCCAAGCACGAGTCCGGCGCCTACACCGGTGAGGTTTCCGGCAAGATGCTCTCTGCTCTGGGCTGCTCGTGGGCAGTCGTTGGCCACTCCGAGCGCCGCCAGTACCACGGCGAGACCGACAAACTCGTGGCTGAGAAGGCCGCTGCGGCTCTGGCCAATGGCATCAGCCCTATCGTCTGTGTAGGCGAGCCGCTTGACGTTCGCGAAAAGGGCACGCACGTTGATTACGTGGTTACCCAGACCCGCAACTCGCTGGAGGGCCTGTCAGCCGATGACTTGGCCAAGACTGTTATTGCTTACGAGCCAGTGTGGGCCATCGGTACCGGCAAGGTGGCCTCTGCTGATGACGCTCAGGAAGTGTGCGCGGCCATCCGTGACCTCGTCCGCGAGCTTGGTGGCGATGACGTTGCAGAGAGCATCCGTATTCTCTACGGTGGCTCCGTCAAGGTTGACTCCGTTGCTGAAATCGTAGGCAAGCCGGACGTTGACGGCGGTCTGGTTGGCGGCGCATCGCTCAAGGGTGAGGAGTTTGCCAAGCTGGCAGCTAACGCTGCTTCGGATGCTTAGGCTCTGACGCACTCACGCCGCTGCACCACACAGCTGCACTACCGCTAAGCGGGTCGGAATGGTTTCCGGCCCGCTTTATGGTGTAGCATCGAGGAATATCCTGCGCTGGCTAGATACTGAGGCACCTCCAGTAGTGCCGTCTTGTTGCCGCGCAACCATTACAAACGCTTCAACCGTGTAAACAAGGAACTATTTCATGATCTTGGCACTGGAAATCATCCTGGTGATTGCCGCAATCCTCATGTCCATCTTCGTGCTTCTGCACAAGGGCAAGGGCGGCGGCCTGTCGAGTCTTTTCGGCGGCGGCGTGCAGTCCAACCTTTCTGGTTCTACCGTGGTGGAGAAGAACCTTGATCGCTACACCGTGGTCATGGTCATTATCTGGCTCGCCTGCATCGTGGCCCTGAACCTGCTTCAGGCGTACAGCTAGAATATTTATCTCTGCACGCCATGTGCGTGTGGGTAGCAGAACCAAAAGCCGCGACCTCCTTCAAGAAGGTAAGGTCGCGGCTTTTGTCGTTGATGCGAGAAGTCCCTAGTGAGTCGGCTTTCTAAAAGCCTGAGGGACTCTATGCTCTATAGCTCAGTGGCAGCACTGTCAGCGAGGAATAGAACAGTTTCCTCGGTGCCGTGGGCACCGGCAGCGGGCCAGTCCTCAGCAGCGTCGCCTGCGACAAGATGCGCTGCGGCCTCTGCCTTTTCCTCGCCCGCGACGAGGAACCAGACGCGCTGCGAACGGTTAATCGCAGGATAGGTCAGCGTGACACGTTCTGCCGGGGGCTTGGGCGAATCATGGACTGCAAAGGCATAGTCTTTGTCTTCGTACACAGCCTCTGCGTGCGGGAAAATGGAATTAATGTGGCCTTCTCCGCCCATGCCCAGCAAGTGGAGGTCAAAGCCTTCAGGAGCGAACTCACGAATCTCGCCCTCGTAGGCCTGAGCCGCGTGCTCCATCGAGATAGCGCCGAGATCATAACCGTGGATGTGCTGCTCTGGAATATCTACGTGGCTGAGGAGTGCTTCACGGGCTTGACCTTCGTTGGAATCGGGGTCCGTGACTGGCACATTGCGCTCGTCACCAAAGAAGACATGAACGCGAGACCAATCCACCGCGAGCGCAGGGAAATCGGGTCCCTGCGTCTTGGCAGCGTGGTCCAAGCGCGCCAGCTCGCGAAGGAGACCAATCCCTGCGCCGCCACCGGTGAGCACTACGCGGGCGACGCCATCTTTATGCAGGCCGCCGCCCGGGGTCTGGACTGCCGCAATCGCATCGACGAATGCGAGAGCGGCGGAGGATATGAGTTCGTCTACATCGCTGACGCGGTGAAGAGTAACCATGGTGCAGGGCGATCCTTCGTGAAAACTATCGAGGTTCAGTTTCTTTATTGCTTCTCACTGTAGTCTACGTTCGCCAAAGCACGGAGAGCATGGGCGTATGTCCTGTCTGCGTCTAAATGGCGAAGTTCCTCGGACAGCACCTCAGCTTCCGAGCGAACCGCTAGGCTCACGAGGGATTCCGGTGAGCCTGGAACGGTGACCTTGACGGTTTCGGAGTCGACGACCGTAATGCTGACATCTGCAGTCGGTCGGCGGAACACCAGGGAAGCAATCGGGAACGTGTTGTCGTCGCACTCAGTGACGGTGCGGTGGACGGGGACGGAGAGGGCGTCGAGAAGCCACCCTGCGGCAAAGTCCACGGCTGCATGGTTGTGTGCACCGGCGATTTCCACCGAGGTCACAGGCTCGTGCGGGTGGCGGTCCAGCGCCGACGCAACAATGCCGCGCCACAAGGTGATAGCGCCCCAGGACATATCGGAGTCACCCGGCTTATAACCTGACGACAACAGGTGAAGGTCGTATTGATCGACGCCATCACCATGGGCCACGTTGGTGATGCGGCGCTGAGCCAGCCTACCAATCGGAACCGAAGCTGGGGACTGAGGGCAGGCCGTAGGCCACCACGCCACGATAGGTGTATCGGGCAACAGCAGGGGAGTGACCACTGCCTCTGCTTGGTCGGCCAAAGCGCCGTGGAGATGCATGACTACGATCTCGGAAGCACCAGCCTCGCCGCCAACACGCAGCTCCGCGTCAAGGCGCGGTTTATCAGCTGGATTGGCGCGCGCAATGACGATCACGCGGGAAGGATGCTCATGAGAGGCATCGCGGACAGAGTCCAGCAGATTGTCAAGGTCATCGCCTTCCTGTGTCATGACGATAAGTGTGAGCACGCGGCCCGTGGTAAGGGTGTAGTGCTCTTGCATCTCCACGAGCTTCTGGGAAATCTTGCGCGTCGTCGTATCGGGCAAAGGGATAATCATGGTGCTGTACTCCTCAGGACCTACGGACGGCGCCAGGAGTGACCCTGACGGCGCAGCATTCTATCAGCGGACTCGGGTCCCCACGTTCCCGCGCGGTACTGTTCGGGCTGGCCAATACCAGACCAGTACTCAATGATGGGATCCAGGATGGACCACGACAATTCAACCTCACGGTTGGTGGGAAAGAGCGAAGACTCATCCAAAAGCGCATCGAGGATGAGGCGTTCGTAAGCCTCGGGGGACTCTTCGGTGAAGGCGGAGGCGTAAGCAAAGTCCATGTTGACATCACGGACTTCCATCGTGGAACCTGGAACCTTTGAACCAAAGCGCATGGTCACGCCTTCATCCGGCTGAACACGGATAACCACAGCGTTCTGGTCGAGTGCCTCGGCCTGACCCTGGTCAAAAGGTTGGTGTGGGGCAGTTTTGAACACGAGGGCGATTTCGGTGACACGTCGGCCCAAGCGCTTGCCAGTGCGCAAGTAGAAGGGGACTCCAGCCCAACGGCGCGAATTCACCTTGAGAGTGCAGGCGGCGTAGGTCTCGGTCGTGGATTCGGGATCGAAGCCTTCTTCTTCACGCAAACCCTTGACATACACCGAACCTTGCCAACCGGCCGAGTATTGACCGCGAGCGGTGGTCTTGTTGAGCGGATGCACCGCTTGCGTGGCTTCCAAGACCTTAATCTTCTCGGACTGTAGGGCTGCCGGGGCGAAGGAAGATGGTTCCTCCATGGCGACAAGTGCAAGCAACTGCAGCAGGTGATTTTGAATGACGTCGCGCGCAGCGCCAATACCGTCGTAGTAGCCGGCTCGGCCGCCTAGGCCAATGTCCTCAGCCATCGTGATCTGGACGTGGTCGATGTAGTGCGCATTCCACATCGGCTCGAAGATCTGGTTGGCAAAGCGCAGCGCCATGATGTTTTGCACGGTTTCTTTGCCCAGGTAATGGTCGATACGGAAGACCGACGATTCTGGGAAGACGGCATTAACAATCTCGTTGAGCTCACGGGCGGAAGCCTGATCGTGGCCGAATGGCTTCTCAATGATGACGCGGCGCCATGAGCTTTCCGTGCTATCGGCCATGCCTACACGTTCCAGTTGGTGGCAAATATCAGAGAAGAACTCTGGTGGAACGGACAAGTAGTAGGCCCAGTTACCACCCGTGCCACGGGAGGTGTTGAGCTCAGACAGCCGCGCTGAGAGCTTGTCAAAGCCGGCATCATCGAAGTTGCCTTGAACAAACTCGATGCCCTTGGCTAGGTGCTCCCAGACATGCTCATTGAAGGTAGTGCGGGCGCCTGCTTCGGCAGCCTCGCGAACGTAGGCGCAGAAGGCGTCCTTGTCCCAGTCGCGGCGGCCGTAGCCTACGAGGGTGAAGCCGGCCGGCAACAGACCGCGGTTGGCCAAATCGTAGATGGCCGGCAGGAGCTTCTTGCGTGCCAAGTCACCGGTCACGCCGAAAATCACCATGCCAGAGGGTCCAGCAATGCGCGGAAGACGCTTGTCCTTCGCGTTGCGCAACGGGTTGACCCACGCGCTGGTAGTGCTCACTAAGTGTCCTTTCGGTCTGTGTGAGGTAAGTCCAACAGCCCAGCATAGCGATACGCGCCCCACCAACGATAGTTGCCTGTGTGTTGGTGGGGCGAGTGGTGCGGCTGAACCTTAAAGAGATGCTTCGCAGCGCGGTTTTTCCGGCTGCGGATGGACTCGGAGAAGGCGGCGGCTAAGCCAAGCGATCCGTCATCGAGGAGAGGAGTTCTTCCCACGCAGTGACGAACTTGTCCACGCCTTCTTGCTCCAGCACAGAGAAGACATCGGCGAAGTCAATGCCCACTGCTTCCAGTTGTGCGAAGACCTTATCTGCCTGTGCACCAGCGTTACTGAGCGTATCGCCGTGCAGGTTGCCCTGTTCAAGGACAGCGTCGATAGTCTTCTCCGGCATGGTGTTCACCGTGTTCGGGCCTGCCAGCTCGGAGACATACAGCGTGGCGGGGTACTCGGGGTTCTTCACACCCGTGGATGCCCATAGCGGACGCTGTACTTGCGCGCTTTCTGGCAGCCCAGAATCGGCGCCGAACTCCTTGGTGAACAGTGCGTAGGCACGCTGAGCATTGGCCACACCGGCCTTCCCACGAAGTGCCAAAGCTTCGTCACTACCTAGCAATTCGAGGCGCTTGTCCACCTCGGTATCAAGGCGAGACACGAAGAAGGATGCTACGGAATGGATAGCGGAGACGTCCTTACCGGCTTTCGCCGCGCGGGCGATGCCTTCCTTGTAGGCAGCGATGACCTCAGCGTAACGCTCCACTGAGAAAATCAGGGTGACGTTGACGGAAATACCTTCAGTGAGGGCGTCCGTGATAGCTGGCAGGGAACCTTCCGTAGCCGGAATCTTGATCATGAGGTTGGGACGATCCACCTTCGCCCACAGTTCACGGGCCTGAGCCAACGTGGCCTCAGCATCCGCGGAGATGCGCGGATCCACCTCGATGGAAACGCGGCCATCGCGTCCTCCGGTCTTGTCGAAGATATCCGAGAAAACATCGCAGGCATTGCGGACATCGTCGATGGCGAGGGAGTAGACAGCGTCATCAGCCGTTGCCTCCTGATCCTTCAGCGCAGCGATATCAGCGTCGTAGGAGGTTCCAGAGGACATCGCTGATGCGAAGATAGCCGGATTCGTGGTGACACCCACGATGGACTTGGAGGTGAGAAGCTCGCGGAGATTACCTGAATCGAGGCGCTCGCGCGACAAATCATCGAGCCATGTTGAAGTGCCAAGTTCAGCGAGATCATCGATGTGCGTCATGGTGAGTGCGGAATCCTTTCGTGTCCGGCGGCGAAACGCCGTGGTGTGGGGCTAAAGAAATAGCGTGGGCAAGTTGGCGGTGGACTAGTTAGCTTGAGCGGCGCCGAGGGCATCGCGGGCGGCATCGACTACAGCCTCGGCTGTGAAACCGAACTTCTCGAAAAGCTCGCCTGCCGGGGCAGAGGCACCGAAGTGCTCCAGCGAAACCGTGCGGCCGAAGGAACCGGTGTACTTGTGCCATGGCATCGACACACCAGCTTCGACGGACACGCGGGCAAGGACGGAGGAAGGAAGGACGGATTCGCGGTACTCGGTGTCTTGCTCATCGAACCACTCCAAGCACGGAGCAGAGACTACGCGGGTAGCGGTGCCTTCGGACTCAAGCTGCTTAGCGGCCTCAACGGCCAGCTGCACCTCGGAGCCAGTGGCCAGCAGGATGACATCCGGGGTCTCCTTCGAAGCCTCGACAAGAATGTAGGCGCCGCGGCGAACGCCTTCGGTGGCCTTCTCCTTGGTGCCCTCGAGAACCGGGAGATTCTGACGAGAGAGGGCCAGGCCCTTCGGTGCAGCCTTGTACTCCATTGCCGCGGCCCAAGCCTGGGCAGTTTCGTTGGCATCTGCCGGACGGATGACGGAGAGGTTCGGGATGGCACGCAGGGCTGCGAGGGTTTCAACCGGCTGGTGGGTAGGACCGTCCTCACCCAAGCCGATGGAATCATGGGTCCACACGTAGTAGGTATCAGTGGACATGAGGGCTCCAAGGCGCACGGCCGGATACTGGTACTCGGAGAAAATGAGGAAGGTACCGCCGTAGACACGGGTATTTCCGTGCAGTGCGATGCCGTTCATGATCGCGGACATCGCGTGCTCACGAATACCGAAGTGCAGGTTGCGGCCATAGGGCTGTGCGGACCATGCGTTCGTGGTGATGGATTCTGGGCCGAAGGAATCAGCACCCTTGATGACGGTGTTGTTGGAGCCCGCCAAGTCGGCGGAGCCACCCCACATCTCCGGCAAGGACGCCGCCAGTGCCTGGATAGCGGCCTCAGACGCCTTACGGGTTGCTAGTGATTCACCGGCCTCCCAGGAGGGCAGTTCAGCGGCAAAGTTCTCCGGTAGCTCACGGGCCTGGAGCCGATCGAAAAGCTTCTTTTCCTCCGGATTGGCTGCTGCCCACTCGTCAAACTTCTTTTGCCATTCAGCGTGCTTCTGGGCACCGCGCGCGGTGAGCTTACGGGTATGAGCCAGAACATCCTCGTCGATGTGGAAATGCTGTTCAGGGTTGAAGCCGAGGACTTCCTTGGTGGCGGCGACCTCGTCCTCACCCAGGGCAGCACCGTGGACGCCACCGGTGTTCATCTTGTTGGGGGCTGGGTAGCCGATGACCGTCTTGACGCGAATGAAGGATGGGCGGGTGGTTTCGGCGCGGGCCGCCTCAGCGGCAGCTTCGAGGGCTTCGACATCCTCGCCGGATTCCACAGTCTGCACGTGCCAGCCATAAGCCTCGTAGCGCTTGACCACGTCCTCATTGAAGGCAATATTCGTATCGTCCTCAATGGAAATACGGTTATCATCCCAGAAGACGATGAGGTTGCCCAGCTGCTGGGTGCCCGCGAGGGACGATGCTTCAGCGGTGACACCTTCCTGCAGGTCGCCGTCGGAGGCGATGACATAGATGAAGTGATCGAAGGGAGACTCGCCGGCGGGAGCGGAAGCGTCGAAAAGCCCGCGCTCCTTGCGCGCCGCCATGGCCATACCTACCGAGGAAGCAAGGCCTTGGCCCAATGGACCCGTGGTGATCTCGACACCGTCGGTGTGGTGGACTTCCGGGTGGCCCGGGGTCTTGGAGCCCCAAGTGCGCAGCGCCCTGAGATCCTCCCTCTCGAGGCCGAAGCCGCCGAGGAAAAGCTGGATGTACTGCGTCAGGGAAGAGTGACCAACGGACAGTACGAAGCGGTCACGGCCAGCCCAGTGCACGTCTGCGGGGTCGTGGTTGAGGACGCGTTGGTACAACGTGTAGGCCAGCGGTGCCAACGACATCGCAGTACCCGGGTGGCCCGAACCGCAGTTTTGGACAGCGTCTGCAGCCAGTACACGCACGGTGTCCACAGCGCGGGTATCAAGGTCGGTCCAGTCGGAAGGGTAGCGGCGCTGGACCATAGCCTGCAGTTCTGGGGACAACTTCTCGTGCGACACGGCGAAAACCTCACTTCGCTTCTGGAAACAGATATACCGTTCAACAGTCTAGGCGCTTTTGGCCACGCTCCGCCGAATTATAGAAACCGGGTTCCGAGCGGTAGGCTGGCATGGTTGAGGCTAGCGCCTGTGTGCTCAAGCTCAGTGGGATGCGTGGGAACTTTTCAGTGCGCGTAGCCGACCACTACAAAGACCCATAACCCAGACGCTGGTGTAGCCGGATTTACGGAGGACTGTTCCTTGGAGACCATCAAGGCCTATTTTGCGCTAACGAAGCCGAGGATCATTGAGCTCCTCCTCGTTGCGGCAATCCCGGCGATGCTCCAGGCACAACGCGGATTTGAGGCGGTGTCCTCGAACTTCTGGCTCATCATCTCCACCATCTTTGGCGGCTGGATGGGCGCGGCCGCGGCCCACACATTCAACAATGTTGTGGACTATGAAATCGATCAGAAGATGCAGCGCACCCGTGCACGCCCACTCGTGCGCGCCACCATTTCGCGTCGCAATGCCGCGATCTTCGCATGGATTATGTTGGCGCTGTCGGTCTTTTGGCTTGGCGTGCTGGCTCATTCCTGGCTCGCAGCCTTTTTCGTGCTGCTCACCAATTTCTTCTACGTCTTCGTCTACACCAAGTTTCTCAAGATGCGAAACGCACAAAACATTGTGTGGGGCGGCCTTGCCGGCTGCATGCCAGCAATGGTGGGCTGGGCAGTCATCCGCGATAATGCGCCGGCAGGGGAGCCGGACCGCTGGTGGCAGGCAATTGTCCTTTTCCTCATCATCTTCTTTTGGACGCCGCCGCACACGTGGGCGCTCGCCATGAAGTACAAAGAGGATTATCGCAAGGCAGGCGTACCGATGCTGCCGGTCGTGGCCCCAGAAGCTGAAGTGACCCGCCAGATTGTGTGGTACACGGTAGGCACGGTCATAGTTACCCTGCTTATCATTCCGGCCGCATCGTGGATCTACCTCGTCGCTGCGGTAGCTTCGGGAGCGGTCTTCCTATGGATGGCCATTCGCCTTCACCAAGGAGTCAAACAGGGCGCCAAGGTTAAGCCCATGCGCCTGTTCATCTACTCCAACAACTACCTCTCGGTACTGTTTATCGGCTTGTCTGTCGACGCCGTAGTGGGCTGGGAGCCCATCGGTCGAATGCTCGGCTGGTCTGTGACCCTCTTTTAATCCTCGCGTACGCGCAACACAATCGAGCCAGTTGTCTTGCGCTCCTGCAAGTCGCGGTGTGCTTGCTCGGCCTCAGCGAGGGGGTACTCGGCGGAAATACGGAAGTTGAGGTCACCGTCGATCACTGCTTGGACGACCGCCTGCGCACGCATCTGGAACTCGCCTTCCTGTGCCGTCCACGCACCAAGGGAGGGACGAGTGAGGAAGATGGAGCCGTGTTTGTTGAGCAACTGCGGATCCATCGGGGGAACCGGACCGCTGGCAGCGCCGAAGAGTGCCACGGTGCCGCGGGGACGGACAACCTCAAGGGACTCGTTAAAGGTATCTTTGCCCACGCCGTCATAGACCACGTCGACGCCCCGGCCACCATTAAAGCGGCGCACCTGCTCAGCTAGTCCCTCGCTGTAGAGAAAGACCTCGTCAGCGCCGGCGGAGTAGGCGAGCTTTTTCTTTTCCTCAGTTGAGACCACCGAGTACACGGTTGCACCCAGTGACTTGGCCATCTGGGTGAGGATGAGGCCCACTCCGCCGGCACCGGCTGTGATGAGGCAGGAAGCGCCTTCACCGAGCTGGTAGACGCCATGGCTGAGGTAGTGGGCAGTCATTCCCTGCAGAAGCATGGAGCCGGCAACGGCTGAGGGAATCTCGTCCGGTACGGCGACGACGCGATCACGGGGCACGCACACTTGCTCCGCATAGGAGCCAAAGGCATGGTCCCAGGCCACCATGGTGCCCTCAGCAATCTCGCCCTTAGGATCGTGGACGACTCGTCCCGTGCCTTCAAGACCCAGGATGAACGGGGTAGAGGCGTTGTAAATGCCTTCACGATAGTACGTATCGATGTAGTTGACGCCGGCCACGGAGACATCGACAAGCAACTGCTCCTCCGACGGCGCGGGGTTGTCCACCTCTGTGTAGGTGAGGACCTCAGGTCCTCCGGTCGTGGTTACCTGAATTGCATGCATATACCTAGGCTAAACGACATAACGGTGAGAGCGCAGCAAAAAGGCGCCGTCTCCGTCATGAGGGGAGACCGCGCCTTTTTGCCCCGTTCGGCTTTCAACGCGCTGGGCAGCAACTACTGCACGGACGCGGACGGCTGCTCTTCTTTGAGGATGCGGCGTTGGCCATGAGCCCACAGCAACGCGGTAAACGCGGTCACAACAGAGGACATGCCGACGTGGAAGGGCACAGTCCAGCGAGGAATGTGCAGGTAGAACTGGAGCACTCCGATGGCCCACTGCACGAGGATGCACACGATGAGCACCCAGCCAGCCTTCTTAGCGGCCGTCGGCGCATCAGAGCGGTGTAGGAGGAATACGACGACCAGTGTCAGCGCGAGATATACGTACATGCAGATCGCGTGAATGACGGCCATGCCGTAGGTATCAACGCCAAGCCGGCCCTCCATGCCGACGCCGGCATCACCTGAATGCGTTCCCGAACCGGTCACAAAGGTGCCAGTAAGCAAGACAAGAGACAGTGCTATAGCGGCAACCACCGCGAGGGTACGAATAGCAGCAGGGAAGAGACGGGTAGGAATCCCTTCGTCAGGTTCGGCGATGCGCGAGTACAGCAGAGCGGCAATCCATACCAGCACCATGGACGGAAGGAAGTGGATCGCTACAGACCACCACGACAGTTTGAGGATGACCGAGAGCGCACCGATGAGCGCCTGCACCACGATGCCGAAGAGCCCCAGCCAGGCATAGACCTTGAGTTCTTTCCGCCGCTTTGCCTTGTACATCGCCACGATTGTGGCCACAGCGGCGGCTGCGACGACGAAGGTGAGGAGGCGGTTGCCAAACTCGATGACCTGGTGGACCAGAGGGGCCGCGCCTTTGAGCGGAACCAACGAGCCGGGATGGCAGTTAGGCCACGTCACGCAGCCCAAACCGGAGCCGGTGACGCGAACAATGGAGCCGGAAACAGTGATGCCACCTTGGCATAGAAGAAGGATCAGCGCGAGGATGCGCTGCATCTTCACCGATGGGCCAACTTGGCCACGGGTTGCCTGAACGGATGATGGGGGCGACGATATATTGGCGGTACTCACAGCTTTTAACCCTACCGCCCGGGCGCGCCCGGAACTAATACCAGGAGCCTGGCACAGCTACCTGGGGAGAAAAGTCACATTTAGCCATCGAAGCGGAACCATCGCACCGCAGCAACCGACGCCGCCGCGGCCCAGCCCGCGAGAACCAGGAGCTCGAATCCGGGGAAAGACCCGTTCAACGCGGTATCGAGGCCGGCCGCCATTGCCACGGTAGGCACGAGGGTAAGAAGCCCGTTATCGCCCAAGCCCTGGGAGAACATGACCCATCCCACGGTGCCGAGGAGGATAAACCAGATGAGGTTGGACACGGCCAGAACTACCTCGGAACTTAAAGTGCCGCCGAGGAGAAGTCCCAGTGCCGTAAAAGCCGCGACACCCAGCACAAGAGCGACGAGGCCCACGGCAATACCCTCCACCCCTACACGCAGACCCAGAATCGTTGCCGTTGTGCCGAGGACGAGAACTTGGAGGACGACCATGGAGAGCACGGCGATGATCTTGCCCACGACGATGGCCCAGGCGGGAACGCCAGAGGCGCCTGTTCGTTTGAGGGCCCCATAGCGGCGATCAAAGGCAAGGGAGATTGCCTGGCCGGTAAACCCGGACGAGGTTGCGGCGACAGCGAGCACCATTGGGAAAATCTCAGCGATACCGTGACCGGTGGTTCTCTCTAGGCGGTGGGCGCCGATGAGGATAGCGAGAGGAATGATGATGCTGAGAAGTTGTTGCTCACCATGACGCAGCATGAGCTTTGACTCGATAGCGCCTTGGGCGCGAGCCATCGATGCCACGCCGACGCGCTGCGGCTGAGGAGTAAACGTACCTGGTGCGAAAGTGCTCATTGTGTAGTCTCCGTGAAGCGTTCCGCGAGCGTGATGCGCGGAAATAAATGATTGCTAGCTGCGCATCTCCCGACCGGTAAGGTCAAGGAACACATCTTCCAAATTGCGGTGTGATGTTTCGAGGCTGCGCACGAGGACATCTTGCCGGGCCAGCTCCGCGGTGAGAGCAGCAATTGCCTCGGGATGAGCGGGGGTGCTCAGCCGGTAGTGCAGGGGGCGAACCGTTTCGGCATTGACACCTGCGGAGCGGAGCTTATCGATGTCCACCGGGCTGGCGGTTTCAAAGCTCACCTGGGAGGTCTCCGTTGAGGCCATAAGGTCCGTGGTGGTTCCACTCGCTACGAGCTTGCCGTGGTCAATGATGACCACATGGTCGGATAAGGACTCGGCTTCATCCATAAGGTGCGTGGTCAACACGACAGTTACGCCATCGGCGCGCAAGGCGCGGATGAGGTCCCACACGGCAAGCCGCGATTGAGCATCCATGCCGGCGGTGGGCTCGTCGAGGAACACCAGTTCTGGGCGCCCAATGATGGCGAGGGCTAAGGACAGCCGCTGTTGTTGTCCGCCGGAGAGACGCCGGTAGGTATTGTTCGCGACACCACCTAGGCCGAGAGCATCAAGCAGCCAGTCTGGGTCCAAAGGATTCTTGTTATAGGAAGCGCTGAGTTTGAGCATCTCGCGCACCTTGATTCCGGAATAGGAACCGCCGCCTTGCAACATAATGCCGATGCGGGAGCGCACGGCATCCGGTTGCCTGGAAGGGTCGAGACCGAGGACTTTGATCGTGCCAGATGTGGGCGTGGTAAACCCCTCACACATGTCAATGGTGGTCGTTTTACCGGCGCCGTTAGGGCCCAGCAAGCAGAGGATCTCGCCTCGATTGACGCGGAAGCTTAACCCGTTTACCGCATTCACGTCACCATAGGTCTTGACAACGTTATCCAGGGCCAGCGCTGTTGTATTCACGAAGGCCTAGTGTAGGACACGGACACCAGCCCTGCGTAACGCAACCCACCCCACCGTAGCGAGAGCCACAAAGGTGAGAAGTGCGGCGAGATATATGACGAAGACGGTCCCCGGAGGAAGCCCCAAACCGCGGGGCAGCACGATGAAACTCATCACGCCAGAATAGAGAATGACCGCCATCCTGAAGAAGCGCCGGTTTGCCCATGCAGCTAGCGGCAGGATTGCCCACAGGATGTACCACGGCTGGACGACGGGGAAAAAGACGACAAGGACGAACGTGGATACGCCCAGACCACCCACTGGGTGGATAGCGCCGCGGTAGACAGCGAACAGCATGCGGACCATAAAACCGGTGGCGATGATCACGCCGACGCTGCGGGTGACGGTGAGGATTGCCTCGGTGTGATCGCCAAGCCCCAACAGCATGCCGAGGAAACCGGCGCCGACGCCTACCGACGTCGTCGTGGACAGCCAGGAGCGAATTGTCGCTGCACCGCCCTGGCCGAAGACCCAGCCAATGTCTATGCCAGTAACAACAGTTATGAACGCAATGGAGAGGGCTAGGACGACGAGCTGCACGACTCCAGCGCTGAGCACGGCGCGAAGTGGCGAGACGCTGTGCTTATCGACGAGCCTCTTGGCCCACGCCATACCAACAAAACCCAACCCAATAAAGCCAGTGACCTTGACCATACCGGCACAGGAAATGAGGACACCGGAGGCTATAAACAGAAGCCATTGATGCCAGCGTGCGGAGTGCTCGTCATTGACCGCACGTAAACCTAGTTCGAGGCCCACGAGTGCAAGCCCCAACATGAAGGCCTCATTATGTATTCCGCCAACGAGGTGAAGGATGGTGAGGGGATTGAGGATGCCCAGCCAAAGTGCGGCCTCGGGGGAAACTCGGCAGCGCGCCGCCAAGTGAGCAATGGCCCACCCCGCGGCGACAATTCCTAACAGGGAGAAAAGGCGGTGAAGGATGACGCCCCAAATAATGGAATCATTGGTCAACCAGCTCACCACGGCGGCCAAACCCAAGGCAACAGGCCCATAAGGCGACGGCGAATTGGCCCAAATGAAGGGGACCGAACGAGCAAGGTCGTCATCGGCGCCGAGCAATTCGACAGGGCCAGCAGAATAGGGATCGAGGCCCTGCATGACAATCGACCCGTTGGCCAAGTACGAGTAGATGTCCTGGGTAAAAAGGGGAGCGGTGACGACAAGCGGCAGCACCCATCCCAGCCACGTACGCCACATCTGACTTTGAGTAACCACGCGGGGAGAATGGCTAAAACGCTGTTCCTGTCCATAGTTTTCTCCCGAGGACTGCTGCCTTGGTATCGGCAGACGCAAGGGAGCGCCCACGAGGGGCGCCATGCAGACCCAGGCCAGAACCATGAACGCCACACCAATGAAGACAAGGGCAGACGCCGATTGCAGCATGCGGGACATGAGCGAACCAAAGGGGAGGGACTCATAAGGGTTGCCAACTACCGGCAGCGCGCCTGCACCGAGGCCCCCAAGTCCGATGAGCAAAGCGCCGATGGTGCCCAACCACCGCAACGTGAACAATGTACGGAGATGGGCGATGGTGCGCCGGTGGTCGTCGCCAAGCCCGGCTTCGTGATCCGTGCGTGCCGCATATGGAGCATCCTCGTGGAGGAGAGCCGAACGTGAACCGGCGAGGCCCATCCGTGGCAGTTCATCGCGTACACCCCACACGACGCGCATGAACCGCCCCGATCGGGTGTAGTGACGCTCCTCATTCATGAGTGTCTACCTTAGTCGCTCGCCTCGCAGGCGACACGCACGTCCCGATGAAGGCTAAAAGGTGGAAAACGGGAATCAATTAAGGAACACTAGTGTTGTCTAATCTGAGACACGTTCCCCAGGACACACTCAAGGAGGTGCACACCGTGACCAAGGAGACTCGCTCCACCGAGGGCGATACCCGCCGCCATGTCATGTTGCTGCTTCTCAAGGACGGCCCCGTGACGGCGTCGTACCTGGGTGAGCGCCTGGGTCTCTCGGCTGCTGGCATCCGCCGGCATTTAGACATTCTGGTGGAAGAAGGACTCACTGAGGTGGTACACCGCCGCCCGCCAGCCCGCCCCGGGCATACGGCGGGGCGTGGCCGCCCAGCCAAACATTTTCGTCTCACTGATCAAGGCCGTGCACAATTTGGCCATGCCTACGACGAACTGGCAGCTGAAGCTCTGACTGCGTTGCGTGAAACAGGTGGCCCAGAGGCGGTACGCCGCTTCGCCAAGACTCGCTTCGAGCGCCTCGTGGAAGACGTTAAACCTCTGGTCAACGAAGATGAATCGGTTCCAGCGGTAGCACGCCAGCTTGCTGAGGCTCTTGATGCGCACGGTTACGCTGCCACGGTCACGTCTGTGGGTAACGGCGTGCAGATTTGCCAGCACCATTGCCCGGTGGCTCATGTGGCCGCTGAGCACCCGGAGCTGTGTGAGGCTGAACAGGAAGTCTTCTCTGCCCTTTTAGGAAAACATGTGCAACCTTTGGCCTCCATTGCGGACGGCCACGGCATTTGCACCACAAATATCCCTTTAACACCCGTGTCGCCCTCTACGGCGGAACGGCAGGAACGCTAATCGACGAGAAAGGAGCGGGCTTTGACACAGGCACAACCAGCACCAGGGCTTGAAACCAAGATGAGCGACGACGAGATCATCTCCTCCATCGGCGGCTACGAGTATGGCTGGCACGATTCCGACGAAGCCGGCCAAGCAGCACACCGCGGATTGAGCGAGGATGTCGTTCGCGACATTTCCAAGAAGAAGAACGAGCCCGAGTGGATGCTCGAGTCGCGCCTCAAGGCACTGCGTGTGTTCAATAAGAAGCCGGTTCCGACGTGGGGCCCTGATCTGTCTGCGATCGACTTCGACAACATTAAGTACTTTGTTCGTTCAACCGAGAAGCAGGCCCAGACCTGGGATGATCTTCCGGAAGACATTAAGCAAACCTACGACAAGCTGGGCATCCCGGATGCTGAGAAGAAGCGCCTTGTCTCAGGTGTTGCTGCTCAGTACGAGTCCGAGGTGGTCTACCACAAGATCCGTGAGGATCTTGAGGCGCAAGGCGTTATCTTCGTCGATACCGACACCGCCGTGCAGGAGTACCCGGAGATTCTCCAGGAGTACTTCGGTACTGTGATCCCTGCTGGTGATAACAAGTTCTCCGCACTGAACAACGCTTGCTGGTCCGGTGGTTCCTTCGTGTACGTCCCGAAGGGCGTGCACGTGGACATCCCGCTCCAGGCCTACTTCCGCATTAATACCGAGAACATGGGCCAGTTCGAGCGCACGTTGATCGTCGTCGAGGAGGGCGCTTACGTCCACTACATCGAGGGCTGCACCGCCCCGATTTACAACTCGGACTCATTGCACACAGGTGTCATTGAGATCGTCGTGAAGAAGGGCGGTCGCTGCCGCTACACCACGATCCAGAACTGGTCCACCAACGTCTACAACCTGGTGACCCAGCGCGCCAAGGTGGAAGAAGGCGGCACCATGGAGTGGGTCGATGGCAACATCGGCTCCAAGGTCACCATGAAGTACCCGTCCTGCTGGCTCACCGGCGAGCACGCCAAGGGTGAGGTTCTCTCCCTGGCTTTTGCTGGCGAAAACCAAGTTCAAGACACCGGCTCCAAGATGATCCACATGGCGCCGAACACTTCCTCCAACATCGTGTCGAAGTCCGTGGCCCGCAACGGCGGCCGCGCCGCCTACCGCGGACTCGTGCAGGTCAACAACAACGCCTCCAACTCCACAGCTAACGTCGAGTGTGACGCCTTGCTTGTGGATAATGACTCCCGCTCGGATACCTATCCGTACAACGACATCCGCAACGATCACGTCACCTTGGGCCACGAGGCCACTGTCTCCCAGGTTTCTGAGGAGCAGCTGTTCTACCTCATGTCCCGCGGCATTGCCGAGGAAGAAGCGATGGCCATGATCGTGCGCGGCTTTGTCGAGCCGATTGCCAAGGAGCTCCCGATGGAATATGCCCTGGAGCTCAACCGTCTTATCGAGCTGCAGATGGAAGGATCGGTGGGCTAAGTGGTAGCTTCCAACGAATTTAACCCTGCTGATGTCACTAAGGGTGACCAGTTCACCTCGTTCAATGTGGAGGACTTCCCGGTCCCGCATGGCCGCGACGAGGTCTGGCGCTTCATTGCCCTGCGTAATCTGCGTGGTTTGCACAACGGGGAATTTGACCCGGCCACTGCCCAGAAGATCGACGTCACAGCCCCAGAGGGCGTGACCTCTGAAACCGTGGCAGCTGACGATTCCCGCCTCGGTACTGCAGGCGCTCCGGCTGACCGTGTTGCGGCACAGGCATGGACATCTATGCCAGAGGCTCAGATTGTCACTGTTGCTGCAGAAACACAGCTGGACAAGCCGGTGGAAATCACCATTACCGGCGCAGGTGAGGGAGTCACCTCCTTTGGCGCGACTTCCATCCACGTGGGCCACCACGCCGAGGTCACCATCGTGCTCCGCTACGTCGGTTCCGGCACCCACGCGGACAACGTGGAGTTCGTGCTTGAAGATGGTGCACAGGTCACCGTCGTCGTCGATGCTGACTGGGAGGACGACGCCGTCCATTTGTCCCACCAGATTGCCAAGGTGGGCCGTGACGCTGTACTGCGCCACAACACCGCTATCTTTGGCGGCGAGATTGTGCGCCTCGTCCCGCGCGTGGTCTTTGACGGACCCGGCGGTGATGCCGAACTGCTGGGTGTCTACTTCGCTGATGCAGGCCAGTACTTTGAGAACCGCCTGCTCGTCGACCACGACGTCCCGAACTGCCGCTCCCGTGTGTTCTATAAGGGCGCTTTGCAGGGCGCTACCGCCTCGGAGAAGGAGGAGGCGGGCTCTGCTTCGCGTACCCCCGAGGCACGTACCTGCTGGGTCGGTGACGTACTCATCCGCAAGGACGCCAACAACACCGATACCTATGAGACGAACAACAACCTGATCCTCACCGAAGGTGCGCGCGCTGACGCCATCCCGAACCTGGAGATCCAGACCGGTGAGATCGTTGGTGCCGGCCACGCTGCCACCGTGGGCCGCTTCGACGACCTCGAGCTGTTCTACCTCATGTCCCGCGGTATCCCAGCCGCCGAGGCTCGCCGCCTCATCATCCGTGGCTTCTTCTCTGAAGTCATCTCCCGTATCCCAGTCGAGTCCCTGCGCGAGGATCTGGAATCCCGCGTCGTCGACGAGCTCGCCAAGATCAACGCTTAACACTCCCCGAAAGCAGGTACCAACTCCATGTCTACTCTGGAAATCAAGAACCTCCACGCGCAGGTGCTCCCGAACGAGGAGGACGGCGAGGCCAAGGAGATTCTCAAGGGCGTCAACCTCACCATCCACTCCGGTGAGACCCACGCCGTGATGGGCCCGAACGGTTCCGGTAAGTCCACTCTGTCCTATGTCATTGCCGGTCACCCGAAGTACGAGGTCACCGAAGGTGAAGTGCTTCTTGACGGCGAAAACCTCCTCGAGATGGAAGTTGACGAGCGCGCCCGTGCTGGTCTCTTCCTCGCCATGCAGTACCCGACCGAGGTACCGGGCGTGAAGATGTCGCAGTTTATGCGCTCTGCCGTCACCGCCATCCGTGGCGAGGCTCCGAAGCTGCGTGAGTGGAACAAGGAACTGACCGAAGCCCGCGAGAAGCTGGCTATTGACAAGTCCTTCGCTCACCGTTCCGTTAACGAGGGCTTCTCTGGTGGTGAGAAGAAGCGCCACGAGGTTATGCAGCTGGATATCCTCAAGCCGAAGTTCGCTGTCATGGATGAGACCGACTCCGGACTGGACGTCGATGCTCTGCGCGTTGTGTCTGAAGGCATCAACCGCTACCAGGAGGAAACCAACGGCGGCATCCTCCTCATTACGCACTACAAGCGCATCCTCAACTACGTCACCCCGGACTTCGTCCACGTTTTCGCTGATGGACAGATCATCAAGACCGGTGGCGCAGAGCTGGCTGACCAGCTTGAGGCTGACGGCTACGAGCAGTTCCTCAAGTAGTCGCGCCGCACGGACCCAGTACCACCTCTATCAACCACAGAACCGAGCAGAAGGACCCATGTCTGAACTAGACGTTACTGCGATTAGGGAGCAATTCCCCATCCTTTCGCGCACTGTCCGCGATGGTAAACCCCTGGTGTACCTGGATTCGGGAGCGACCTCGCAACGTCCGCTGCCGGTGTGGAAGGCCGAGGAGGAGTTTGTCCTCGGCACCAACGCGCCGGTGCACCGCGGCTCCTACCAGCTGGCGGAGGAGGCGGATGATGCCTACGAGTCCGCTCGCCAGGCCATCGCTGCCTTCGTCGGCGCCGACCGCGATGAGATCGCTTTCACTAAGAACGCCACGGAGGCACTCAATGAGGTTGCCTACACGCTTAGTGATGAACGTGCGGGGGAGCTCTACGTTGGTGAAGGTGACACCGTGGTGGTCACCGAGCTTGAGCACCACGCGAACCTCGTGCCATGGCAGGAGGTGTGCCAGCGCACCGGTGCCACGCTGAAGTGGTACTCCATGACAGAGGATGGCCGCATCGACCTCGATTCCCTTGAGCTCGATGAGTCCGTCAAGGTCGTGGCTTTTACCCATCAGTCAAACGTCACCGGAGCTGTTGCTCCTGTCACGGAACTGGTGCGACGCGCTCGTGCTGTGGGTGCCCTCGTCGTCCTCGATGCCTGCCAATCCGTTCCCCACATGCCGGTGGACTTCCATGCGCTGGACGTCGACTTCGCGGCGTTCTCCGGGCACAAGATGTGCGGTCCTACTGGCATCGGCGTGCTGTACGGCAAAGCTGAACTTTTGTCCAAGCTTCCACCTTTCCTCACGGGTGGTTCCATGATTGAGGTCGTGAAGATGGACAGCACCACCTTTGCAGAACCGCCAACACGGTTCGAGGCTGGCACCCAAATGACCAGCCAGGTCGTGGGACTCGGTGCGGCCGTGAAGTTCCTCAGTGAGATCGGCATGGACGCCATCCATGCCCACGAGAAGAAGCTCACCGCTTATGCCTTGGAGAAGCTCACCCAGATTCCGGGCCTGCGCATCATTGGCCCCGAGAACACTGAACATCGTGGGGGAGCGGTATCCTTCGTCGTGGAGGGAATCCATCCCCACGACTTGGGCCAAGTCCTCGATGCCCATGGCGTATCCATTCGCACTGGCCACCACTGCGCGTGGCCACTGCATCGCGCGTGCAAGGCTAATTCGACCGCACGCGCCAGCTTCTACCTGTACAACACTGAGGACGAGGTCGACGCCCTCGTAGAGGCGGTGCGGGCAGCCCGTGCCTTCTTTGGAGTGAGCGAATGAACCTAGATTCCATGTACCAGGACGTCATCCTGGACCATTACAAGAACCCGAAGTTTTCCGGCCTGCGCGAAGGTCAGGCAGAAGTCCACCACGTCAACCCTTCCTGCGGTGACGAGATCACCTTGCGTGTGAAGCTCTCTGCCGATGGAGAAACAGTGGAGGACGTCTCCTACGACGCCGAAGGCTGCTCCATCTCGCAGGCCTCGACCTCCGTCATGGCGGAAGAAATCGTGGGCATCCCTCTCGAAGAAGCCAACGCCAAGCTGGCTGAGTTTGAGAAGATGGTCACCTCGCGCGGTGAAGTCGAGGGTGACGATGAGATCATTGGGGACGGCATCGCCTTTGCCGGTGTGGCCAAATTCCCCGCCCGTGTGAAGTGCGCTCTTCTGGGGTGGAAGGCTTTTCAGGCCGCCACCATGGAGGCGCTGAACGAATTGGAGAAATAGATGGCAGAAAACACTGAAACCACGGGTCCTACCGACCCGTACCAGGACCAGAACGCGTCCTTTGATGGAGGTGCTGTCAAGCCTGAGCAGACCGAAGAGCAGATTGCTAAGGTCTTCGACATCACCGAGTATCTCCGCGACGTTATCGACCCAGAGCTCGGCATCAACATCGTTGATCTGGGCTTGGTCTACGACGTCTGGCTCGATGAGATTGACGGCAAGAACACCTGCGTCATTAATATGACGCTGACTTCTCCGGCCTGCCCGCTCACCGACGTGATTGGCGAGCAGATTGAGGACGTCATCGTGGGCAACAAGCTTGCTGAGGCCGTCCAACTCAACTGGGTATGGATGCCGCCGTGGGGCCCGAACATGATTACTGAGGAGGGCCGCGAGATGCTCCAGGCCCTCGGCTTTGCCGTCTAGATTCGACTGCAAGCCCTCTTTCCATCAGTCCGAGATGCTGTAGGTCTTTGTTCCATGACCTGCCGCGCATTCGGGCTGACGGTTTCTTTTCCCTAATGGGCGGGCGCCTTAGCCATACCGCTACTTCTCAGCTGGTGTGGATGCCGGATTCAGGGCGGAAGAGATGATGCTGACAGCCTCTTCCTTAGTTGTGGCGGATTCGAGGCGGGCTCGGAAGTCTTCTTTCATGATGGCCCTAGCCAGCTTGGAGAGCAGCTTGAGATGCTGCTTGCCGGCGTCGTCTGGCACGGCAATGAGGAACACCATCGTTGTTGGCTCCTCGCCTTCCGCCCATGTGATGCCTTTGGGGAGGCGAGCAAAAGCCAACGTAGGAGTTGCCACACCCGCAGACCGGGCATGTGGGATGGCCACGCCATGCCCCACCCCGGTGGAATGCTTCGATTCCCGCTCAAGGGCTGCATGAACCACTGCAGAGGGATCAGACATGCGACCTGAAACAAGCTGAACAAGTGCTTGGATGGTCTCTTCGCGGCTATTTCCCAGGTTGCGGTCGAGGCTCACCGTCTCGACAGATAGCAGTGGTTGGTCCTGGGCCGATGCTTCCGGGACGGTGACATGAGATTCGTGTGCGGCGTTCTGTTCACTCTTGTTCTCGCTCCAGCTCTGAGATTTCCTATTTTGGGTAAATCCAATCAACAGGAGCATCACCGAAGCACAGACGACGACGCCGATGAGCAATGCTGCGAAGAAGCCTATGACGTTGTCGACAGCGCCAAGCATCGCAACGATGGGACCGCCATGCATGACATGGTCCTTGACCCCGAATGCACCTGCCAAGGCGCCCGCCACCGCACCGCCGATGACGTTTGCCGGAATGACCTGTAGCGGACGTGCAGCGGCAAGAGGAATTGCGCCTTCAGTAATGCCGAAGAACCCCATGAAGAGCGCGGCGATTCCGGCGTCTTTTTCTGCTTTGTTGAACCAAGCGCGGCGGACTAGGGTGGCAACTCCCACCGCCAAGGGCGGTACAGCGATAGCGGTAGCGGCCATGCCCATTGGTGCCGCATTGCCCGCGGCAATCATGCCACCACCAAAGAGGAAGGCAGTTTTGTTGAAGGGGCCTCCCATGTCGAATGCGATCATCGCGCCGATAACGAGACCAAGGACTATGACAGAGGAGCCTTCCATCCCTGCGAGATACTCGGTCAGTGCTTCAAATGCCCCGGCTACGGGCGCGCCGACGAAGTAAATGAAGATAAGCCCAACGATGAGTGTGGTGAAAATCGGTATCACGATGATCGGCCAAATTGGGGCGATGTACTTGTTGACGGGGATCTTCTTAATCCCCAGGGCCACGTAGCCGGATAGGATGCCTGTAACAATGCCTCCCAAGAATCCGGCACCGGCCTCGGAACCGTACAGCGAACCAGTCGTCGCGATAAGACCGGTGATGAGTCCTGGCGCCAACCCGGGACGGTCTGCAATGCCAACTGCGATATAGCCGGAAAGAACCGGCACCATGAGTGAGAAGGCTAAGCCGCCCAGTTCGTTCAGAGTATTCCAGAACGAATCTTCTGGAATCGCCAAACCCTCGGGCGTAGGTGTTCCTCCGATCGATAGTGCAACCGCGATGAGGAGACCACCGGTCACCACGAACGGGATCATGTGGGAAACACCGTTCATCAAAGCCTTGTAAAGGGTCTGGCCCAGTGCTGGGAACCCAGTGGCGCTAGCGGAGCGCTCTTTGTCCTCAGCAGCTTGTGGCGATTTGCTTGAGGTCTTTCCTTTCCATTTCGCCGCTGATAGGGATCGGGTAAGAAGTTCCTTTGGATGCTTGATTGCTTCATCGACGCCAGTAGCTGCCAAACGTTTACCGTGGAAGCGGTCCTTTGCAATTACGGTGTCGGCGCCAATCACGATGGCATCGGCTTCGTCGATGTCTTTCGCGCTAAAGGTACCTTCAACACCGATTGAGCCGTGTGTCTCAATCTTGATACGGTAGCCAAGCTCTGCGGCAGCAGCTTCGAGATTCTCGGCCGCCATGTAGGTATGGGCAATGCCAGTGGGGCAGGCGGTAATCGCGAGGATCAACGGTGGTTTCGATGTGTCTGAAGTGCTCATGAGGCCAATGTAGTCACATTGAACTTCGTGGATAGATCAAACGCGCCGAAAAGGGCTTCACGAATCCACAGTGGCTTTGCAGGAGGAAGCCCGACTACGTGGTGAAGGAAGTTCTATCGTGGGTTCGGGTTTAACTGCCCTGGTTGCTAGACTGTTTCGACGTGATTGTGACCAATGATTTCGAGGTGCGTGTAGGTGCACGCACGCTTCTCGACGCCCCTGGCCAGCACCTTCGCGTCCAACCGGGAGACCGCATCGGCCTGGTCGGGCGTAACGGTGCGGGTAAGACCACCACGATGCGCATTCTGGCGGGGGAGACAGAGCCCTATGGTGGCTCTGTGACCCGCTCGGGCCCCATTGGTTACCTGCCCCAGGATTCCCGTGAGGGCAACATTGAGCAGACCGCGCGCGAGCGCGTGCTCTCCGCACGAGGTCTCGATGACATCAAGCGCCGGATGGCCAAGCAGCAGGAGCTCATGGAGACGGCCACGGACGATAAGATCCGCGACAAAGCTATCCGTAAGTTCTCTCGTTTGGAAGAGGAGTATCACGCTCTCGGCGGCTACGAGGCGGATTCTGAGTGCGCGCAGATTTGCGACAACTTGGGCCTTCCGCAGCGCGTCCTGGATCAGCAGCTCAAGACCCTGTCTGGCGGTCAGCGCCGCCGTGTGGAGCTAGCGCAGATTCTTTTCGCGGCCTCAGCTGGGTCCGGAAAGTCTCAAACCACATTGCTTCTCGACGAGCCCACCAACCACCTCGACGCAGACTCCATTACCTGGCTGCGCGGCTTCTTGTCCAAGCACGAGGGCGGCCTCGTCATGATTTCGCACGACGTGGACCTGCTGGAGGCCGTGTGCAACAAGGTCTGGTTCCTCGACGCCGTGCGTGCCGAAGCAGATGTCTACAACATGGGCTTCAAGAAGTACCTCGACGCCCGCGCGACCGATGAGGCTCGCCGCCGCCGCGAGCGCGCCAACGCAGAGAAGAAGGCTGCAGCGTTGCAGAAGCAAGCCGCCAAGCTGGGTGCGAAGGCCACGAAGGCGGCTGCTGCCAAGCAGATGCTGCACCGCGCTGAGCGCATGATGAACGAGCTCGATGATGTCCGCGTGGCCGACAAGGTGGCCAACATCAAGTTCCCAGAGCCGGCTCCGTGCGGTAAGACCCCGATGAACGCTAAGGGCCTGACCAAGATGTATGGCTCCCTTGAGGTCTTCGCCGGAGTGGACTTGGCCATTGACAAAGGCTCCCGTGTGGTTGTGCTGGGCTATAACGGCGCTGGTAAGACAACCTTGCTCAAACTGCTCGCCGGTGTCGAGCGCACCGACGGCGAGGGTGGTATCGTCACCGGCCACGGGCTGCGCATCGGCTACTTTGCCCAGGAGCACGACAACATCGATCCGGATAAAACGGTGTGGGAGAACACCATCGAGGCTTGCCCGGATGCGGGGCAGCAGGACCTGCGTGGCTTGCTCGGCGCCTTCATGTTCTCCGGCGACAAGCTCGAACAACCTGCTGGCACTCTCTCCGGCGGTGAGAAGACCCGACTATCCCTGGCAACGCTGGTGTCCTCGCGTGCGAACGTGCTGCTTCTCGACGAGCCCACAAACAACCTCGATCCCCAGTCCCGCGAACAGGTGCTTGACGCCCTTGGCACCTATACCGGTGCTGTCGTCTTGGTGACCCACGACCCGGGAGCGGTGAAAGCACTCAACCCTGAGCGCGTCATCATCATGCCGGACGGCGATGAAGACCTCTGGAGTGATGAGTACATGGAGATTGTTGAGCTCGCTTAAGAGATCCTGCCTATAAAACTCTTTGGGGAATTCTCTCCATTCGCCTCCCAGGACGCTGGTTGTGTTTTACTCTGTGGGAAACCCAGAGGTAGAAGTGACACGAGAGTGCCAAGAGAATGCGAGGGAGGACGCAATGGCCGCGACTGAGATGACGAACGCTCGAGCGGCCAGCGACCTTGAGGCCTTATTAGACGGGCTGGCTGCTCAAGACCCAAACGTACGCGTTGACTGTGCATCCCGGGAACTCATCCGCGGTATTGACGCAGGCCAGTGGGAACACGACATTGCGACTATCCGTCATCGTCTCACCGAGTACTTCTCCAGCGACATTGTGTGGGCGAAAGCCGCAGCCACCAGGGTGCTCAATGCCTTAGCCAACGCAGGCCACTTCAATTACGAGGACTACCTCATCTTTCGCGCGTGGTACGTCACTGAGGAAGACACCCGTGGCTTTGTCGCTGATATTGGCCCGATTATGGCAGTGGGTAATGGCGCCGAGTACGTCGAGACCTGCGTGCGGCTCGGACTCATCCCGGCACTCGAGGGCGCGGCCATCATCTCCTGTCGTCTGCGCGCAGCCGGTGGTGTATGGCACGATGCCGAAGGTGTGCGCCTCGCACACGCTGCCTGTACCGTGATTGGCAAAAGCACGTCGCCACACGTGCTCGAAGTGTGGTCAACCAGACTGGCAGATACCGTCCTTAACGAGGCCGTGCGCCATGGTAACCGAGCGGTGATTGAGAACTTTGCCCATTTCCTCAACTCTACTGGGCGCATCGTGCGCACCGAGCCTAAACAATGGGGAATTAGCACTGAGCGCGCGAAGTTTGCGCAGTCGCTCATTGCTGGCCTTGAGGAACAACTGCGCACCGCTAGCGGCGGGTGTTAATTGCGGAAGCCGTGCACCGGCGCCGGAATGAAGCCTCCGCGGTTGATGAAGGTGGAGTTGCCGACCTGGTTGACCGGGATAACCGGCGCGTAGCCCAGGAGGCCACCGAAGTTGACCTCGTCGCCGGCCCGAGTGCCAGGGGCGGGGACAACACGCACGGCGGTGGTCTTATGGTTCATCACGCCAATGGCGGCCTCATCCGCGATCATGCCGGCGATGGTCTCAGCAGAGGTATCGCCCGGGATAGCGATCATGTCGAGGCCCACCGAGCAGATCGAGGTCATGGCTTCTAGCTTGTCGATGGAGATAGCGCCAGAGCGCACTGCGTCGATCATGCCCTTGTCCTCAGACACCGGGATGAAGGAACCAGACAATCCGCCCACTCGGGAGCAGGCCATCATGCCGCCCTTCTTGACGGCGTCGTTAAGCAGCGCAAGGGCCGCGGTGGTGCCGTGCGTGCCTACCTGGTCAAGGCCCATGTGCTCGAGGATGTGCGCGACCGAATCACCGAGCTCCGCAGTAGGCGCGAGCGACAAGTCGATGATGCCGAAAGGCACGCCAAGGCGTTCCGATGCCAAGGAACCAACGAGCTGACCCGCGCGGGTGACCTTGAAGGCTGCCTTCTTGACCTCTTCGGCAACCTCGTTGAGCGTGGCGCCTTCGAGGGAACCGAGTGCGCGGTCGACCACACCGGGTCCGGAAACACCAACGGAAACGACGCAGTCGGGTTCCTCGATGCCATGGAAAGCACCGGCCATAAAGGGGTTATCGCCCACGGAGTTGGCGAAGATCACGAGCTTGGCGCAACCGATAGCGCTGCGGTCCTTGGTAAGCTCGGCCGCTTCCTTGATGATGCGCCCCATCTGTGCAGCAGCATTCATATTGATGCCCGCGCGGGAGGAGGCGATATTCACCGAGGAGCAAACGAGGTTGGTCTCTGCGAGTGCTTCCGGAATGGAGCGGATGAGTTTCTTCTCAGCAGTGGTGGCACCTTTTTCCACGAGTGCCGAGTAGCCGCCTACGAAGTCGACACCGGTCTCAGCCGCGGCGCGGTCGAGGGCACGAGCGACGTCAACGGGGTTGCCTTCCACACCGGCGACGATGAGGGACACTGGAGTGATGGAAATGCGCTTGTTAACGATGGGTATGCCGAGTTCAGCCTCGATTCCTTCGCAAACCTCCACGAGCTGAGCTGCGCGAGTGGTCACGCGATCGTAGACGGCCTCGGCGGTGGCTTCCATGGTGGGGCGGGTGCTTCCGAGTAGGGAAATCCCCATGGTGACGGTGCGAATATCGAGGCGGTATTTCTCGATCATCTCGATGGTGTCGAGAATGCTGACGGTATTGAAGCGATTAAGCATGACTCGTTTTCGCCCCTAGATCTCGTTCATGGCAGTGAACAGCGCTTCCGACTGCACGCGAATAGACTGATTGGTGGACTCGCCCACGGCGTTCATACGGTCCTGGATTTCGCGGATGCTCACCTCATTCTCATCGAAGTCGACCCGCAGGATCATGGTGAAAAAGCCAGACATCAGAGTCTGCGAAACATCCACGATGTTGACGTTGAGCTCAGCAAGAGCAGTGGTCACGGAGGCGATAATGCCGGTGCGATCGGCACCGGTAACAGTCATGATGGCAATCATGATCTCATTGTATCCTGCGTATTCTGAGCACTGCCCAGGGGTCCTGCAGAGCCGCAGGAAGGCGCGTACGGTGGCGCACATGACTGATACGACAACTATCGCGCGTAAGAAAGTTCTCTACATCGGCGGCCACGGCAAGGTGGGATTGCTGGCAGCGCCGAAGCTTGTCGACGCCAACCTAGACGTCCACTCGCTTATCCGTAACCCCAACCAGGTGCCCGATATTGAGGCGAGTGGAGCCACACCGATTCTGCGCGATCTCACTGAGATTTCCGAGAAACAGTGGGCTGAACTCCTAGGCGAGTATGACGTCGTCGTATGGGGCGCTGGCAACGGTGGCCGTGCTGGTGCTGACGTCACCTGGGCGGTGGACCGCGATGCTGCGCTCGCATCGATCGCAGGTCTGGAGAAGCTTGCTGCCGCCGGCAAGAACACTCCTGCCTACATCATGATTTCCTACATGGGTGCCACGACGAATACCACCGATCCTGCTGATGAAAAGTGGTATGCCTACGTGGAGTCCAAGAAGGCCGTGGATAATAAGCTCAATTCCACGGACCTTGACTACCTTATCCTTGGCCCAGCTGCTCTCACTGAGGAGCCAGCCCAAGGCATTACCGTCCTCACGGAGAATTCGCAGCGTACTGCGGATATGAAGACTTCTCGCGATTTGGTTGCCGAGGTTGTCGCCGAGGTAGCCTCTCGTGAGACTCTGCCATCCTCTCCGCTGGAGTTCATCGACGGCGACGGCAGCGTCAAGGATATTTAGCGCACCCAGTTCTGCTCTGCGAAGGAAAGAACTGCGTCTACCTGCTGTTTGGTGAGCCCGAGTCCAAACTGAGGCTCTGGGTTGGGAACGTCCACTCGGTATCCAACCACGTCCCAGCCATTATTGTGGGCGAAATCTACGGTCGCTGTCTGTGGGCTTTCGGCTACAGCGAAATTTTTCGCCTTCAGCCACGCTGGGTCCCTATAAGTGAACTCCTGTGAAGCGACCCTATGCATGGTTCCATCTGGCTGCAGCATCAGAAGCGGTGCGGTGTAGTAGTGCGTCACTGTGTCGCCGTCATCCTCCTGACGCACGTGGGCTAGCTCGCCGATGAGGACTGGGCGGTATTCGATCCACCCGTTTATCCACGCGTTATCCGTGCTTTCTGCGATGCGGTTCAACGACTTCTTGCCACGGATGGAAGCGGCAACAACAAATGCTGTCAGTGCGATAAAGACCAGAAGGCCGATAAGAACGATGGGGCCTGTCGCCTTGGTCTCTACGTATATCGCGTAGGCGGCAGCAGCTATCGCGAGGCCGATGATGCCCACTGTTATGGCAAGAATTCCGGTGATGTTTCCAGTGGAATTCTTCTCCAACAGGGAGCGTCCCGGGGGCGAGGCCGGCGCCAACGATGACTTCACGGACACCACTGCGATCCATATGTGGATTCGGCTGGGATACATCGGTTGCAGATTGTTGAGCTGAATGCGTTCGAGGCATAGTCGGCGAAAGCTTCAACTTCGTGCGTGGCAACGTGATGGGGGACTGAGTCATAGATCACACAGTAACTGACAAGTCAGTACATGCAGTGCTGGATGGGGAGCGTCTCCGAGGAGACTCGGAGGATTAGCTCCGATTGCTAGGCATGTAGCGCAGCATTGAGGCCTGCCCGCACCTGATCTCTGGTGAGTCGATGCGCGAAACCGGCTTCATTTAGCGGCTTGGTAGCGATGTGGCCTGCCAGGTACCAACCGTTCACTCGTTCAAACTTCGCGTCCTTTTCATCGTCGACCACCGCGATGCCCATCTGAGAAAATTCCATTGGCGTGCGATTGTCAGAAAAGACCTCGGTGGTGATGTCAAAGCTCGAGCCATCTCGGGAGAACAGACGCGCTCTAGCCTGGTAGCAATATTCTGTCGGATCATATTCATGTTTGATGGTGCCAGTGTTCCAGATTTCTCCTACTAGCGCTGGGTAGTACTCGATCCACCCGTTCTGTGCGGCGAGACGAACACGGTGTGCACCCCACGTGTTGCGTCGGATTGATTCTCCTAGGTCGGCTACTCCCGCAATGAGCGCTGCGAAAAAGAACAGTTTGAAGGCCCAGGAAATCGACGGATGGATGATGACTTCATCTTCCATGATCAGGGCAATGGCGGAAGCACAGACCATCGGCACAAGAATGGCACGCCCCAGCAATGATTTCTTATTGAGAGCTGAGTTCCCAGGGAAGGGACCGGTGGCGTATACAGCTCGCGCCACCACGGGTGTTGCGGGTACCGGGTTAGGCGAGGACACGGACCGCTTGCTTTTCGGGATAATTCGGTCAGAATAAAAAAGGCTCTGGAAGTCGAATGGTGCGAGTACATCCTGGGACATGCGACCTACTTCACCCATGAGTTTTCGGCGAAGGTCAAGACAGCCTCCACTTGATCTTTGCTGAGGCCGTGTTGAAGCACGGGCGTGGGGTTGGGATCGTCAGCTCGGTATGCCACGACATGCCAACCGTTGTTGTGGTTGAAATCGACGGTGGCAACCAGTGGGCCATCCGCCACGGTGAATCCGCGCATCTTCAACCAATTGGGATTCCCGCTCCTGAATTCAGCGCTGTGCGCTTTCGGCATCGAGCCATCCGGCTGAAGAATAAGTAGTGGAGCTTTGTAGAAATGATCAGTTGAGTCGTCACTCCTCCTGCGGCGATGCAACACCAATTCCCCGATGAGTGCCGGCCGGTATTCAATCCATCCGTTCTTCCAAGCAGCGGCCATGCGCTTGGCTCTCTGCCTTTCACTGCGCACGAGGAAGATGGCAAGCCACAAAAATAGGACAGCTAATACCGCAGTAATGAGAAGGCCGTGTAGCAAACCTAAGTCATCCTCCTCCTGACTTCCACCTAACATAAGGGTGACGAACCCCATAATGCACGCGAGAAAAGCAGCGGTTACGCCAAAGAAGCCAAAGACGAAGCCAAAGAGCATATCGTGGACGCTGGCGCGCCCTGGGGGCAAGCCGGTGGAATCAATGGCCTCCCTGATACCGCTGCGGTCGATCTCCTGCCTTGGTTGAGAATCATGCGTTTCGGATTCCTTGGGCGCAAGGGATTCTGGGAATTTACCTGCGATTTTTAGCTTTGTACGCGGAAACCGGATGGGAGAGTGAGTCATACTTCACAGGTTAGCGGTAGTGAAACGCTAGGGGCTATAAACAACAGGCCCTGAGGGGAGCAGTACCCGTGTGGATCCTGCGAGTGGGGTGTAAGACCTTGGCGGCTATGTGATCCATCGCTGTTCGGCGAAGTGAAGAATGGCGTCGATTTGCTTGGCGGATAATCCACAAGGGATCTCTGCTTCAGAGTCCTGGCTACCCGTACGGTATGCGGCTACGGTCCACCCATTGTTGCGGGTGGAATCAACGGTTGCTGCGCGGGAAGCCTCTGACAGGGCAGCGCCCCGTGACTTTAGTGCGTTCGGATAGTTGCCACGGAACTCGCCGGACGTTGCGTTCGACAAAGAGCCGTCTGGCCGAAGAATGAGGAGTGGAGCGGAGTAATAGAAATGGGTCCTCTCATTCTTTTCCGAGCCTTCGGTCTTGCTGCGCAAGTAAACGAGCTCACCGATAAGAGCGGGCCGGTATTCAATCCAGCCGTTTTGCCACGCGGTACGAAGACGCCGAGCACGGCCAATCGCTTTGAAGACATTCCACACGCCAAGCCCCACAAAGAAAAGGCCAAAGAGGCAGCCGAAGACTGGGATCAAAGCAAATGGATCAAACCCGGAATGCGGTCTTTGGGGAGGGCCAAAACCACTGGTGAGGAAAGAAAACGTCACGCTACTTATGAATAGTCCAACGAGAACTATAGGGAGCCAGATGGCGATGTCACCGAACTTGAGGCGCCCTGGTTGAGGACCGGCATCCTCTATTACCTCACGTATACCCGACGTATCGACGTGCGGGTTTGGTTGTGCATCGTGAGCGTGGGATCCTGCAGGGGCGAGCCGTGACTTGTCGCCTGAGTAGATGTGGAGCTTTGCACGAGGAAGTCGTAGGGGAGTTTGGTCCATGCCACACAGTGTAACGAGGACTAGTGGACCATCAGGGGTGGCAATCAGGGGAGAAAAATCCGCAGCTATTGAGTACGTGACCCACGAATCGTCTGCTCGACCAACGAAAGAACTTGCTCCAGGTTTGACGTTTCACCCAGCGCAAGGCGGTTAATGAAACCGTCCATGAAAGTTTCCAGATAGGTCACCAAGGTATCGATGGACACATCATCGCGGAGTCGCCCCTTCTCAGCATTGGATTCCAAGCGGGCACGCACGGCTTTGTCAAGGACTTCCTGCTCCTCGCGCCAGCGGGTGGCAAAAGAGGGATCGGTACGCAGCATTGAGGTGACCTCAAGGCGGGTAGCGAGCCAGTCGTGACGCTCTGGGTGGCGAAGCATCTCACTCATTACCTCAACCAGACCATTGTTGGCCACGACCTCTGCCTCCCGGGCGGCGTCCTCCCGAGCCAAGGCAAGGAAGAGCGATTCCTTATCGCCAAAGTGGTGGAAGATGGCGCCGCGTGATTTTCCAGTGACCTCTTCGAGTCGGCGGACTGTCGCGCCTTCATAGCCATACTCAGCGAAGCATTTTCTCGCCCCGACGAGGATGTCGTTACGGCGGCGGTTGAGCTCGGAATCGCTCATAATCGGCATGGCTGGACAATCTCCTTGGAAGGAAGCGCGGCACGAATCTGCCGCAACGATAGTGGGTACGGGAAGGGAACCGAGTAGGGAAATACTTTCCAACGACTCGGTAAATGGAAAGCTTTGTGGATAAAGAAAGGCCAGCCAGCACTCAAATTGTTGCTAGCTGGCCTTCCGCTGAGCTATGCAGAGCCCACCTCGTGGGCTCTCACAGCGGTCTGGGCCTCTTTAGGCCTTGACCATCTGGCGCAGCACGTACTGCAGAATGCCGCCGTGGCGGTAGTAGTCGGCCTCACCAGGCGTATCGATGCGAACCTTGGCGTCGAACTCGACGGTCTCACCGAACTCCTTGGTCGCGGTCACGTGAACCGACTTCGGAATGCCGCCCTCGTTAAGAGCTGCAATACCGTCGATGTCGAAGGTCTCGGTACCGTCCAGGCCCAGGGACTCGTGGGACTCGCCCTCCGGGAACTGCAGCGGGATAACGCCCATACCGATGAGGTTCGAGCGGTGGATACGCTCGAAGGACTCGGTAATAACGGCCTTCACGCCCAGCAGGTTGGTGCCCTTAGCAGCCCAGTCACGGGAAGAACCGGTGCCGTATTCCTTGCCGGCCAGGACGACCAGCGGGATGTCAGCGGCCTTGTAGTTCTCGCAAGCATCGAAGATGAAGGCCTGCGGTGCGCCCGCCTGGGTGAAGTCGCGGGTGTAGCCACCAGCAACGTCCACCAGCTGGTTCTGCAGGCGGATGTTGGCGAAGGTACCGCGCATCATGACCTCGTGGTTACCACGACGGGAACCCAGGGAGTTGTAGTCCTGGCGCTCCACACCATTCTCATCCAGGTACTGAGCAGCAGGGGTACCCGGCTTAATGGAGGAAGCAGGGGAGATGTGGTCGGTGGTGACGGAGTCACCGAGCTTAGCCAGGACGCGAGCACCCTTGATGTCCTCAACCGGTTCCGGCTCAGTCGGCATACCGTCGAAGTACGGAGCCTTGCGGATGTAGGTGGAATCCTCATTCCACTCGAAGGTCTTGCCCTCCGGTACATCCAGGTTGCGCCATGCGTCGTCGCCCTTGAACACGTCGGCGTAGTCAGCCTCGTAGAGCTCGCGGGAGATTGCCTGCTGGATGGTGTCCTCGATCTCCTGCGGGGAAGGCCAGATGTCCTTGAGGAAGACATCGTTGCCGTCCTGGTCTTGACCCAGCGGCTGGGTCTCGAAATCGAAGTCCATGGTGCCAGCAATAGCGTAGGCGATGACCATGATTGGGGAAGCCAAGTAGTTCATCTTGACGTCCGGGGAGATGCGGCCCTCAAAGTTACGGTTACCGGACAGCACTGCGGTAGCAGCCAGGTCGTGCTCATTGATGGCGTTGGAGATTTCCTCCGGCAGCGGGCCGGAGTTACCAATACAGGTGGTGCATCCGAAGCCGGAGAGGTAGAAGCCGAGAGCCTCGAGGTCCTTCCACAGGTCTGCGCGCTGGAAGTAGCCGTCAACTACCTGGGAACCCGGTGCGCAAATGGTCTTAACCCACGGCTTGGACTTGAGGCCCTTCTCAGCCGCCTTGCGGGCGATGAGGCCAGCGCCAACCATGACGGACGGGTTGGAGGTGTTGGTGCAGGAAGTGATGGAAGCAATAGCGACCATGCCGTGGTCCAGGGTGTACTCGCCACCGTTCGCGGAGGTAACAGTCACTGGGTTGGATTGACGGCCGGAGCTACCCTTGGCTGCGGACTCACCCTGACCTGCGCGGGACTTGTTAAGGCCACCGGTAACGTCAACGAGGGAGTTCTCGTCGCCGCCCTCAGCGGTCATGCGCTTTGCCTCAATGGTGGATTCGTCGGCGACGACGTCACCAGAAGCGTAGGTCGGCAGATCCTTACGGAACTGCTCCTTTGCCTCAGAAAGCAGGATGCGGTCCTGCGGGCGCTTCGGGCCAGCGATGGAAGGCTTGACGGTGGACAGGTCCAGCTCGAGGTACTCGGAGTACTTAGCCTCCGGAGCATCCTGCTCCAGCCACATGCCCTGAGCCTTGGCGTATGCTTCAACACGGTCGATCTGCTCCTGCGGGCGACCGGTGAGCTCGAGGTACTTGATGGTCTCCTCGTCGATCGGGAAGATCGCAGCGGTGGAGCCGAACTCTGGGGACATGTTGCCGATGGTGGCGCGGTTAGCCAGCGGCACGGACTTCACACCGTTGCCGTAGAACTCGACAAACTTCTGAACCACGCCGTGCTCACGGAGCATCTCAGTAATAGTCAGAACAACGTCGGTAGCCGTCACGCCGGTCGGAATCTCACCGGTGAGCTTGAAGCCGACGACGCGTGGGATAAGCATGGAGACCGGCTGGCCCAGCATGGCTGCCTCAGCCTCGATGCCGCCAACGCCCCAGCCCAAGATGCCGAGGCCGTTCTCCATGGTGGTGTGGGAGTCAGTACCGATACAGGTATCTGGGTAAGCAACGCCCTCGTTGTCAAAGACGACGCGGGACAGGTACTCGATGTTGACCTGGTGGACAATACCGGTTCCCGGAGGAACAACGCGGAAGTTGGAGAAGTTCTCGGCGCCCCAACGCAGGAACTGGTAACGCTCCTGGTTGCGCTCGTACTCGATCTCAACGTTCTTCTCCAGAGCCTCGGAGGAACCGAAGGCCTCAACAATAACGGAGTGGTCAATAACCATCTCTGCCGGGTTGAGCGGGTTCACCTGATCCGGCTTGCCGCCGAGAGTAGCGATGGCCTCACGCATGGTAGCGAGGTCGACCACACAGGGAACGCCGGTGAAGTCCTGCATGAGGACACGAGCCGGGGTGAACTGGATCTCGGTATCCGGTTCTGCGGACGGATCCCAGTTCGCCAAAGCGTTAATGTGATCCTTGGTTACGTTCTTGCCATCCTCGTAGCGCAGCTGGTTCTCAGCCAGCACCTTAAGGGAGTACGGCAGCTTCTCCAGGCCCTCAACCGCGTTGATGTCGAAGTAGTCATAGGACTTACCGTTGACATCAAGGGTCTTCTTGGCGCCGAAGGAGTTCAGGCTTTCAGTCACAGGGAGCTCCATTCCTTGCTTTTCGCTTGTGGGTTGTCGAACACTTAATAAAGGTCCATCGAGCTCATCGAGGCCGTACCGGCGTCCGGAGGGACTGCGGCACATCGACGTTCTCAGAACGCGAAGGTTCCTTATCTATTGTAGAGGCTGGAACCTGCGGTTGGGGCCACTATAACAGTACGCCCGTTCTGTTTCATCCATTTCGGGGGTACCGGCGCGTCACCCACCCTTCACTTGCCGTCACGTGCTTAGGCTCGAGGCTGCACAACAGTAAGGAGTACTCCATGATCCCGGCCGGCGTAGATGTAGATGCCATCGCCGAGCAACTCTCGGACGACGGTGTCGCCTTCTCCAACCCAGAGCTAGCGCTTGACGACGCCCTCCAGGAGCCCATCATCGCCTCCCTTCATCCTGATCATGGGGTAGCGGTTGTTGACGTGTTTCCGGAGAAAATTCCGGATCTGCGCGATCTCGCAACCACTCTTCAAGATAGGACCGGTCTAGACACTGTCATCCTTCAGGCACCCATGAAGGTGTCGGTGGTGAGCGATTCCTACGACCGGGCGGCTATTGAAGCAGCTGAGGATTCCCTGCCGACAGGTCTCGATCAGGTCACACTGGTGAACGACTTCTATGCCACGGCAGATGATTTCTCAGTCCCGTGGGTTCCCATTGTTGGAATATTTTTCTGCCTCGCAGCGTTGGCTGCCTTCACCGCATTCCGCCACGCGGCTCGACAAGCGCCCGCAACGAAACCGGCCACAGATGTCGTTGAGGCTACGGTGGGCTAGCCGGGGCACAAGGTCGACTCTCAATCCGCGGCGTCCACTGTCACTTCTCCGGCCAGCCAAAGGGGTTGATTATCCGCTCTGAGATCCATGGAATTCAACCCCCTGGAGCGGGCGGCACCACGCGCCCGCAGATAGCCACCGAGCCTCTGATTAGGTCACCCGAATTCGGCCTGAGGGCCTTCTTAATAAAGACCTCTGGCACGCTCAGATGGCGGCGCAAAGCTCGTTACAACAGGGGGTCTGCGGCAGGCAGTAAAGAGGTCCCAATAGCCCGTAAACGGACTGCCTGGAGGTCCGTAAGGAATGATGGGAGAAGGGTAGGGAAGTGGTGGAAATCAACCACTAAGCCTTTACTTTGGGCCCGGGGGAGTGGTTGCGACTTGGAGAAGTGGTTCTGCGTTCGGCCTCACCGACGGCGCCTAAGTGGCCCGAGGTAGGGCGCGACGCGGTGCCGGATCTGCGCTACCTGTAGGGGCTTGAATCGACAACGCGAAAGCTTTATCTGTGGGGGTAAGGGCAAGATGCTTGGGGGAGAATTCAGTTGCCCAGGCGTGGCTTCAAGGCGTTGAGTATCGGCTTGGTTGTGAAGGTGCCAACCATCGTCACTCGGGGCGGAATCGGGCGCCACAGTTGCCGCTGATTTAAGGCGAAGTTGGGCTCGGCCAGAAAAATGGGGACAAGTCCCGAACCTTGTCGTGTGGTAGCCGTGTTGAAGACTGCTGGGCATCTGACGAAGCATTTGACTAGACGTCGTCTGGCCCACTTTGACCCGCGGCAACCTGCCGCAGAGAGAGTACGTTACATATTAGTGACAAACATCACAGTCACACGTTGGTAACGAAATTGTTGCAGGTAAGGTGCTCCTGTAAGGCTCTGTGGCTGGACTTAACTCATGTGAAAAATGAGGAAAGTGTGCGACATGGCGTGTCGGTGACGTATGGTTCACGTATCGACTCACGGGTTGACTCTTGCTCCATGTGTTCATGGGCCAAGCCTTGACTCTCAACAGAGACGACGCACGGGTATGTGGGGAAGCACGCCACGAGCGATTACGGCAGTTGAGGATCACCGCCTGGCGGATGAACGCCGCGCCTCACAGCGCGCAGCAGAATGAGCTGCTTTGTGCAGTCGGTACCAGTGTTCGACTTTTCATCACAAAGACACCTACCTTCCGAGTGGGAGAGGCTCCTTTACGCTTCACATGCACTCTTTGATTGGAGTGCTGCGCAATCTCGTCCTGTCGGTTCCCGGTCAGGTGCCAGCCATGTCGATGCCTGCTGCCTCTAGGGTGTGCGGTCATTTCGCTATGCGCGCGGCGCCTGGCGAGGAGGAACCTCGCAGTGCGGTGTTCTCCGTGTAGCGTGTGCCCCTTCGCAATCGGGACCCTAGAGCACATGGATGACCCATCTCCATGTACGCGGTCTCGGATTAGCGTCGGTGTACACCCGCGATAGATCATCCACGTCCTCGCTAGTGACAGGACCTCTCATAAGTTCGCCTCTCCAGAATGGCCCTCCCACTCCTTCCTTGTGCATGTTCATTGAGCACCACCTCAATCGTGGTTTGAACTCGTAGGAAGTAGGGAAGCCCCTGTATCCGCAACTCAAGCAACCTCGCTCCACTTCGTCGTTACGACTGGGGAGAGGGACAAATCATCGTTGTACCCTTTCATGTAGTTGTTGGGGCCAGGGCTAGGTAGGCGTTGAGGAGACTATTCTCGTGGCCACCACTTCATCTTTCGGCTTTCGTCGTCTCAGGGCAGTGTGCGCTGCCATCGCGACGACCGCCGCTTTGTCTACAGTTTCATCTCTAGCGCCAGCAGTAGCGGCGGAACCAGAGCAGCTCAACGTTAAAGAGCTGCTATCTTCTGACAACCCCTCCATTGCAGACCTTGCCGGGGCCATTGCCCAGGTTGAGCAACGCATCGCCGAGGCTGAGGCCACAATCGGCTCCCAGCGTGAGGCAGTGAACCGGGCGCTCGTCGATCTTAACGACGCCCGGACGAAGGCCGAGCAGGCACGTCGTGGTACCACCACGGCACGCAAGCAGCTCGACACTGCCGAGGATGATGTGGCGAAGGCTCAGGCGAAGCTCGACGATATCTCACGTTCTGCTTATCGCCGCGCCAATACATCCGACGCCGTATCGCATGCAGCCGGTAAGGACGCTCGCTCCGACATGCTCGAGCGTCAGTCTTTCCTTCGCTCCCAGTCCGATAAGCAGCAGGGCGTTCTTACCCAGCTGGAGCAGGAGCGTACTCAGAAGGCCAACAAGGAATCTCAGCTGCGCAAGACTCAAGAACTTGCCGAGCAGCGTGAGAACCAGGCGTCCGAAGCAGAGGCGTCTGCACGTCAGTTGCTCGCTGAATCGGAGTCAACTATTGAGGATTCCGCTGCGGAACGAACCGACCTTCTATCTCAGCTGTCCGAGCTTCATAAGGCGCTTAATAAAGCTAAGGGAGTTGACGATACTGAAAAGTCAAGAATTGAGACTGGAAACAATGTCCAGGATAAAAACTTGACTGAAGAGGCATCGCGTATCGCTGACGACGGTGCCCAGCCTGACGAAAAGGAACCGCTGAAGACGGAAGAGCCGGCCGCGACACCGGGCGCAGAAGCCTCTGAGCCAGCGTCCGTCGAGGGCCCCTCAGCGGAGGAAGCGCGTGATCGCTCGCTGCAGGCTCAACACATTTCTCCGTCGATTTCTCCAGAAGAGATGAAGGAACTCTCTAGCGCTGCCGATACGCTCTCTTCCGATCCTAATGTCAAGGAGCTTTCCTCTAAGAGTGCGGATCGCCGCGCCAACAGCGGTGGCAGCTCTCTCGATTCTCGCTCTATCGATCCGGAAACCGTTGCCTTGGGCATTGGTGTTGTTGGCACTGTGGCATCGATGGTGGCAGCCTCTCAACCTAGTCACAGTAATAGTCTGACACCGGAGGAGATTGACGCCTTGGCGCAGGGCTCCTCAAAGCTGTTCGCCCTCCAGGGTGAGGACTCCGAGACGTCAACGTCGACAACTACCTCTGTTGGTCTCGACGATGAGGACGAGGAAGCCGATGAGGATTCCCTCATCTCAGACCTCTCTGGTGTGTTGGAAGACCTCGAAACGACTGACAGTGTAACCGATAAGGCAGCATCGAAGCTGGGCGATGCGTCTCGTGAAGCTCAGATCGAGACCGTCATCGAACGCGCCACCTCTCAGGTCGGTGTCCCATATGCGTGGGGTGGCGGTGACGCCAATGGCCCGACTCAGGGTATCCGCGATGGAGGCGTTGCTGACTCTCACGGCGATTACAACAAGGTTGGTTTCGACTGCTCGGGTCTCGTCCTCTACGCCTTTGCTGGCGTGGGCATCTCCCTGCCGCATTACACGGGGTATCAGTATCAGAAGGGCGAGAAGATTTCGACCAGCGAAATTGAACGCGGTGACCTGATCTTCTACGGCCCAAGCGGTAACCAGCACGTCGCTATCTACCTGGGTGATGGCACCATGGTCGAGGCTCCTCAATCTGGCCAGAATGTCAGCATCACACCAGTCCGACAGGCGGGAATGGCTCCGTATGCCGTGCGTCTGATTTAGATAAGACCATTGCTAAACTGGGCCGTATGACTGAAGCACAGCGTACTGCCCCCGGTGCCGGTTCGAGCACTGGCCGAGCACCCTCCACTTTTGACGCCCTCCTCGTTCTTTCTTTCGGTGGCCCGGAAGGAAACGAGGAGGTCGTTCCGTTTTTGGAGAATGTCACCCGCGGTCGTGGTATCCCGCGTGAACGCCTAGAGGTGGTAGGCGAACATTATTTCCATTTTGATGGTGTGAGCCCCCTCAATGCTTTGAACCGCGAAATCATTGACAACCTCGAAGCAGAACTGAAAAATCGCGGACATAATCTACCAATTTACTTTGGTAACCGTAACTGGCACCCGTTCGGTACCGAGGCGGTTGAGCAGATGGCTGCTGATGGCATCCGCAACGTCGCGGTTTTTGCTACCTCAGCGTGGGGAGGCTACAGCGCCTGCCGGCAGTACGACGAGGACATCATCAAGTTGCGCGCCTACGCCGAGGAAAAGGGACTGCCGGAGATTACCTTCACTAAGCTGCGCCAGTTCTTCGACCACCCGAAGTTCGTTGAGGAGATGGCAGAGGCAATTCGTGAGGCATATGCGGAGGTACCGAAGGACAAACTCCCGAATACCCGCATGCTGTTCACGGCGCACTCTGTGCCTTCGGCGCACGATGCTGTCGGTGGTGCGGAAGGAGACAAGCACATCTACTCCCGCCAAGTCGCCGAGGCTTCTCGCCTCGTCGCTGAGGCAGCTGGAGTGGGCGACTATGACCTTGTGTGGCAATCCCGTTCCGGTAACCCAGCTACCCCGTGGTTGGAGCCAGACATTGTGGACCACACCAAAGCGATTCACACTAATGATGGTGTTGAGGCCGTTGTTGCATGCCCAATCGGCTTCATTTCGGATCATATGGAAGTTATCTGGGACCTCGATTCTGAGCTGAAAAAAGCAGCTGATGAGATGGGCGTGAGCGTGTATCGCACACGAACGGCCGGCCCATCACAGCGCTTCGCCTCCTTGGTCATCGATCTCATAGATGAACTGGAGCAAGGAACTGAACCAGCATCCCTAGGCAACGTGACCGTCCAAGGCTGCACCGTTAACGGTGCTCCGTGTGCAGAGGGATGCTGCGATATCTGGTCGTTGAAGAAGTCGCACTAACGCGCAAAATCGGTGAGCGCGTAGGCCACCCCGGCCATGCGCGCTTGGCGGATATGCCGCCACAACCGGAGTAATTGCGGGTCGAGGCTGTGGTCTTGGATACGGTCCGTGACCGCTTCAATGATGGCGGCGACGCGGTCGGCGCGCGCGAAAAGCTTCGCGGCGCGCGCTGGCACCGCAGATGGCAGGCCTGGAGTGTCGTAGAAATCGCTGAGGGTACCCACAGTGAGTCGGGGGTTGGGGAGAACATCACTCGTATATCCGGTGGCCTCGATAAGCGCTGCCGATTCATTGGTGGCTTGACTCAACAGCGCATCGGCATCGCCTGGGCTCAGCCACGCGGGGGCGGGCAGTGGGGCTGTTTCCTCGATGAGAGTCCAGATAGTTGCGCCGTCGGCATAACTGGGGATGAGAACCAGATGACTATCGCGATCGTTGGTGCGCACCACGATAGCGCCGGCCGAGTTTTCTGAAGCGGCTCGGGCGGACGCAGTGCCGGCCGGTAGCGCTGGTGCTTCGCCAGGCCCTGACAGGATAAGACGCACAAGCGGTTCGCGCTCACCGCGGGCAATGATGTCAGCCGTTTCGCGGCGCAGGTGAGCGAGAAGGGTAACGAAGGGACTTCCTTCTGGCCCAAGCTGTTCACCGCCCAACTCTGTAATGGCATCGAGGAAGTCATCGGTGGATTCGTGGCCCCACAACCATGCTCCGAGCCACACGGAGACGTTTTGAACAGGGGACCAGACCTCGGCGCGCATATCCATGGCTGGCCAGTGTAGACGATAGGGTTGACCGTTATGAGCATCAATCCCCGAGACCCCTATGGCGGCGATATTTTCGCCGGACATGCACGCACCCACAAACCGCAGTACCCTGAGGTTCCCGCCGAACCCGGCATGGTAGTAGAAGTCCGGGGAGATGACTTTGTGGGCGCTGTGATGGGCGTCGATAAGACAGCATGGGGCCCAGTGGTCCGGCTTGAAGATCGCCACGGAGTGGAGCGCGTCTTCAACTTAATCAAAGGTGGCTTTCTTCTGGAGGGCCAACCTGTCACCCTGACTCGCTATGTAGAGAAGCAGGCGCCGCGAAAATCTAATTCGGGCTCGCGCCGCGTAGAGAACGTTGAGGCCAAGGTGGCTGCACCTTCCCGCATCTGGGTGGAAGGTGTCCATGATGCCGCGATCGTGGAAAAGGTATGGGGCCATGACTTGCGTGTGGAAGGAGTGGTCGTGGAATATCTCGAGGGCCTCGACAACTTGGAGGAGCGCCTTGCTGAGTTCCAGCCCGGTCCTGGGCGTCGAGTTGGGGTATTGGCTGATCACCTCGTGAAAGGGTCCAAGGAAACGCGACTAACACAGACAGTGGGTGAGCACGTCTTGGTGACGGGGCATCCGTTCATCGATATTTGGGCCGCAGTAAAGCCCGAACGCCTTGGTTTTCGCGCCTGGCCTGAGGTTCCTTACGGTGAAGATTGGAAGACAGGTACCTGCGCTCGTCTGGGATGGTCCGACCCCAAGGAAGGGTGGAGTCGTGTCTACAACGCGGTGAGTTCCTTCCGCGATCTTGATTCAACGCTGATCGGTGCGGTGGAACGTCTCGTGGATTTCGTCACCACGCCGGAGTTAAAGAAGGAAGATCTCCTGTAAAGATAGTGTCACTGCCTAGTTCGTCGAGTTAGCGCGCTCAATGAGATTGACCGCGAGTTGCCATCCAGCAGTCTCTGCAGCCCATCCTGCAGCTTGGAGGCGCTGGGACATGGCCTGCTTGGAAATGCCGAGCTCTTCAGCCGCCTCGTTTTGGTTAAGTCCGCCACGTACTAGTGATGTGGCTTCGCGGCCTTCCATTGTGCGCTTGTTGAGGACGAATCCAAGTAGCGCGAAGGCGGCGGCAATGTCATTGGCTTCCGCCGCGCGGCCACGGCGATCGACCTTGGCGTAGACGTGACCCGCGCGGGCAGAGCCCTTGACGGCTGCCGTAGCGACAGCGCGAGTTTCTTTGTCGCTAGCATCGTCGCCGGGAATAACACCGATGCCGATGGCCCAGTCACCATCAGCGAGCAACGCCATCACCACATCGCAGACCGAGGAGGCCGAATAGGCCACCGCACAAATGTCTTCTACTCCGAGTACTTCAAACTCCCCGATGCCCTCCAAAGTAGATAGGGCAGCGGCGGAACGCTGCACCAATTCGGCACGGCGCACTGAACGGCCGCGGTAGCGGGCATGGACTGCTAGCACTGTGGGAGACTCCTTCCGACGAGAAATTAGCCTCAGTCTACTCTTTGTGCTTGACCTGGGCGCTTACCGAGGGCCGTGCGGGCAGGCGCGTGTCGAGCACCAGGCCGGCAACGCCCAGCACCGTGGCTGCGATGAGTGCGACGATGGTCAAGGGATCAGTCTGCCCGCTCAAAGCGTCACCCAGGAAGACGCCAATAGCCGTAGTTGGAATGGATCCAAAAAGTGTTGCTAGTGCAAAGTGTGCGACGGGAATAGGAGTGAGCGCCGCTACGTAGTTTACTAAGCAAAATGGAACTCCTGCGACGAGTCGAAGCGAAGCAATAGCCAACCAACCGCGACTTTCCAAACGTGAGTTGATCGTGAATACCGCCGGATGGCTTAGATGGGGGCGAATCCACTCGCCCAAAAGACGCCGAACCACGAGAAGCGACAGCGTTGCGGAGATCGTTAAAGCCACGAGCGACACTCCAAGCCCCAACCACGGGCCAAAAAGCACGCCAGCGGCCACTGTCCACACGGTGCGCGGGATAGGGAACTGCGTGAAAAGGACGTAGGCGGCAGTAAAGGCCACGACAAACCACGGGCCGAGGTCTTCCGACCACTGGCGTAGGGCGGCGGTATCGGGGACGTCGACAAGCGCGGCCGCTACCACCAGTGCCGCGCAGCCGACACCTACGAGGAGCCAACGCCGCCATGACCATGCGCGCACGCTGTTCCACGCGGCGAATCCTAGCGATCTTAGGAAGTCACCTGCATTGCGAATCCACCGTGAGCCCATGGGGAATAAGCCTAGCGCTGTTGGTCGCGTCACCTACATCCGGGCTGGCAGCTGGCAGTTTCCTGTGGTGTTGGAAACAAGTTGCTGGGGCAGCCACTTTCGATTCGTCGTTGCCAGCGAAGCAGGAGGATACTGATACACGTTCGCGCGCACGGAGCGCGCCTTATCGCTAGGAGAACCCTCCATGGACTTTCTACACAACCTCACGTCCTACATGGACGCAGCCACCTTGCTTGAGGCGTTTGGCCCCTGGGTGGTGGCCGGACTGGCCGTTGTCGTCTTTATTGAATCTGGCGTATTATTCCCATTCCTGCCCGGCGACTCACTCCTCGTCATGGCAGCGACCCTGCGCCACGAGCTGCACGTGTCTATTTGGGCCCTCGTGTTTGTCGGCATGGCAGCCGCAATTATCGGCGACCAGGTGGGCTTTTGGATTGGACACCGCTTTGGCCGCGGCCTTTTTAAGAAGGACGCGAGGATTCTCAAGCTGGAGTACCTCCGCTCAGCCGAGGATTTCTTCCGCAAGCATGGCCCTCTGGCGCTCGTCCTAGGCCGTTTCGTGCCCATCGTACGCACCTACATTCCAGTTGCCGCTGGCACGGCAAACATGCCCTACAAGAACTTTGTGGGCTGGAACGTTAGCGGAGCAGTGACCTGGGTTGTATCCATGAACCTGATTGGCGTCTTCCTCGGCAGCATCCCAGGCATCGCGGATTCCATCGACAAAATCATGATTCTTGTCGTAGTGATCTCCGTAGCACCAATCGTTATCAAGGGCCTCCATAGCTACTTCACCGGAAAGAAGAAGGCCACGGTCGTCGAAGAGTTAACCCCGCTGGCTTAAAATTTAAGCCCACCCCACAGCATGTGACCGTCTAAAGGTTAACGTAGCGCGCATACTCGCCACGCAGGCGCGCATGAGTGACGTAGATAGGCTCATTATCCACTGCCGTCTTAAACTCCTCCGTGAGCCCAGCCATGACAGCATCACGAGCCTCAGAATGCGTGGCGTGGAAGCTCATAACCTCACCGTCCACGACGGCCTCACCGCGGCGCTTGACGACGACATACTCGGAGCCCTCTGGAGCATCGATGACCTTGCGTTGGGCGGTAAACGGGTCGAGGTACGTGAAGGTCGCCGTCATACAGAACTCCTTGAATGGCACGCGGATAGGGGATAAGAGCGCTTCGTGGCTCATGTCACGCCCCACTGTACCGGCAAACAGAAACCCCACGCTTCACTGACTCTTTCATTCCTCAGTGAAGCGCGGGGCTAAGTTATGTGCCTGAGGGGACGTCTGGTTCGGAGACATCGATCCTCTGCGGCTTTTCCGCACCGAAGTGACGGGTGCTGAAATTTAGCCGGAGTAAGGCCTAGCTCTGCTGCTTCTAGCGCTTTCAGGAACATTTCTAGAAGTGTGACTGAACCTATGAACGACGGCTGAGGTCGGAACCAGGTCTCGAATACCTGTCACTGTCATTCACCGTAGATAGTGGCCAAAATTCAGTTTCTGGCCCTTATCTGCCGTGAATGTGGTCTCAGCCTGTATGTCGGGCTCGGCTCCAAAAACGAAAAATCTCGAGACACCGACCGGAACGATGTCTCGAGACTTCACACTGTGCCCGAGGGGGGACTTGAACCCCCACGTCCGTTAATAGGACACTAGCACCTCAAGCTAGCGCGTCTGCCATTCCGCCACCCGGGCTAGGGTGTTTGTTCAGCCTCTCGGCTGGGCACTCGCATACTGTATCCCGATTAGCCTGCAGTACACAAATCGCCATGTCATCCTGCACTTTTCTGCGTCTACTGGCGTGCTAAAACACACCGATGAAAGTTGATAGTGAGTGAATCTTCTGCGGACAAAAGTTCTGTCCAGTAGAAAGGAAGTATGACTAGCAACACATCTGACAAGACTGCAACTACCACGCCGAGCTATGCTGCGGACTCTCGCTTCCCGGGGCCGGATCCTTACGCCCCGTTGGGGGAGGTAGCAGCGTTCACCGTGACCTCTACCGATATCGAAGAAGGCGCGGAGATCGCTGAGAAGTTCCGTGCGCCGGAGAATGTTTCCCCGCGGCTGGCGTGGACTGATGTACCCGAAGGGACGAAATCCTTTGCTGTGACGTGTTTCGACCCAGACGCACCGACGGGTTCCGGATTCTGGCACTGGGCTGTCTTCAACATCCCTGCGGATGTGCGTGAGCTCCCTACGGGGGCAGGATCCGCTGAGGACCTGGGACTTGAGGGCGTTGTCAGCCTGCGCGGTGACTCCGGCCAGCGTGTCTACTATGGCCCCCAACCGCCGGCTGGTCATGCCCCGCACCGCTACCTTTTCGCCGTCCATGCTGTGGACGTTGAAAAGCTCGATATTGACCCTGACGCCACGCCTACCGTGCTGGGTTTCAATCTTTTCTTCCACACGTTGGGCCGCGCGGTTACTTGGGGCTGGTACGAGGCTCACTAGTTCGCCCCCGTTACACTCAGAAGAATGACTAATCATCCCGAAACCGACGGAGTAGCTATCCCTGCCGGACTACGAGTAGGTGGGGCATTTACCTTGCTGGCCGCCGTGCTAGCACTCTTCGGGCTGGTCTCCATCTTTACCGACGGATGGGGAGCTACTTTTGAGTGGACATGGCGGCGTCTCGCCATCGTGGGCGCAGCGCTTCTCGTCGGCGCATTCAGCACTCAGCGGCGCGACCAGCGGGGCAGCCGCGAACAAATCATCGCGCTCGTGCTCGCCCTCGTCCTTATCGTGGCGAGCCGCGCTCTACCGAGCACGGTTCTCACCACGATGGGGCAATACGTGGTCTTCCTCTACGCCGTGGGCGCAGGTTTGTGTGCGGCGGTCATTCGCCGCACGGTGCATTAATCAATCCATCCCAAGCCGGACCCCACGGCCTCGGAAATATTCCGTAGACCGTGGTTGCGCAGCTGGAGCGCAATGCCACGGTGAATATCGCGAATCCAGTCTGGGCCGCCGTAAATCATGCCGGTATAACCTTGCAGCAAGGAAGCGCCAGCGGTGATCCGCTCCCAGGCTTCTTCAGGGGTGGAAATACCGCCCACGGAGATGAGAACGAGCTCATCGCCCACGCGGGCATTGAGGCGCTTGAGCACCTCTAGAGAACGCGCCGCGACCGGAGGTCCCGACACACCGCCGGCGCCCATCGCCGCTACTTCATCAGCCGGTGTGCAAAGGCCCTCACGAGAAATCGTCGTGTTGGTCGCCACGATGCCAGCAAGGCCCACCTCGACAGCCATATCAGCCACTGCATCTATATCTTCGTCCGACAAATCCGGCGCAATCTTCACCAAAACAGGGCGGGACGTGGATTCCACGACTGCCTCCATAATCGGGCGCAACGACTCCACCGCCTGCAAGTCACGCAAGCCAGGGGTGTTAGGGGAAGAGACATTGACCACCACAAAATCAACCAGATCCCCGAGGAGCGACGCGCACTGGCGGTAATCGTCCACAGCGTGCTCAGGCGTGGTCACTTTGTTCTTGCCAATATTAATGCCGATGACGTCGTTGTAGCGGCGCTTGCGCAGGTTACGCGCGGCATGGAGCGCTCCCTCATTGTTGAAGCCCATGCGGTTGAGGATGGCCTTGTCCGGTTTGAGTCGGAATAGTCGGGGAGCCGGGTTTCCTGGCTGTGCCTTTGGCGTAATAGTGCCCAACTCCGCGTAGCCGAAGCCCATCGTAGCCCACACATCGGGGGAGGAGGCATTCTTGTCGAAACCAGCAGCAAGGCCCAACGGGCGGGGGAACCGAACACCGAAGACTTCCTGTTCCAGCATGGGATCAGTGACTGGCAGCACCTTCGCCAACAACCGGTTAGCGGGGCCAACTGCCTGCAGGCCAGCAAGGCCCATGGTGATAATGCCGTGGATGCGCTCTGGGCTCAGCCGAAACATTCCCTTAAGAGCAACCTGATATGCGGCGTGGCGAGCGCGGTCGAGCGCGGAATACTGCATGAATAATCCTTCTAGTCCATAGTGGCAGGGGGAAAGCGAGTAGTGGATTGGGATAGCGGAGAACAGCGCCTCAGAGACTAGGAGCCGTCTAGCTCCGGATCGTTGATGAACTGCAGCCCGTCACCGTTAGCGGAAGCGGCGACCACTGTGCCGTCGTCAAGCACGGCGATATTCTGCGCGCCTGCTACCGTTTCAACGCTTCCGGTGAGTTCCGGAACTCCGGAGGAGACGGTGTAGGCATGAAGCAGATTGTTATCTGTGGTGGTAACCCACGCCAACTCCCGTTCATTGTCCCAAGCTACAGCCCAGGGCGTGCCCTCCGTGTTGCCGAACTGGTGGAGACGGATAACGTCGCTCGCGGTGTAGATGGCCACACGTTTGCCCACGGTATCCGAAGCCACCACCACCGCTCCGTCACCGCCGGCAATCTGACCAACACCCTGGCCCACGCGCAGACGTCCGCCGGCGCGGTCCTTCTCCCAATCCAGGGATTGGATTGTGGAGTCCTGGCGCAGAACGCGGACGACGCCATCCGCCCCATCCGGATTAGGCACGGAAATAAGCTGGTCACTGCCTGCTTCTACCTTGATAGTGCCAGTTCTCTTGCCGTCCTTGTAAACGCCTACAGTCGTCGAATCCGCCGAGCCCACGAAGATCTCACCGGTAGAGGTTTCGGCGGCGACTGTCACTGGTGCTTCCTCATCCACCGCGAGCTTTTGCGGGGAAGCTGGCTGCTGTGGATCAATGAGGAGAACCTTGTCCCCGCAGGCTACGACAAAATGAGATGGAGATGCAGTGAGGTCTCCGCAGTGCTTATCGATGTCCACGCGCGTTGCCTTATCCGCCTCAAAGTCAGACTGGGTGCCTACCGTGAGGGCTTCTGCGGTGCGGACCGCGAGTACGTTGCCCACTGCAGCGACGTCAGTGACCTTGTCGAAATCCACAACCTTTCCAGCAGCGTCCTGCGTGGCAGGGGAGTTAGCAGGTTCAGCTTGGCCGTAGACGGCCGAGTTGGGATCCCCTCCTACTCCCACCGTGGGATCACACGCTGCGAGGGCAGACGTGCTGGTGAGAAGGGCACAAGAAAGCAAAACTCGACGCATTTTCACGATTTCACATCCTAGCAGCCAGCGTGGTGCAAACCGGAAGCCGCAAATGGGACGAGTAGGCTGTCGCGAGTGACTACAACAGCTGCTACTGACGCCATGACCTGGATGCAGGTCATTGTTCTGTCCCTTGTCCAAGGACTCACCGAATTCTTGCCCGTGAGCTCGTCTGGCCACCTGCGCATCGTCTCTACGCTCTTCTGGGGGCAGGACGCAGGCGCTTCCTTTACCGCCGTCATTCAGCTCGGTACCGAGCTTGCCGTCATCGTGTATTTCGCTGGCATGATCTGGGAGATCCTCAAAGGTTGGTTCATTGGCCTTGCCAACAAGGACAAGCGCGGCCAAGACTATCGCATGGGGTGGATGGTTATCGTCGGCTCCATTCCTATTGGCATTCTTGGCGTCCTTGGCAAAGACTTAATCCGTGATAACCTCCGCAATCTATGGATCACGGCTTCTATGTTGGTGCTCTTTTCCTTCGTCTTCATCGCGGCTGAGCGTATGGGTAAAAAGACCCGCAGCTTTGAGGAACTAACCATGCGTGATGCCATCGTCATGGGCCTGTGCCAGTGCCTTGCGCTTATCCCCGGTGTGTCCCGCTCCGGCGGTACGATTTCTGGTGGCCTTTTCCTTGGCCTTGACCGCGAGGTAGCTACCCGTTTCAGCTTCCTTCTGGCCATTCCGGCAGTGATGGCTTCCGGGCTCTTCTCGCTGGGCGACGCCTTCGGCCCCACCGTTGGTCAGTCCGCTACCGGTATGCAACTTCTCGTGGGAACAGGTATTGCCTTCATCGTCGGCTACGCCTCCATCGCATGGTTGCTGAAGTTTGTGGGTAACCACTCCTTCGAGTGGTTCGCTGCTTACCGCATCCCGGTCGGCATTATCGTCATGATCTTGCTGGCTCTGGGAGTGCTCGCGCCCTAGAGTTCGCCCCAAAGCAAGGTTTGATAGCCGCGGTCGTGTCATCAGAGCAGGGCGCGCGTTAGGATTGTGGACATGCATTCTTGGCCTACACCCCACGTCGATTCTGTACCTGGCACTCCCGCCCCGCTTCACCTTTATGATTCGGCCGATGAGGTTGTCTCAAAGGTAGACATCACGGGTGATACCGCCAGCATATACGTCTGTGGCATTACGCCGTACGACTCCACTCATTTGGGCCATGCGGCAACGTATCTTACCTTTGACCTTATTTATCGCCAGCTGCTGGACAACGGCTATAAGGTCAACTACGCGCAAAACATCACCGACGTCGACGACCCACTTTTTGAAAGGGCCGAGCGCGATGGCGTGGATTGGCGCGAGTTGGGTACTTCGCAGATTAATCTCTTCCGCTCCGATATGGAGCTATTGTCTGTGATCCCACCGCAGCATTTCATCGGAGCGATGGAAGCTATTGATGAGATTACGGAGATGGTGCAGAAGCTTCTCGACGTCGGCGCGGCCTACACCGTCGATGACCCAGAGTATCCCGATGTCTACGCGTCAATCCAGGCCACGGATAACTTTGGTTATGAGTCCAACTACTCGCGCGGGCAGATGGAGACATTCTTTGCCGAGCGTGGCGGTGACCCCGACCGCCCCGGCAAGCGTGACCCCCTTGATGCTCTGATTTGGCGGGCACACCGTGACGGCGAACCCGCCTGGGAGTCTCCCTTCGGTCCTGGCCGCCCGGGATGGCACATCGAGTGCTCTGCTATTGCCACCAACCGGCTTGGTTCCACCTTCACGATTCAAGGTGGTGGCTCTGATTTGAAATTCCCGCACCACGAGTTCTCCGCAGCCCACGCAGAAGCTGCACTCCAGGTTGAACGCATGGCACAGGTCTACGTCCACTCCGGCATGATTGGACTGGAGGGCACGAAGATGTCGAAGTCACTGGGAAACCTCGTCTTCGTGCACAAGCTAGTTGAAGCTGGCGTGGACCCCTCTGCGATCCGTCTCGGAGTGTATGCCGGCCACTACCGCGGAGACCGTGATTGGTCTGATGAGGTGCTTGGTGCCGCTCAAGAGCGTTTGACGCACTGGCGTGCTGCCGCAAAGAGCCCACGCTCTGTGGAGTCCGTGCAGACGGTAATCCAGGATGTGCGAGCAGCTTTGGCCGACGATCTTGACACCCCACGAGCGCTTGAAACCCTTGACGCCTGGGCAGCTGAGGCAATCAATGAAAGCGCTGATACCAGCGAAGAGAGCACTGCAGACGCTGCCTCACTCATCCGCACCGCAGTTAATTCTCTGTTGGGCGTGCGCCTCTAGAGATCTTCAGGCATTATCTAGCTCATGAGCATTCGCGCAGAATTCCAGCCCACCGTTGACGAGTTCATTTCTAACCTTCAATCCTTCGCCACCGGCGATTACCTCAAGGAGGATGAGAAGGAGTTCTGGGAGGCACCTTTCGATGCCGCAGTCCTCCCGGAACTGAAGGAGATTATCGAAGGTTTCCTCGATAATTTGGACAAGCTTCCAGATGACCCAGAAGGTCCGATTCTGAGCGCTGCAGTGAAGCCATCAGTAGAGAAGCTTGGAGCCTTCAACCGTAAGAATGCCGATGCTGTTTTGGAGCCAGAGGAGAAGGAAGAGCTGACCGAGCTTATTCACTCTGCCTCGGCTGCCACAGGCGCCGACGATGAGGCCCTCTCGCAGCTTCCGGAGCTAGACTTCTAATTGACTGTGCAGATTCGTCGACCATCCGCAATCTTCTGGGATATGGATGGCACACTTACCAATTCCGAGCCGTTGTGGGAAGAGGCCACGTTCCATCTCTCAGAGAGCTTGGGACGCCGTCTCACGCCAACTGAGCGTCTTGCCACTGTGGGCGCGACCTTTGAGGACACGCTGGATATCTGCGCCGATAAGGCTGGCGTGACTTTGCAGCCAGGCGATACGGAGCGCTATCGCACGCTCATGTTTGACTACGTTAAATCGCTGTTTGCTCAACACCTCGAGATTTTCCCTGGCGTTCCTGAGCTGCTCAGCGAACTCAAGTCACACGGCATGCCGATGATGGTGACGACCAATACGGAACGCTATGTGGCGGATTCTGCTATTGAGGCGCTGGGCCGCAGTTACTTTGTGGACACCATATGCGGTGACGAGGTACCCCATGGCAAACCTGCTCCGGACATGTATGCCGAGGCCGCACGGCGCCTCGGCCTGGAACCAGGAGAGTGTCTCGTGTTTGAAGACTCTGCTGCCGGAATGCGTGCGGCTGTCGACGCTGGCTGTGCCGTCATCGCTCTTCCTGAAGGTGACCACGTTGAGGTTCCTGCGGAGGCAACAGAGATTTCCCACCTGCATTCTGAGCGCCACCTTGTAGGTGCTACTGCAGACGATGTGTATTCCTGGTTCACCCGCATCCACCGCTAACGCTGAATAGGGGGCGACGGCTTTAGTTTCGGCAGGAGAGCAGATTTCTATGCAGCGGTGTGGAAGAATATGCGCTTGTGAAGAATTTTGAGAGCCTGTTTGAGGAATTGTCCCAGAAGATCGCCGAGAGACCTGAAGGCTCCGGCACCGTGGAGGCCTATGACAAAGGCATTCACCACCTGGGCAAGAAGATCATCGAAGAGGCTGGCGAGGTATGGATCGCCGCGGAATACCAGTCCGATGAGGAACTCGCTGAGGAAATGTCACAGCTGCTGTATTGGCTACAGGTCATGGCCCATAAGCGCGGCCTGAAGCTCGATGACATTTACCGCTACCTCTAGAGAAAGCAACATCCATGATTAAAATTGCTGTTCCCAACAAGGGTTCCCTGTCCGAGTCTGCTCTCGAAATCCTCAAGGAGGCCGGCTACAAAGGCCGCGGACACAATAAATCGCTCAACGTCGTGGATGAGGAGAACGGCGTTGAATTCTTCTTCCTTCGCCCTAAAGATATCGCCATCTACGTTGCTCAAGGCGTGCTTGACCTAGGCATTACGGGTCGTGACCTGGCCCAAGACTCCCGCGCCAAGTTCAACGAGGTGCTTAACCTTGGGTTTGGGGCTTCCACGTTTCGGTATGCAGCGCCCGCTGGTGAAGAATGGACTGTGGCCAAGCTGCAGGGCAAGCGTATTGCCACCTCATACCCCAATGTTGTGCGAGACCACTTGGCTGCCAACGGCATTGAAGCGGAGGTCATTCGCCTCGACGGTGCGGTCGAGATTTCCATCCACCTGGGCGTGGCCGATGTGATTGCCGACGTCGTCTCGACGGGAGCCACACTTCGCCAGCAGGGACTCGAGCCTTTCGGAGACCCCATCGTGGCATCGGAAGCTGTTGTCATAAAACGCGCGGGGGAAGAACTAAGTGATGAAGAAAACGTTGTGCTCGGCCGTATTCGCGGCATCCTCAACGCACGTCACTACGTCATGCTCGACTACAACGTGGCCAAGGAGAATCTTCCGGATGTCGAAGCTGTCACGCCTGGCTTAACAGGTCCGACGATTTCCCCGTTGGCACGTGATGGATGGGTAGCAGTCCGTGTGATGGTTCCTCGCAAGATGGCTAACCAGGTCATGGACAGCCTCGCCGAGCTCGGAGCGGAAGCAATTCTCGCGTCAGATCTCCGAATTGCCCGATTTTAGGGGCAGATTCCAAACATTTTATTCGTACTCCTGGCTACGATGAAGAGTGACCACCGTCGTTCTTCGATTTATATGCAAGGAGTCAGCCATCATGGCAAAGTCCACTAAGAAGGATGCTCAGACCGAGACCAAGGCCGCCAAGTCTGAGGTTGAGGAGAAGGCCACGAATAAGGCCCCGAAGACTACGAGCACCAAAAAGACTCGTACTGAAACCGACCTCCTCGGCTCCATGGAGGTTCCCAACAACGCGTACTACGGCGTCCATACGTTGCGCGCAATTGAGAACTTCCAGATTTCCTACGTAACCATCAACACCATTCCGGACTTTATCCGCGGCATGGTTCAGGTTAAGAAGGCCACCGCAATGGCCAATCGCCGCCTTCACGTACTGCCAAAGAAGAAGGCAGAAGCCATCATCTGGGCGTGTGACCAGATTCTGGAAGAGGGGCGCTGCATGGATCAGTTCCCGCTCGATGTTTTCCAGGGTGGCGCTGGTACCTCACTCAACATGAACACCAACGAGGTCGTGGCTAACCTGGCGCTTGAGCACCTTGGTGAGGAAAAGGGCGCCTACGACGTCATTAACCCGAATGATGACGTCAATATGTCTCAGTCCACTAACGACGCGTACCCGACTGGCTTCCGCCTCGGCCTGTACTACGCCATGGAGGACCTCATTGAGCGTATCGATGCCCTTCAGGCTGCATTCCATGCCAAGGGCAACGACTTCTACGACATCCTGAAGATGGGCCGTACCCAGCTGCAGGACGCTGTGCCGATGACTCTCGGCGACGAGTTCAAGGCTTTCGCCCACAACCTCGCTGAGGAGCAGGCCATCCTGCGCGATTCCCAGAAGCGTCTCCTCGAGATCAACCTGGGTGCTACCGCCATTGGTACCGGCGTGAATACGCCGGCTGGCTACCGCCACCAGGTCACCGCCGCCCTGTCTGAGGTCACCGGTCTGGAGATCAAGACCGCGCGCGATCTCATCGAAGCCACCTCTGACTGCGGCGCCTACGTGCTTCTGCACTCCACGATCAAGCGTGCCGCCATGAAGCTGGCCAAGATCTGTAACGACCTGCGCCTTCTGTCTTCCGGTCCGCGTGCTGGTCTGGCAGAGATCAACCTCCCGCCCCGTCAGGCTGGTTCCTCCATCATGCCGGGTAAGGTCAACCCGGTTATCCCAGAGGTTGTTAACCAGGTCTGCTTCAAGATCTTTGGTAACGACCACGTTGTCACCATGGCTGCTGAGGCTGGCCAGCTCCAGCTCAACGTCATGGAGCCGGTTATCGGTGAGGCCCTCTTCCAGTCCATCCGCATCATGGGCAATGCTGTGGATACCCTGCGCGAGAAGTGCGTTGAGGGTATTACCGCTAACGCTGACGTCTGCCGTGCTTACGTGGAGAACTCCATCGGTATCGTCACCTACCTGAACCCGTTCATCGGCCACCACAATGGTGACCTCATTGCCAAGGAGTCCCTCGAGACCGGCAAGGGCGTCAAGGAGCTGGTGCTGGAGAAGGGCTTGCTCGACGAGGAGACCCTCAACCGTGTGCTGTCTGTTGAGAACCTGATGCACCCAGAGTTCCGTGGCCAGCTTTACGTTGACGAATAAATCACAGCGTTGACACCCCCTGCACATGAGGGAGTCAAGGGCTGCTACCTCCAGCGCTCGCACCGCCATAACTGGCGTGTGCGGGCGCTGATTCTTTTCATTGACACATCAGCAGAAAGACGTGGGGTCTGCGGGCAACAGTTGTCGAGATGTAGAAAGAAAAGAGGGGAGGAGAGGAGGGATGAGGGGGAACCTCCTTACGGGTGTGTAGGTGGACACAATCGGGCTTAAGTACTCATTTTTTCGCTCAAATAGGGCAGAATAAAAACAGTCAGTTGTCGTGCTTGACCCCACAGGCATCGGGTAGGGCGCGACTTACCCACCTTGTCTTGCAGTACTGCTGCGAATATTGGAGTCACACAATGGTTGTTGTGCACATTCTTATTGTCCTAGCGGCGATTTACCTGGGTGCCCGAATCGGTTCCATCGGAATCGGTATGGCCGGTGGCCTTGGCGTCTTGGTTCTCGGTCTAACCGGCGTTCCAATTACCCGCGAAGACATTCCTTTCGACGTCATCGGTATCATCATGACCGTTATCGCCGCCATCGCTGCCATGCAGCGCGCGGGCGGTATGGATTACTTGGTCTATCTCGCCGAGAAATTCCTTCGTAAGAATCCAAAGCGAATCACCTTCTATGCACCAGTAGTTACCTGGCTCATGACCGTACTTGCCGGTACTGGTCACACCGCCTTTTCTACCCTCCCGGTCATTGTCGAGGTGGCCAAGGAAGGAAAGGTTCGCCCGTCCCGCCCATTGTCCATTTCTGTTGTAGCTTCGCAGATGGCGATCTGTGCGTCGCCGATTTCTGCAGCAGTCGTCCTCTTGGCCTCGTTGCTTGAGCCAATGGGCGTGGGCTACCTCCAGATTTTGGCCGTTCTAATCCCTGCAACGTTCCTCTCGATCTTCCCGGCAGCATGGGTAGCCAACCGCGCGGGTGTTGAGCTTGAGGACGATCCCGTATACAACCAGCGTAAGGAACAGGGCCTCGTCAAGCTTCCGCAAGGAGCTTCCAACTACAGCCCGGTCCAGGGTGCGAAGTCTTCCGTCATCATCTTCCTCGTGGCAATCGTCATCGTCATGCTGTGGGCTACGCTGACCTCTTCGCAGGTTGGACTCATCGAGGAACCGACTTTGCCACGCAATGAGGCCATCATGACGGTCATGCTCACCGCAGCCACCCTCATCGTGATGCTGACTAAGGTTCCGGCAGGCGATGTCCTCAATACCCCAGTGTTCAAATCCGGTATGTCTGCCTGCATCTGTGTTTTGGGCGTTGCCTGGCTGGGCACCTCCCTGATTAACCACTACCTGGAGGATATTCAGGAGCTTTCCGGAGAAATCATCGCATCCGCTCCATGGCTGCTGGCTGTCGTTCTCTTCTTCGCTGCGGCGCTGCTCTACTCGCAGGCAGCCACCACCAAGGCACTTATGCCGGCCGCATTGGCACTTGGTGTCAGCCCGCTGACCGCTGTAGCCGCTTTCCCGGCGGTATCCGCACTGTTCATCCTGCCGACCTACCCGACTCTTCTGGCAGCGGTGGAGATGGACGATACCGGTTCCACGCGTATTGGCAAGGCAGTCTTCAACCACCCATTCATCGTTCCGGGCGTGCTGAACATCGTCCTGTCGATTGTTCTCTGCTATGTCTTCGGCGCCGTCATCATCTAGCCGGAGCACGCTAAAAATCGGCCCCTCACCGCGCTAAACTGGTGGGCATGAGTACGCAACCTTCAGACGTTGACATTGCCCAAGCCCACCAACTGGAACCGATCACCGAGATTGCCTCCCGCGCGGGCATCCCGGATTCAGCATTGATTCCATTTGGTCGCACCAAGGCCAAAGTGGATATCACCCACATCGAGGACAAACCCGCTCAAGGAAAGCTTGTTCTCGTGACCGGTGTGTCGCCGACTCCGGCCGGTGAGGGCAAATCGACGGTCCTCATCGGCCTTACCGATGCCCTTGCTGCGTTAGGTAAGAAGGCTATTGTCGCTTTGCGCGAGCCTTCCCAGGGACCAGTCATGGGTATCAAGGGCGGCGCTGCAGGTGGTGGCTATTCACAGGTTGTGCCTATGGAGGACATCAACCTCCACTTCACCGGTGACTTTCACGCTATCGCTGCTGCCACCAACACGTTGGCAGCCATCATTGATAACCACATCCACCAAGGCAATGCGCTCAACATCGATCCGCGTCGCGTAACGTGGCAGCGCTGCGTCGACGTCAACGACCGTGCCCTGCGCAACGTCGTTACTGGTTTGGGCGGACCGGCCCACGGCGTGCCGGGGGAGACTGGCTTCACCATTACGGCAGCCTCTGAAATCATGGCAATCTTGGGTCTTGCTACCGACCTCGCTGATCTGAAGAAGCGCCTTGGTGACATCACGGTGGGCTACACCTACGATCAGAAGCCGGTCACCGCTCGCGAGCTGGGCGCCGAGGGAGCCCTGACCGCGCTGATGCGGGACGCGCTTAACCCTAACTTGGTACAGACGTTGGCTGGGACCCCGGCCTTCGTTCACGGTGGTCCCTTCGCCAACATCGCCCACGGTTGCAACACCTTGCTCGCAACCAAGACAGCGATGCGCTTTGGTGACATCGTCTTGACTGAAGCTGGCTTCGGCGCTGACCTCGGTGGCGAGAAATTTATGGATATCAAGGCCCGCTTTGGTGATCTTGACGTAGCGGGAGCTGTAGTTGTAGCCACGATTCGTTCGCAGAAATACAACGGTGGCCAACCGCGCGAGGAACTCACTACAGAGAACCTTGACGCGTTGAAGAAGGGCGTGGTCAATCTCGAGCGCCACGTAGAGAATCTCCGCAGCTTCGGACTGACCCCAGTTGTTGCCCTCAACCTCTTTGGCAGCGATACCGACGCGGAGCGTGACTTCATGCGTCAGTGGGCCAAGGAATTCGGTGTCGCTCTGGAGGAGGCTGATGTCTGGGCTAAGGGTGGCGAGGGCGCAATTGAACTTGCCCAGCTGTTGCTTGAGAATCTCTCTGAGGGCAGCTCGAAGCAGCTCTACGATCCTGAAGAGGGAATTGAGGCGTCTATCCAGACCATCGCCACCACGATCTACCGTGCGGAGAACGTCGAGTACTCATCTAAGGCCCTCAAGGATCTGAAGTACATCAAGGACAACGGCTGGGAAAACTACCCAGTAGTGATTTCTAAGACCCAGTACTCCTTCTCTGACGACCCGAGCCAACTCGGTGCACCGGAGGGACATACCTTGCATGTCCGTGAGCTCCAGCCGCGCACTGGTGCCGGCTTCATCGTGGCGTTGACGGGTGATGTGATGACCATGCCGGGCTTGCCTAAGAAGCCAGCAGCGAACAACATCGATGTTGCTGCAGATGGCACGATTTCCGGCCTGTTTTAAGGCTAGGCCCGGTGCGGCTGGGTTGTGTGGACGCTAGTAGAGCGGCTATTCGATCGTTCTACTCCGGCCAGCCGGGGTACTCGGGCGGCGTACCGCCAAAGGCCGGGCACAGGTCCTGAAATGAGCACCAGCCGCACAGTTTCGAGGTCTTGGGGCGAAAATCGCCAGCCTTGCCTTCTCCTTCGATTTTCGCCCAGAGCTCACCCAAGTCACGCTCGAAATATTCGAGCTCCTCAGGACTTGGAGTCAGGAACATCGAATCCAGCACCTTGAGGTACATCAAGCGCAACTGCGCCGGAATTGTGCCCATGATCCGCCAATACACGAGTGCATAGAACCGCATCTGGAATTGCGCATCGTGTGAATACCGGGGGAGAGGCTTCTTACCGGTCTTGTAGTCCACCACACGTACTTCTCCGGTGGGTGCTACATCAACGCGATCAATGAAGCCGCGGACGGGCACACCATTGGGCAAAACCGTATCCACGTACATCTCGCACTCGTGGGCATCGAAGCCCTGTGGGTTCTCCATCTGGAAATAACCCTTGACCAGTTCTCGTGCTTCGATAAAGAAGTCCAGTTCTTCCTCTGCTGGTACGAGCTCCCTCAGATCCGGGTCCGCCTTAACCATCGAGGCCCATTCGGGCTTAATCATCTTTACTGCGGCCGGGTAGTCTCGCTCCTCGCGCGGGAGTTTATGCATGTTTTCCAAAACAGCGTGAACCAACGTTCCCTTGACCTGCGCCCTCGTCTTGGGTTCAGGGAGTTTGTCAATAGCCCTGAAGCGGTAGAGCAAAGGGCATTGGTTGTAATCGGACGCGCGGGAAGGGGAGAGGGCTAGTCGTTTCGGCATAATGTTGCCTAGCCTAGCGCACGGCTCATGAAAACCCTGCTGCGCATACTTCAGGACGCACTGCTGCCAACCGTGGCAAGCTAGAAGGTATGACTACGACGGATACCACGAAAGACTTTCTCGATTTCATCGCTGCTAGCCCCTCCTCCTACCACGCTGCTGAAGAAGTAGCGCGCCAGCTGACGGAGGCGGGATTTCGCCGCCAGGAGGAAAATGAAGAGTGGTCAGCCGAACCCGGTGGACACGTCATGGTGCGGGGAGGCGCAGTCATGGCGTGGTATGTACCGGAAGGGGCTAGCCCGGAGTCCGGATTCCACATCATCGGTTCTCATACCGACTCCCCAGGCCTTGCCCTCAAGCCCACTCCGGACTTCGATTCCGCTGGGTGGCAACAGGTAGCTGTGGAAGTCTATGGCGGCGTTTTGTTGCACAGTTGGTTTGATCGCGAGCTCACCGTGGGCGGCCAAGTTTTGACCAAGGATGGTTCCCGCCACCTCATCAACACTGGTCCGCTCCTGCGCCTGCCTTCGCTGGCTATCCACCTCTACCGCAAGGATGAATTCAAGCCCGACCGTCAACGTCACATGCAGCCGGTGCTCTCCGTAGGTACGCCAGAGACCTCCGTGATGGGCGTGATCGGCAACCAGCTCGGCGTTGAACCCGATGACATTGCTTCCTTCAATCTCATTACTGCGGATGCCCAGCGCGGAGAGGTCTTCGGCGCGGGGGAGAAGCTCATCGCTGCCGGGCGTATGGATAATCTGTCCTCCGTTCATGCCTCGCTGCGGGCGATGGTTGGGGTGGCGTCGTCAAGCACAGCACCTAACAACCAAGACATCCTGGTAATGGCCGCCTTTGACCACGAAGAGGTCGGCTCCTCCTCCCGTTATGGTGCCGGCGGTCCCATCCTGGGAGACGTGCTCACGCGTACCGCGCGTGCGCTCGGCGCGAACGAGGAACAGCGTTTCCAGATGTTCGCCCGCTCCAGCTGTGTATCAGCAGATGCAGCGCACTCGGTGCACCCAAACTATGCTGAAAAGCACGACCCTACGCATCATCCAATCATCGGCCAGGGCCCCGTGACCAAAATCAACGGCAACCAGCGTTATGCCTCCGATGCTGTCACGGTGAACCTCTGGGAGGACGCGTGCCGCCGCGCAGGTGTTCCGTACCAGCGCTTCGTGGGCAATAATGATGTGCCGTGTGGCTCCACGATTGGTCCAATCTCTGCCACGCGTTTGGGTATCCCCACTGTGGATGTCGGTGTGCCGATGCTGTCGATGCACTCTGCCCGCGAGCTTGTGGGCGAACGTGACCAACTATGGCTCGGCCAGGCTCTTGAGGCATACTTGGTGGGTTAACCCGGACATCCCTCCCTCACTTGTGAAAGGCCCTAAACGCTATGGCATATTCTGGCCCCTTCAGCTACGGCGACCGCGTGCAGCTTACCGACGCTAAGCGCCGTCACTACACCATCGTCCTCGAAGAGGGAGGCCAGTTCCACTCGCACAAGGGCATCATCAATCACGATGACATCGTCGGGCTCGATGAAGGATCGGTCATCGACTCCACCCTGGGCAGCTCCTTCCTGCTCTTCCGCCACCTCATGGTGGATCACGTGCTCTCCATGCCGCGCGGCGCAGCAGTGATTTACCCCAAGGACTCCGCACAGATCCTGGTCGAAGGCGATATTTTCATGGGTGCCCGCGTGCTGGAGGCCGGTGCCGGGTCCGGTGCGTTGTCCATGACGCTGTTGCGTGCTGTGGGCCCACAGGGCCACGTGTACTCCTATGAAGTCCGCGATGATCACCTCGAATACGCCGTGGACAACGTCAAGGAATACTTCGGCGAGCAGCCCGAGTGGTGGAGCCCGCGCCTGGGGGACTTGGCAGATGTGACCGTCGAGGATCTGGACGGACCTGTGGACCGCGTCATCCTCGACATGCTCGAGCCGTGGGAGCATCTTGAAAAGGTTCGTGACATCCTCATTCCGGGTGGCGTGTTCATGACCTATGTGGCCACCGTGCCTCAGCTCATGAAGGTGATGGAAGGCATCCGTGAGCTTAAGTGCTTTACCGAACCCAAGGCATGGGAGTCCCTGGTGCGCGAGTGGAAGGTGGAGGGCCTAGCTACGCGCCCGGAGCACCGCATGAACGCCCACACGGCCTTCCTTATTTGGACGCGCCGGCTTGCCGACGGCGTCACGCCGCCCCGCCCACAGCGCCGCGCACGAAAGTAGGGGGTAAGGGCCTGCCCGCGCGCTAGGGTGGATCCTATGAACGATGCCACCAACGCCTCCGAGCACACCCAGTTGCGCCGGCAGATAGATCAACTCTCTGAGCGCAACACTAAGCTCGCCGCCTTGTTGAAGGATGCACGCGTCAAGCTCCAGCAGCTTCTGGCTGAAGTTGACGCTTTGGCGGAACCTGCCTCCACATATGGAGTCTTCCTAGGCTATTCCGGCCGGCCACACGATTCGCGCCGCGATGCCGAGGTGTATACCAATGGCCGCGTCATGCGCGTGAAAATTTCACCCAACCTCGAGCCTGGCTCTTTAAAGGTAGGCCAGCAGGTGCGCTTGGGCGAAGGTTTCGTTGTGGTGGAAGCTTGTGCACCGGTCAACACGGGCTCGCTTGCCACGCTTCACGAGCGCCTCGGCACCGACCGTGCAGTCATCACCAACTCCGCAGGGGAGGAGCAGGTCGTTGTGCTCGCCGCGCACTTGCGGGACGAGGTTCGCGCGGGCGATACCCTTCTTATCGAGCCGAAGTCCGCCGTCGCGGCCGAACGCGTGCACAAAACTGAGGTGGCGCAGCTGACTCTCGAGGAAGTTCCAGACGTTTCCTACGATGACATCGGCGGCTTGGATGAGCAGATTTCCCAGATTCGGGATTCTGTTGAGCTGCCTTTCCTGCACCCAGACCTCTACCGCCAATACGATCTTCAGCCGCCCAAAGGCGTGCTGCTCTATGGCCCTCCGGGATGCGGCAAGACCCTCATTGCCAAAGCCGTGGCGCATTCTCTGTCCACCTCCTTAGGCACGACTGCGCCCAGCTACTTCCTCAACGTCAAGGGCCCGGAGCTGCTCAACAAGTATGTTGGCGAAACCGAGCGTCGCATCCGCCTCATCTTTGAACGCGCCCGCGAGCTGGCCTCTGAGCCTTCCGAAGACGGCAGCCTACGCCCAGTGATCATCTTCTTCGATGAGATGGAATCCATTTTCCGCACTCGCGGCTCCGGCGTGTCCTCCGATATGGAAACCACAGTGGTTCCGCAGCTGCTTACGGAGCTCGACGGCGTGGAAAAGCTCAACAATGTCATCGTCATCGGTGCGACCAACCGTGAAGAGCTCATAGATCCGGCCATCATGCGCCCAGGGCGCCTCGACATCAAGATTCGCATCAACCGTCCCACGAAAGACGGCGCGCGCGAGATCTTTGCCCGCCACTTCCCAGAGACGGTGCCACACGAGGGGGACCTCGCGGAGCTTATCGACGCCGCCGTGGACGATCTCTACGCTGACCGCCCCTTCGTTCGGCTGCTCTACGCCAATACTGAGCCGCGCGTGCTGCATTACCGCGATTTCGTCTCTGGTGCGATGATTGCCAATATCGTCTCTCGTGCGAAGAAACTCGCCCTTAAAGAAGCGCTCGACTCAGCCGATGGAACTGGTCCTGGAATTACCGCACAGCACCTCCACGAGGCCATCGCCGCGGAGCAGGCCGAATCCGAGTATGTGCCTACTTCCGCCACACCGGAAGAATGGGCCAAGATCGTCGCCGGAACCTCTGCCGGCGCACACGTCACCGGCGTCGAAGTGATGGGAGCATAACAATGAGCCGTATCAACCGAGTCATGGGGACTGAAACCGAGTACGGTATTGCTACCCCGTCAAACCCAGCATTGTCTCCCATCGTGACCTCAACGCATGCCGTCGTAGCCTATGCCGCGCTGCACACCGGGGCACGTTCGCGCTGGGATTTCCGCGAGGAACACCCGCTGCGCGATAGCCGAGGGTTTGATCTCAAGCGCTATCACACCGTTCCCGTCGTAGATCCGAATGCGATCGGCGTCGCCAACGTAGTCACCGCCAATGGTGCCCGTTTCTATGTCGATCATGCGCACCCGGAGTACTCTTCGCCAGAATGCACAAACGCGTGGGATGCCATGCTGTACGACGCCGCCGGGGACCTCATCCTGCGCCGCGCCGCGGACGCCGTCAACGAGCTCACAGCCCAGGGCACCTCGGTCCTCGCACACCACGACCCGTGCCCGCCGTTGAAGTTCTACAAAAACAACGTCGACGGCAAAGGTGCATCCTATGGCAGCCACGAGAACTACCAGTACTCCCGTGGCACCGATTTTGAGGACATTGCCCAGGGATTGATTCCCTTCTTCGTGACCCGCCAGGTGGTGACCGGCGCCGGCCGCATCGGCCTAGGACCCGATGGCGATGAACCCGGTTTCCAGATTTCCCAACGCGCGGACTATATCGAGACCGAGATTTCCCTAGAAACCACGCTCAACCGCGGCATTATCAATACCCGCGACGAGCCGCATGCGGTGGCAGAAGACTTTGGCCGCCTCCACGTCATCATTGGTGACGCCAACATGTCCCAGACCTCGAATCTTCTCAAGCTCGGCATGACCTCGCTTGTGCTCGATGCCATCGAGGACGGCATCGACTTTAGTGACCTGCGCTTGGCAGATCCCGTGGCAGAGGTTCAGCGTGTCAGCCGCGACCTCACCTTGAGCCATGAGCTGGTGCTTCATGACGGCCGCCGCCTCACCGCCCTCGACATCCTCCGTGACTACCGCGAACGCGTCACCGCCACCTCGGTGGCAGATGAGAAGGTTCTCGCTGCCTGGGACGAGGTTGTGGCACTTCTTGCTGACGACCCTTTGAAAGCTGCGCACCTGCTGGATTGGGTAGCCAAGTACCGCCTTATTAAGGGCTACCTCGACCGTGGTGTCGCCCCTGAGGATCCCAAGCTCGCGCTCATCGATCTTCAGTACACCGACATCGATCCCGCCAAGTCACTGCACCACGCGCTCGTGCGCAAAGGGCAGATGCGCACGCTCGTCACCGAAGAGGAGCTTATCCACGCCGCCGAGAATCCACCGAGTGATACTCGCGCCTACCTGCGCGGGCTCGCCACTCAGAAGTTTGGTGAGGACGTCCTCGCCGCCTCCTGGCAATCGCTGACATTCCGCGTTGGCGAATCCAATGGCGCCGAGTCTGGCGCTGCCCATGTTCCCCTCGATGTGACCACGCGGCTGGGGAGGGAAGACGTCGGCACGCTGCTCGAATCCAGCAAACATGCGAAGGAACTCGTGGAGGGATTGCGCCAGCTGGGCGTGCACATCGAGTACCCTACGTTGTATTAGAGCGCGCGTTTCAACCTGCGTCATCTCGTTTGTAGCTCACGAAAGGAGCCTTCACCATGAGTGGTAACCAATCGCAGATCAACGCCGGCGGCGGCAACAACTCCGGTGATAACGCCGAAGAGTTCGAGTCCGGTCAGGTCAGCATCAACACCGCTGGTACCGACGATCTCCTCGATGAGATCGATGGCTTGCTGGAGTCCAACGCCGAAGAGTTTGTGCGCTCCTACGTCCAAAAGGGCGGCGAATAAAGGTGGAGAACACCGCCGATACTGCGCCTGTATACGCTCGGCGCATCATGGGCATTGAAACCGAGTACGGTATTACCGCCTCCACGGCTTCCGGGCAGCGGGCATTGTCTCCAGATGAGATTGCCCGCCTGCTTTTTCGGCCTGTCGTGGCGGAGTACTCTTCCTCAAATATTTTCGCTCCAAATGCGTCGCGCCTCTACCTCGATGTGGGGTCCCACCCAGAAGTTGCTACGGCGGAGTGCGATAGCTTGAGCCAGCTCATCGCCTACGAGCGCGCTGGTGATGTGATGGTGGACCGCCTAGCTCGACAAGCAGAAAAGGCTCTCGCCGCACAAGGCGAAGAACGCGCCGTCTACCTGTTCAAAAATAACGTGGACTCCGCTGGAAACTCTTATGGCTGCCATGAGAACTACCTCATTGGCCGCCACATTGTGCTCAAGGACTTGGGCCAGGCGCTGCTGCCGTTCTTGATTACCCGCCAGCTCATCTGTGGCGCTGGAATGATCCAGAAGGCTAAGGGCGATGAGCCGGCACGTTTCGTGCTGTCGCAACGCGCCGACCAGGTATGGGAAGGCGTGTCCTCGGCGACGACTCGATCAAGGCCCATCATCAATACGCGCGATGAGCCCCACGGCAATTCCAAGCTTTACCGGCGCATGCACGTCATCGTGGGTGACTCGAACATGGCGGAACCGACAATGGCGCTTAAGGTAGGCTCCGCCCTGCTGATGCTGGAGATGCTTGAGGCAGGCTTCGACGTACCGCAGTTTTCCGTACAGGATCCTATCCACCACATTCGCGCAATTGCTCTCGATCCCACGGGGAGCACGGCTCTGCCGCTTGACGATGGCTCCACGGTCACCTCCCTAGAGGTCCAACAGGCCTTGTGCGATGCTGCCGCGCGTTGGCTCGACCACCGCGAGGATGCCGGTACCCCTACCGCGGAGATGGCCCGCGTAGTTGACCTGTGGCAGCGTACGCTCACCGCTATCGAGACCCAGGATTTTTCCGGTATTGACCGCGAAATCGATTGGGTCATCAAGCGAAGCCTTCTGGAGCGCTACCGCACCCGCCTAGGAGGGGAGTGGAGCCACCCCAAGCTGGCCCAGATTGACCTGACCTACCACGATATTCGCCCCGGACGCGGGCTCTATAGCGTGCTGGAGCAGCGAGGCATGGTTAAGCGCTGGATTGATGACGCTGCCATCACTACCGCTGTAGAGCAACCCCCTCAAACTACGCGTGCCAAGCTGCGCGGTGAATTCCTAGCCACCGCGCGTGAGCTCAATGCGGCCATCACGGTGGATTGGACACGAATGAAAGTCAATCGCCCGGAGCCCATGACGGAGGAGTTCTCCGAGCCCTTCGTGTCCGCGGACCCGCGCTTGGATGGATTGTTAGACTACATGCGTTCGCACCACAGCGTTTAGCGTTGAGCTCACGCCCCATTGAATAGCCGCCGTCTTGAGCCTGAAGGAGCCTAGCACTATGCCGTCGTCCGCTGACCGTGCAGCCACCCGGGCCCCTGCCCGGGATATGGCTATTGAAAGGCTCACCAACCTCACCTTCGCGTTACACGGCGCCGCTCACCAGGGAGGTGTTCCAGACCGGAGTGCGTCTTGGATTCGCAGCCATGTCGAGGGCTACCAGGACAAAAGCGACGATGCCTTTAGCAAGCTGCTCTCCCGCGATATACGTACACTGCAGCGCGCCGGTGTGCCGGTGGTGCATTCCAGTGGCGCTGAGGGGCCGCTGTACCGGCTCAACCCTGAGGATTACCAGCTACCGCCGGTCGATTTCACGCCCGAGGAAGCCATGGTCCTTGGCGTGGCCGGAGGTATTGGCACTCCCGGTGGATTGAGTGACTTCAGTTTGTCCGCGTGGACCAAGATTGCTGCTTCGGGCGCTTCCCGTGACCTTTCTGGAGCACCCGTATACACGGCCGTCAATGACATGACTAAGCTCAGCCCGGAGCTGGTCAAGGCCGTCCTCACTGCAGTCCGCGCTGGCGTGCGCATTTCCTTTGACTACTACGCCACTCCGGCCTCCGAGCCGGTGCGCCGAGTCATGGATCCCTGGGGATTGGTCAATCACCGTGACCGTGTCTACCTCGTGGGCTGGGACGCTGACCGCGAGGCTCCACGCACCTTTCGCGCTACGCGTATTGATGATGTGCGCCGTTCCCGCCAAGAGGCCACGCATCTCGAGCAGAGTGCACCACTGCAAGACCTTGTCGTCGCAGCCCTACAGCGTGGTGAGACGGTAACGGCAGTGCTCGAGGTACCTCAAGGCCAGGCCGCGGAATTAGTGGATGCGGGGACGCGGCGCTCGGATGGGCGTGTCGAGCTTTGCGACGTCGACCGTGATTGGCTCATCCGCACCGCCGCGGGCTACGCACCGGACGTGGTTGTCCTCGAGCCTGAGGACGTCCGCTCCGACATCTTGGCCTTGCTTCGCAGTGCCAGCGAGGAGGAAGCCCATGGCTGATCAGTCTCGCAAGTTACAGGCTCTTGTGCGCTCCCTCAACCTCATCCCGTATCTGCGTAACCATCCGGGCCTGAGCCCTATGGAAGCTGCTGAGGACCTCGGTATGACGCCCGTGGAGCTTAAAGATGCCATCGATAGGCTCTTTTGCTCCGGTGTTGGACGCAATACTGAAGACCTCATTGATTTAAGCTTCAGCTACCGTGATGGCATTGAAATCTACAATGACCAGGGTTTAACCCAAGCGCTGCGCCTTACCCCGACGGAAGCCGGCGCGCTGCTGCTCACCCTCGAATCCTTGGAAGCAATGCCGGGGCTTGTCGACGTCTCCGCAGTCCATTCCGCAGCCTCCAAGTTGCGCGCCATCATGGATGACAAGACTGCCGCCATCTACGATTCTCTGGCCACCACAGACCCCGAGGAATCCGAGGTGCAGGCGGCGCTTGCGGGGGCCGTCGACAAGCGCCAGCAGGTACGTTTTACTTACTGGAGCATGTCCTCCAACCGCACCACCGAACGCACCGTACATCCAGCTCGCATCTTCATCGTGGACGGCGAGCCCTATCTGGCTGCGTGGGATGAAACGGCTGGGGAGCACCGCACGTTCCGCCTTGACCGCATGCACAATGTTGAGGTCCTCGATGTTGCCGCTACCCCTCACTTGAGGGAGTTGGACTTCAACCCCGATTCACCCTTTGGTCTAGATCACACTCTCACCGCGCAGATTGAGATTCACCAAGAGTTCACCTGGCTAGCAGAGCACTATGACATCACTCTCGGTGAAGAGTTAGGAAATGGCCTCATAGCTGCGACGATGCCGGTCGGATCGGAAGACTGGTTTAGCCGTTTTGCCCTTGGTCAGGGCGATAGGTTGCGTGTTGTGGGGCCTGAGAAACTGGTTGAGACGATTTCGCAGCATAGAAAACGCGCCGTGGAGCGTTATACTCAACACCCAGATTAAGAGCTCTCTGCGTGCGCCCGTTGTATGGTGAAGTCTTCCTTTACAGCGCGCACCTCCAACTACGAAAGAAGGGGCAACCCCATGACCGTGGGACCTTTGGAAATCGGCCTTGTCGTCCTCGTTATTGTGCTGCTGTTTGGCGCTAAGAAGCTCCCAGAGCTGGCCCGTTCTCTCGGCCGCTCCATGCGCATTTTCAAGTCCGAAGTCAAAGAGATGAAGGACGAGAACAACACCACTAACGAGCAGGGCCAGATCGCTGCGTCGAAAAAGAACGACGAAGATTTCTGGAACAGCCCAGAGATGCAGCCGCGCTCCACCAAGCCGGTCGACGGCACGCAGAACTAAGCGCTGTCAACACACCACCACTACCAACTTTCTGCTTGAGAGGGGAGGACGTGTGCCTTGAGCGATAGGAGCACACCACCAACTACGATGACAACGTCTCGCAGGCAGAAGTGGACCTCAAAGCTTCGGCGCAAGCCTAAGAACCCCACCGGGGAGATGACCCTAGTTCAGCACCTGCAAGAACTACGCAGGCGTATCGTCATCTCTCTGCTCGCGCTTGTTGTGGGCACGATTGTGGGTTTCATGTGGTATCAGAACGCCCCATTTAACATCGCGCCGCTCGGCGAAATCCTTCGTGGACCATACTGTTCACTGCCTGAGGAAAGCCGAGTATCCTTCACTGCCGACGGCGAATGCCGACTTTTGGCGACCAGTCCCTTTGAGATGCTTTTGCTGCGCCTCAAAGTAGGTGCACTTGCCGGTGCAGTGCTGTCTTCGCCTGTATGGTTGTACCAAATCTGGGCCTTCATCGTCCCCGGCCTTCACAAGAACGAACGCCGCTTTACCTTCTTCTTTGTCTTCTCAGCAGTCGTACTGTTCGTCCTTGGTGCTGTGCTGGCCTACTTCATCCTCTCCGTCGGCCTTGAGTTCCTCATGGGCATGGGCGAAGAATTCCAGACCGCAGCTCTGACAGGTGAGCGGTATTTCTACTTCCTGCTGGCGCTGCTCATGATTTTCGGCGTGAGCTTCGAAATCCCGCTGCTCATCGTGTGCCTCAATATGGTCGGTGTCTTGGAGTACCAGCATGTCAAGGACAAGCGCCGCATCATCATCGTCGTGATTATGATTTTCGCCGCAGTAGTCACCCCAGGTCAAGAGCCTTTCTCCATGCTGGTCTTGGCGTTGGCACTGGTCTTGCTCGTAGAAATCGCTTTCCAGTTTTGCCGTATCAACGACAAGCGCAACAACCGTAAGCGCCCAGAGTGGATGGACCTCGACGATGAGACAGCCTCTCCACTGGGCGAGGGGCCAGGCGGCATTGAGGCACCGACTCCCGTTGAAGCCCCGACGAGTGTCTCGGCGTCTCCATCGCCGTCCAAGGCCACTCCGCAGAGCTCCCAGCCAAGTACACAGCCGCCCCAGGGTGGGTTCTTCGACGACGTTCTCTAAACCTGCCGTTTCCAACTTCTAATTGAGACAGGCGCTTCACTGCGCCGAAGGTGCGCTGGGCAGGTACCCTGGGTGCTTATGACACTGACGCATCTGGATGAGTTTACCCGCGCCCTGCCGTACTCCCTGGATGACTTCCAGATCGAAGGTTGCCAGGCCGTCGAGGACGGCCACGGTGTCTTGGTCTGTGCGCCAACGGGCGCAGGTAAGACCATCGTCGGTGAGTTTGCCGTATCGCTAGCGTTGAGCCAGGGCACACGTTGTTTCTACACCACGCCGATTAAGGCCCTGAGCAACCAGAAATACCACGATCTCGTCGAAGCCCACGGTGACGACGCTGTTGGCCTACTGACTGGTGACGTTTCCATCAACTCCTCCGCAGACATCCTGGTGATGACGACTGAGGTCCTGCGCAACATGATTTATGCCGGCTCCGGAGCACTCGACCGGCTGACCCACGTGGTCATGGATGAGATCCATTTCCTTGCAGATGCCTCCCGTGGCGCCGTGTGGGAAGAGGTCATCCTCAACCTTGATGAGCACGTCTCCATCATTGGACTTTCCGCAACCGTGTCTAATTCGGAAGAATTTGGACGCTGGTTGAGCACCGTGCGTGGCGATACCACCGTCATCGTGTCTGAGAAGCGTCCAGTCCCGCTGGACCAGTGGATGATGGTGGGTCGTAAGATTTACCCGCTCTTCGAACCGGATTCCGGCGGACAAGTCAACACTGAATTGGCTCGCCGCATTGAGCGGCTAGAGTCAGGGGAGCGCACATCCGATCACGGCAACGAACGTTACGAGTATAAACGTGCCAGCTTCCGGTCTCGTGCACGCCACAAGGGGGGCGATAGGCGCAGCGGAGCGCCCCGCGCCCAAGACCGCTATCGCCCGCTCGGCCGTCCAGAGGTGCTCAAAGAGCTGCAGTCCATGAACATGTTGCCGGCAATTACTTTTATCTTCTCCCGCGCTGGCTGCGATGGTGCCCTTTACCAGTGCTTGCGCTCCCGCATGGTTCTTACCACTCCGGAGGAAGCAACCGAAATCAAGGCCATCGTGGACCGCGGAGTGGAAGGAATCCCGGAAGAAGACTTGCAGGTCTTGGATTTCAAGCGTTGGCGCGAAGCGCTGTCTCGTGGGTTCGCCGCCCATCATGCCGGTATGTTGCCGGCGTTCCGGCACATCGTAGAGGAGCTTTTCGTCAAAGGTTTGGTCAGGGCTGTTTTTGCCACTGAGACCTTGGCCCTTGGCATTAATATGCCTGCGCGCACGGTGGTGCTGGAGAAACTCATCAAATTCAACGGTGAGGCTCACGTCGATCTCACCCCGGGACAATACACGCAGCTCACCGGACGCGCGGGACGCCGCGGTATCGATACCCAGGGCAATGCAGTTGTCCAGTGGGCGCCGGCTATGGACCCGCAGGCCGTGGCCGGGCTTGCCTCTACGCGCACCTACCCGCTTATTTCCACCTTTGAGCCGGGCTACAACATGGCGATTAACTTGCTCGGCATGCTCGGCTTTGACGAGTCTCTCCGTTTGCTGGAGAAGTCCTTCGCTCAGTTCCAAGCCGACGGTTCCGTAGTGGAGGAAACCCGTGAGATTGAACGTGCAGAGCACCGCGTGCGCGAACTTAGAGCGCAACTTGAGGATGCCATTTCCCATTTGGCACCGCCCACAACCGACGGCGAAGATGCCGCCGAGGTCCTCATGGACTATATGCGCCTGCGCCGGGCACTTTCTGAGGAGGAGAAGGCCGCCCAAGCCAATAAGAAACACGAACGCCGCAAGGAAGTCGCCACTGTCCTTGCACGCCTCCAGGTAGGTGACGTCATTGCCATCGCCACGCGCAAGCGCCCCACCTTGGCAGTCGTGATTACTCCAGCTAATCAAACCGCTGATCCCCGCCCGTGGGTCACCACCGAAACAGGGTGGTCCGGGCGCATCGACGCCGAAGGTATTGAGAACCCGCCCATCACCGTGGGCCATATGAAGCTGCCACGCGGAGTGCAGAAGAATCCACGCCGCAACAACAAATATGTTCAGGATGCCTTCAAGCGCGACTTCTATAAGCGGCCGAAGAAGATGCGTACGGAACCACGAAACCGTCCCAATAAAAAGGTGGGAGAGCTGCGCGACGCGATTCGCCACCACCCAGTCCACCATTGGCCGGCTACTGACCGCGAACAGCTAGCCGGTGTAGCCCAGAAGTTGGCTCGTCGTGAGCGGGACTTGGAAAAGCTCGAAACCAAGGTGGAACGTGCCACGGATACCTTGGGCCGCACCTTCGAGCGCATCGTCGATCTTCTCGCTGAGATGGATTATGTCGAGTTTGAGGGCTACGGTGATGACCGCGAGCCCGTCATCACCGATGAAGGTGAGCGCCTAGCCAAGATTCATTCCGAATCGGACCTCCTCGTGGCGCAATGTCTCAAGAGAGGTATCTGGAACGAGCTTGACCCAGCAGAACTGGCTGGCGTGGCTTCCCTCTGCGTCTTTGAAAACCGCAAGGCCACTCGCGGTGAGGCGGGGGCAGCTACCGATCCCATGGCGGATGCGATGGAAGCTACGTGGCGGATTTATACCGAACTTGTTGCCGATGAAAAGCGGCATAACCTGCCCCAAACTCGCGAGCCGGAACCTGCTTTTGCGCTCGCCATTCACCAGTGGACCGCAGGCGCACCGTTGGCCTACTGCATGGCCGCCGCCAACGAAGCGGGCGCTGAGCTTACCCCGGGTGACTTCGTGCGGTGGTGCCGCCAGGTGGTGGATCTGCTCCAGCAGATAGCCAAGACCGGCTACGAGGACGATATTCGCCGCAATGCCCGGCGCGCCATTGACGCTATTCAGCGAGGTGTGGTGGCTATCGGCGCTTAAGGTCCGCGGCCGCCTCGATGAGTGCTCGTCGGTGGGGAGCAACCAGCGCTAAGGTAGCGATACGCAGGTTCTTGCCCAAAGGATTGAGGATGAGAGCTTGGGTGCCTACGACCTCGTCATTGACGAATGCTGGGCCACCCGAATCACCTTTCACAGCCGGTAGCGTGTTAAAAACCATGCCGGCGGGAGAGACTGTCGTGCGAAAGTCCACGGACCAAACGCGGAAAAAGGGCATGAGAAAGAGTCCTTGACGCAGTTGTGCGCGACGCGCCTTGCCCCCGAATCCCCACGTGAAAACCGGATCGCGGAAAGATGGGGTCTGTGCAGCAATTCCGGGCACGTCGCGAGCAGGAGCTGGCGAATCGAGCGCGCACAGCGCCATATCGGTGCCGTCGATGGTGCGCACAGCTTTAAGCCGCCGGTTAAAGCCACCACTCACCTTGTACTTGTCACCCTCTTCGAGGTTGTCACGGAAGAAGTGTGCACAGGTCAGGACCAGTTCAGCGCGGTGCTGAGTTTGTGGCTCGAGTGAGGAGTCCACTAATACACCCGAGCAGTACCCGTTGCGGGTGCGGATCTTCACGACAGCGGGATGAGTTTTCACGTGCTCTAGCCTATCGAGGAAGCGCACAGTACGGCACTCGGTACGGCCCAACACGGCGGGTAAGCTGACGGACATGACTGATTACGCTTCCCGTCTTTCGCGCGCACGTGAGGCAGTGGCCGCACACGGCATTGACGTGGCTCTCCTGGGCACTGGCGCTGAATTCGCTTATCTCACTGGCTCCTGGGTGTCTTCCCATGAACGGCTAACGTGCTTAGTAATCCGCCCTGATTCCGAGCCGGTAATCGTGGCGCCGAGCACCGATATTGAATCCCTGCAGGGCGTCGACGCCGCGCTTCGCGGGTGGAAAGACGGTGAGGATCCATATGCGCTGGCCTTGGAAGGGCTTAGCGCACGCCATGTGGCGTTAGGTTCGACGCTAACGGCCGATCACGTGCTGCGCTTCCAGGCTGCGCTCAACGACGCATCCTATGTCTTAGCCACGAACGCCCTCTCTGAGCTCTTTACTCGCAAGGACGCCGATGAAATTGATGAGCTCCGCACGGCGGCGCGCGCAATCGATGCGGTCCACATCGAGGTGCCTCGTCTCTTGCAGCCGGGCCGCACAGAGGCAGAGGTAGCAGAGGATCTGCGCCAGCTCATCCTGCGCGAACACAGCGCGGTTGACTTCATCATCGTCGGTTCCGGTGCCAACGGTGCGAACCCACATTATGACTATGGTGACCGCGTGTTGTCTGCCGGCGATCCCATCGTGGTGGACATTGGTGGCACACTGCCGTCGGGTTACCACTCCGATTGCACGAGGACGTACGTCGTCGGTGGTGATGTCGCTGCAGCACCGGCCGAGTTCCGTGAGGCTTATGCAGTGCTGGAGAAGGCGCAGGCAGCGGGACGTGCTGCGGCACGCCCCGGCGTAAGTGCGCAAGACATCGACCGTGTGACCCGCCAGGTCATTGAGGAAGCCGGCTGGGGTGAGCACTTCACGCACCGCACGGGCCACGGCATTGGGTTGTCTACTCACGAGGAGCCATTCATCATGGAAGGCAACGAGCTGACGCTGGCGGAGTCCATGGCGTTTTCCATCGAGCCGGGCATCTATGTTCCTGGTCAATGGGGGATGCGTCTTGAGGACATCGTGGTGACCACCGCAGATGGCTATGAATCACTCAACCAGGCACCGCGGGAGCTGCGCTAATGGGCGCGCTATTGATTCTCGGCGGGCGCAGTGACATCGGCGGAGAGCTCGCTCGCCGGTTGTGCCATGACCGCCCAGTCGTCCTGGCAGCACGGGGCGAGCACGGCATGGAGGAGATACAAAAGGATCTGTCCGCGGCAGGAGCCACCGCCGTCCATACGCTGTCCTTTGATGCCGCTGAAGTTGAGGGCCATCGAGACGTCGTCGAGCGCGCAGCACAGCTAGCGGGTGAACCCATCACCACGGCTGTGGTTGCCTTCGGCATCTTGGGGGATCAGGACCGTGCAGAACGCGACGAGGCCCATGCCTTCGACATCGCGCTGGTGGACTATGCAGCGCAGGTATCCATGCTCACCGTGTTGGCGGATGTCATGCGTTCTGGCCACATCGTCGCCTTCTCGTCGATCGCGGGGTGGAGGGCACGCCGCGCCAACTATGTCTATGGCTCGACTAAAGCCGGGTTGGACGCTTTCTGCCAAGGCCTAGCCGACCGACTGCACGGAACCGACTTGGCACTCATAACCGCACGTCCTGGCTTTGTTATCGGCTCCATGACGACGGGAATGAAGCCGGCGCCATTGTCAGTGACGCCAGATGTCGTCGCTGAAGCCGTCACACAAGCTATTGAATCCGGCACGCGGTCGCGCACACTATGGATTCCACGCGCGCTTCAGCTCTTGGCCTGGATTATGAAGCTCGTGCCGCGCCCCATCTGGCGGCACATGCCGCGTTAATCCTGCAGATAGGGTGATTGCGCGTCGAAAATAAAGCCGCGTGGGGCTAGGACGCGCAGAACGACGTCCGCATCACCATCCGCGAGGTCATGGAGCACCAAGCCCCGCCACGGTGTCACCGTAATAGGCACGTCTAACTGTGCTATCAGCCCCGCGTACTCGCCCGGCAGCACGCCCTTGTGCAAGCCTGCGCCCAGATCGACGCGGCCCTCAGCGGTGTGATCAGTGAGCCAACCAATGGGTGCCTGTGCCGATGCTGTGAGACCACGATCCGAGTCGGCGCCTTCAGCTTTAGCGGAAGGCGTAGCTTCGCCCACGACAGCGTCGCTCGTGACTGCAGTGAGAACGGAGTCGATGAGGGTGGGGAGGGCGTCGTCAAGCGCCAGCGCCTCACCGAACACCTGGCCTTCCTGGATTAGGCGCACCTCCGTGGTGCCTGCTGGGTCTTGCAACTGTAGACCCAGCGATACTCCGTGCGCCACAATGTCACCGTGACCGCCGTCGATGCCCACGACGGTGTGGACCAACCGCGCGAGAGCAACCTCGTGTTCTGTCACTGCAGCAGCGAGTTCCTCAGCCACGCGCGCAGCCAAGGTACGAGCATGCAAAGACAGGGGAGAGGCCACGACGTGCGGGGCGCTGTGGGGCAGTGACACACTGCTCATATCGGCTTCGTCGTCCACTCCACGCAGGGTAATCACGCTGTGCTCATCAAGGTAGACATAACCATCAGCGTGTTCGCGCGCGGCCTGGCCCAGCGCTAGCCATTGCTCAGGTGTCACCACGCCGCCAGCAGGGTAAAAGTGCAAGGTATGTGACATGATGACTCAGTCTAATTGCCCAGGGAGGGGTTACAGCGAACAGGCAGGTAAACCAAGTAGGGTAGGCGGCATGCCCTTTGTTCTGTTCATCGCGTACATCCTTCTGGAAACCCTCGCCTTCTGGGCCGTCGCGAACTGGATCGGCGTTCTCTGGGCCCTGCTTGCTTTAGGGCTCACCATGCTCTTCGGCATGACCATCGCCAGCTGGGAAGTGCGCCGCATGATGTCCTCCCGTATCCGCCAGACCGGGGACGGCGTGTATGTCATGGAAGACCCGACCCCAGGTAAAACCGCAGGAAATGTGGGTTTGACCATGGTGGGCGGCATGCTGCTCTCAGCGCCGGGTTTTGTGTCCACGGTGTTGGGTGCACTGCTGATCTTTGCACCGACGCGTTCTATTATCCGAACGCTCTTGGCTGCATCCATGTTTAAGAAGATTGAGAACCTCGGTGTGCGTGTGTATGAGGCCTCACCGATGGCCCAGCACCGTGATTCCTTTGGTTCTTTCGGGTCTATGGGACCATCGGGGACGGCGGATCCGAACAACCTTCACCACGAGGTCATTGATGAGGACGAGCTACGGGAGTGGACCCAGCACGTCAAGCCTGAGGACTTCGGGGACGGCAAGAAGTAGTGGTAGAGGTACTCGCTCGCCTTATTCTGGCCGCTGTCTCCGGCGGTATCACGTTTCTCGCCGTCGAACCACGCGGTTGGTGGGCTTCCGGCACTATCGGCATTGCCCTGCTCGTGGCTGCATTGTCGCCGTGGCGAAGTAATGAGTCGAAGCTTCAGCCCACGCTAGCGTGGTCCGCCCTCATCGCCGCGGTGCACAGCGCGGTGCTCTACCTGTTTACGTTGCCGTGGATTGGTGAGCTCGTGGGCAGTATGCCTTACATTGCGCTGGCGATCTTTTTGTCCCTCTACAGCATTCTGTTGGGCATCGGCGGGGCGGCTTTGTTGCGGTGGCGCCATGGCTTCGCGCTCTTTCCCTTCTTCTACGTCGCCGTGGAGTTGCTACGCTCCTCAGTGCCTTTCGGTGGGTTCTCGTGGGTACGTCTGGCTTGGGGGCAGATCGAAGGCCCTCTGGCATACCTCGCGCCATGGGGCGGACCTGCGCTGATCTCTTTTGCCGTGGTGTGTGTCGCGGCGGGCCTGGTCGGTCTGACGCGAGCACCGAGACTTGCCTGCGCGCTCATGGCACTCCCATTGCTAGCGGGTCTTCTCGCCGGGTTCGGGATTAACCGTCCCGGTAACACTACGGGCTCGGTAACGGCTGCGGCAGTCCAGGGCAACGTTCCACGCCTCGGCTTGGACTTTGCTGCCCAACGTCGCGCGGTGCTGGACAACCATGTGCGGGTTACCGAACAAGCCGCCCAGGATGGCGCGCACCCCGACATCGTCATCTGGCCAGAAAACGCCTCCGATATCAATCCCTTCACCAACCAAGACGCACGGGCGCTTATCGACGCCTCCGCACACGACATCGATGCCCCCATCCTCGTCGGTACCTTGACCACTGATGAGGTGGGTGCGCGCAATACGATGCAGGTTTTCAATCCCGATGGCACGGTAGGAGAGCACCACCACAAGAAATATCTGCAGCCTTTTGGTGAGACGATGCCGATGCGGGATTTCTTTGCCAAGATTACCGACTTGGTGGATCTTGCGGGCGATATGAAGCCTGGTGATGGCCCCGGCGTGGTCACCATGGCCGGCACGACGGTGGGAGTTGCTACCTGCTACGAGGTGAGCTTTGATCAAGCCTTCCGCACGGCGATCAACAACGGCGCGCAGATACTTACCACGCCCACGAATAACGCGACGTTTAGTGACTCGGATATGACCTACCAACAGCTTGCTATGAGCCGTCTGCGGGCACTGGAGACTGACCGTGCTGTCATCGTCGCCGCCACCTCGGGCGTCTCCGCGATTGTGCATCCGGATGGCAGCGTGAGTCAGGCGAGTGGGATCTTTGAACCGGCTTATCTTGAGGAAGAGCTTCCCTTAAAAGAAGGCCGGACTTTTGCGGTGCGTTATGGTTCGCTCCTGCAATGGCTCATGGTTATCATTGGAACGGTCTGCGCGCTGCTGGCGGTCTATTCCACCCGCGTGGCACGCGGCAGCGCGCCTAGAAAAGAAGTCTAAAGGAGCAAGGAACAAGTGAGCTCGACCCACGAATCCACCCTGGTCATCATCCCCACCTACAACGAGATTGAGAACCTGCCGTTGATCACCGGCCGCGTGCGAGAGGCCACCCCGGAGGTTCACATTCTCATCGTGGACGATAACTCCCCAGACGGCACCGGTGAGGCAGCCGATAAGCTGGCGGCGGAGGACTCTCACCTGCACGTCTTGCACCGCGAGGGCAAGGGCGGCCTCCTAGGCGCCTACATCGCTGGCTTCGAGTGGGGCCTGGAGAAGGACTACCAGGTGCTGTGTGAAATGGACGCCGACGGCTCCCACGCTCCGGAGCAGTTGCATCTGCTGCTCGAGGAAATCGAGAAGGGCGCAGATCTCGTCATCGGCTCGCGATATGTTCCGGGCGGCGAAACCGTCAACTGGCCGGCCAACCGTGAGCTGCTCTCGCGCCTGGGCAATAAGTACATTTCCGTCGCCCTTGGCGCGGGCATTAACGATATGACCGCCGGTTACCGTGCCTTCCGCCGCGAACTGCTTGAGCACCTCGACTTCGACAGCTTGTCGAAGGCTGGCTACATCTTCCAGGTGGACGTGGCCTTCCGCGCCATCAAGGACGGCTTCGACGTGCGAGAGGTCCCGATTACCTTTACCGAGCGCGAGCTGGGTGAATCTAAGCTGGACGGCTCTTTTGTCAAGGACTCTCTCTTGGAGGTCACCAAGTGGGGAATCGCGCACCGCTCGGAGCAGGTCGCCGACTTCAGTGGTGAGGCATCCAAGCTCGCTACCCGCACCGTGGAAGACCTTGAGCTCGGTGCTAAAACCACCAAGGCCAAGAACGCAATCAGCGAGTTTGTCGCCGATGTAACCCACTTGGTCTCCAACACTCTGAAGCGCTAAACGCCGGTTTCGACCTCTTATGGCCCGTGAGCAGAAAACCGCTCACGGGCCTTTGTGGTAATGACCAGGTGCAGTGCTAATGTCGTAAGTGGCACTTCCACCGTGCAACGTGATTTACTTCACGCCATTCTCACACTAAGGATCGTTCGGCACGTACCTGCCGATGGAGGAGACACTGCAATGGCAACCGTATCGTTCAAAGACGCTACTCTGACCTATCCTGGCGCCTCAGAGCCCACCGTAAAGAAGTTCAATTTGGACATTGCCGATGGCGAATTTCTCGTTCTCGTCGGCCCGTCCGGATGTGGTAAATCCACCACGCTCCGCATGCTAGCGGGTTTGGAAAACGTCACAGATGGCGCCATCTACATCGGCGACAAGGACGTGACCAACGTCGCCCCACGCGACCGTGACATCGCCATGGTTTTCCAGAACTACGCGCTCTACCCCCATATGACCGTGCGCGAAAACATGGGTTTCGCCCTCAAGATTGCTGGTAAGTCGCAGGACGAAATTAACCAGCGAGTCGATGAGGCAGCAGCCACACTCGGCCTTACCGAGTATCTGGAGCGCAAGCCGAAGGCGCTGTCGGGCGGTCAGCGCCAGCGCGTGGCCATGGGCCGTGCCATCGTTCGTAACCCACAGGTCTTCCTCATGGATGAGCCGCTGTCGAACCTCGATGCCAAGCTCCGCGTCCAAACTCGTACTCAGATCGCCGCGCTACAGCGCAAACTGGGTGTCACAACCGTCTACGTCACCCACGACCAGACTGAGGCCTTGACCATGGGTGACCGCATCGCGGTGCTCAAAGACGGCTACCTCCAGCAAGTTGGTGCCCCGCGCGAGCTCTACGACCGCCCAGCTAATGTCTTTGTTGCCGGCTTTATTGGCTCCCCAGCCATGAACCTTGGCACCTTTACGGTGAAGGATGGGGTGGCAACCTCTGGCCAGGCCCGCATCGCACTCTCCGAGGAAACCCTCGCCGCAATGACGCCGGAGGACAACAACCGGATTACCATCGGCTTCCGCCCAGAAGCCTTGGAGATCATCCCCGAGGGTGAGTCCACTGAGCACTCCATCCCAATTACGTTGAACTTCGTGGAGGAACTCGGTTCCGATTCCTTCCTCTACGGCAAGCTTGTTGGCGATGGCGATCTTGGTTCTTCGGCCGAGGACGTGCCTGAGTCTGGTCAAATCGTCGTCCGCGCGGCTCCGAATACCGCGCCCGCCCCCGGCAGCGTCTTCCACGCCCGTATCGCTGAGGGCGGTCAGCACAACTTCTCAGCATCGACTGGTGTCCGTCTGCCCTAAGACGCCTGTGAAAAGAGGTGACCTGTCATGAAGGAATCCATGAGCATCACCTCCTCGACGTATGCGTCAGCGTTGCTGACGCTTCCGTGGGATACCCCTTTGGAGCACTGGCCCGATGAACTCATCGCCGCGCTGCCGAGGGGTATTTCGCGGCACATCGTTCGCTTTGTGGGTGTCGAGCGCGGCATCGTCGCGGTGAAGGAGATTGGTGTACGCACTGCTCATCATGAGTACAAGATGCTCCGCGAACTCCAGCGCTTAGGAGCGCCTAGCGTCCGTCCGGTTGCGGTAATTACTGGCCGCCATCCCGCACATGAGGACTACGGTGAGCTCACCGCCGCTTTGGTCACCGAGCACCTGGAATTCTCTCTGCCGTACCGTGAGATCTTTTCCCGACAACTGACAACAGTGGAAGCCGAAAAGCTTATCCGCGCCTTGTCCGTATTGCTCGTGCGCATGCATCTTCTCAGCTTTTACTGGGGCGATGTATCCCTGTCCAACACGCTTTTTCGGCGCGATGCCGAGACGTACTCGGCCTACCTTGTCGACGCTGAAACAGGAGAGTTTCAACCCAATCTGTCAGAATCACGCAGGCTTTACGACGTCGACATTGCCCGCGTAAACATCATCGGCGAGCTCATGGACCTTCAAGCCGGTGACTGTCTAGACGCAGATATCGATGTCATCGCGCTCGGCAGCCTCGTCGAGTCCTCGTATCTCGAGCTCTGGGAGGAACTCACTGCGGAAGAATCCGTGGACGCGAGCGAGTATTGGAAAGTCTCTGAGCGCATTGATCGCCTCAATCAGTTGGGCTTCGAAGTGGGCGAGCTCAAAGTCACCAAGGACGATTCCAAGCACACCGTCCGTATCCGGCCCGTTGTGGTGGACCCAGGGCATTACCGCGCGCAGCTCCTCAGTCTCACGGGGTTAAGTGTGGAGGAGCACCAGGCCCAGCGTCTCCTCAGCTCCATTCAGGCCTACCAAGCGGTGGAATGCAGCCCCCATGTCGGTCTCACTCAGGCCGCTCACCGCTGGATGACTCAAGAATACGAACCCACCATTGCCGCTATTCCGGATGACATGCTGGGCAAGCTTGAACCAGCCCAGGTGTTTCACGAGATCACGGATCACCGCTGGTTTCTTTCTCAAGATAGGGGAGAAGCCGTTTCTCTCCCAGAGGCTACCGAGTCCTATCTCGCTACCGTACTGCCATCTCGTCGCGATGAGGCACGTCTGCTGCGAACAGTTTCACGCGGTTCCGATGCAGAACCCTAACCGTGCGATCAGCGGTTTGTTATAACCGCGAGTGTGCCCTCATTGACGCTGTGGACCAACAGATCTTCAAATGCCAGGGCACAGTTTCTTCATCTTTTAACCAGATACGAGTCCGTATGCCCCCATAAATGGGGCACGTACGGGCACTTCGGTATGCATATGGTCACAATCGGACGTATTCGTGCAATCTATTTTTGTTTATGTGGATTATCTCACTAAAGTGGGAGTCAGGCTAACTAGTTCATAACTGGATATATCCCGTTAGTTTCGCAACTAGTAGGCGCCGGGTGGCTCTCCTTACTGAGGGCAATGGCCCGGAGATAACCGCATACGCAGGGGTCAGCGTTTACTGCACGGCCCTTTAACCCGCGTTTCATCAAGAAAGATGAGGAAACAATGAAGCGTCTCACTCGCATCGCGTCGGTCACCATGGCCTCCATGCTTGCCGCCACCAGCCTCGTAGCTTGCTCCTCCAGTTCTGCAGACGACGAAGGCGATGTCTACTTCCTGAACTTCAAGCCTGAGCAGGATGCCGCATATCAAGAGATCGCTAAGGCCTATACCGAGGAAACCGGCGTGAAGGTCAAGGTCGTCACCGCCGCCTCCGGCTCCTATGAGCAGACGCTCAAGGCTGAGATTGGTAAAGACGAAGCTCCGACGCTCTTCCAGGTAAATGGCCCAGCAGGTTTCATCACCTGGCAGGACTACATGGCTGACATGTCCGATACTGAGGTGGCAAAGCAGCTTACTGAGGATATTCCGCCTCTCACCACCGAGGACGGCGAAGTACGCGGTGTTCCGTTTGCTGTAGAGGGTTTCGGAATCATCTACAACGACGAGATCTTCGACAAGTACATCGCAACCTCTGGCGCAAAGATCAAGTCCACCGATGAGATCACCAACTACAAGAAGCTCAAGGAAGTTGCCGAGGATATGCAGTCCAAGAAGGACGAGCTCGGCATCGAAGGTGCCTTCGCTTCCACCTCCTTGACCTCTGGTGAAGACTGGCGCTGGCAGACTCACCTGGCTAACGCCCCAATTTGGCAGGAGTATCAGGACAAGAACGTAGAAGACACCAACGAGATTGACTTCTCCTACAACAAGGAGTTCAAGAACCTCTTCGACCTCTACTTGGACAACTCCACTGTGGAGAAGTCCCTCGCTCCATCCAAGACGGTGACTGATTCCATGGCCGAGTTCGCCCAGGGCAAGGCCGCCATGGTCCAGAACGGAAACTGGGCATGGTCCCAGATCTCTGAGACCTCCGGCAACGTGGTGAAGGAAGACAAGATTAAGTTCCTCCCGATGTACATGGGACTTCCGGATGAGGAAAAGTTCGGCCTCAACGTCGGTACCGAGAACTACCTCGGTATCAACTCCGAGGCGTCTGAGGCAGACCAGCAGGCTACGAAGGACTTCGTCGACTGGCTATTTACTTCTGATGCAGGCAAGGAGCACGTGGTCAACGACCTAGGCTTCATCGCGCCATTCGAGTCCTATACCGAGGAAGACACTCCGGACGATCCGCTGGCAAAGCAGGTAGCAGAGGCCATCGCGAACAAGGATCTCACCACGTACCCATGGAACTTCCAGTACTTCCCGTCCCAGCAGTTCAAGGATGACTTTGGCCAGGCTCTCTCGCAGTACGCCTCCGGCACCTTGAAGTGGGAGGATGTTGTTGCTCAGTTCAAGGACAATTGGGCCGCTGAAAAGGAAACCAACTGGGGTTAATTGAGAACTCCTAAGAGGTTTCGGTCTCAGTAAGGGGACGCATCAGTCAGCGTCCCCAGCCCGCTCCCTGAAGTGGGGGCGTGCGCTACCCCTCTCAAGTGCAGTCAACGCAGGGGAGGGGAAGCAGACGCTCTCACACACCGCGTGTGCGAGCCGCGCACGATTCACTCACACAGTTTCACTGAAATGAAGGTCTCACCACCATGCAAGCAACGCTGAAGAAGTACTTCCCAGTCTTTGTCTTGCCCACCTTGCTGGCATTCATGATTGCCTTCTTGGTTCCATTCATCGTAGGTTTCTTCCTGTCCTTCACGAAGTTCACCACGATCACCAACGCCAAGTGGGTGGGCATTGACAACTACGTCAAAGCTTTCTCCGAACGCGAGGGTTTCATCTCAGCCTTCGGTTTCACCGTCCTCGTGGTCATCGTTTCGGTGATCACCGTTAATGTCTTCGCCTTCCTCTTGGCGTGGATGCTGACCCGCAAACTGCGCGGTACCAACTTCTTCCGCACAGTGTTCTTTATGCCTAATCTCATCGGTGGCATCGTGCTGGGCTATACCTGGCAGACGATGATCAATGCGGTCCTCGCGAACTATGCCACCACGATTTCGGCCGACTGGAAGTTTGGCTACGCCGGCCTCATCATGCTGCTCAACTGGCAGCTTATTGGCTACATGATGATTATCTACATCGCCGGCCTGCAGAACGTTCCACCAGAACTCATCGAAGCCGCTGAGCTCGATGGCGTAAACAAGTGGGAAATGCTTCGCCACGTGACCATCCCGATGGTCATGCCATCCATCACCATTTGTCTCTTCCTCACTCTGTCGAATTCCTTCAAACTCTTCGACCAGAACCTAGCACTGACCAACGGTGCGCCTGGCGGACAAACGGAAATGGTGGCGCTCAACATCGTCAACACGCTGTTCAACCGAATGAACGTCGAAGGCGTGGGACAGGCCAAGGCCGTCATCTTCGTCGTCGTTGTGGTTGTCATCGCGTACTTCCAGCTGCGCGCGACCCGCTCCAAGGAAATCGAGGCTTAAGTCATGACTACCAGCACTTCAGCGCAAGCCGTTCCGGCCACCAAGAAGAAGGAGCACAAACTATCTTCAGACAATGAAACCCGCATGTCGGGTGCTGCCAAGTTCGTGGTCTACGCCATCCTGGTGTTCTTCACCATCGTGTTCTTGGGCCCGATCCTCTTCATCTTTATCAACTCTTTCAAGTCAAAGTTCGCGATTTCCTCCGACCCGTTCTCCCTGCCGGTTGGCGAAACCTGGGTAGGGTTTGAGAACTTCATGGTGGGACTCACCAAGCAGGGCTTCCTTGAGGCCACGCTGTGGTCCTTTGTCATCACGATTCTCTCCGTTATCGTCATCGTGTTCTTCTCCGCCATGACGGCGTACTACATCACGCGAGTCAAGACCTGGTGGACTAGCCTGCTGTACTACCTGTTCGTAGTCTCCATGATCATTCCGTTCCAGATGGTCATGTTCCCGACGGTCAAGATTGCTGACATGCTCCATCTCAACAACCCACTTGGAATTGTGGTCCTGTACCTGGGCTTTGGCTCGGGTCTCTCGGTGTTCATGTTTGCAGGTTTCGTGAAATCAATTCCTATCGACGTCGAGGAAGCCGCCATGATCGATGGTTGCGGCCCACTCCAGAATTACTTCCGCGTGGTGTGGCCAATGCTGAAGCCCACCGCAGTGACGGTTGCGATTCTTAATGCCATGTGGGTATGGAACGACTACCTCCTGCCGTACCTGGTCATTGGTTTGTCGACCCGCTACAAGACCATTCCCGTGGTTATCCAGTCCTTCGTAGGCTCCAACGGTAACCGCGATATGGGTGCCATGATGGCCATGCTCGTGCTCGCGATCATTCCGATTGTGATCTTCTACTTCTCGACGCAGAAGCACATCATTGAAGGCGTGGCCGCGGGAGCGGTCAAGGGCTAAGCAATCTCGGCCTCGAACCACCATCGTGTCAACAAGCCTCCCGTATCCAGTCGGGAGGCTTGTTCTCTGTTGTCAGCTCACATTCGATAGGTTAGGAAACCATGAACCGCTTGCTAGGGCCCGAATCGAAGTTCTATGCCGTTCTGAGCCTGTTCGCTGACCTCGTCATCGTCAACGTGCTTGTCGTCATCACATGTTTTCCAGTGGTTACCGGTGGAATGTCGCTGCGCACGGCGCACGAGGTCACCGGTCACATGGTTAGGGAGGAAGGGTCGCGTCGTGGTTCCGCATTTGTCCGAAACGTGCTCACCCGTCCATGGACCAACACCGCTTGGTGGCTCATCTGTCTCGCCGCAGTAGGGCTAGCAACATATGAGTTCGCCATCATTGCCAAGGCGGACCTAGGACACATGGGAATCGTTTTACGGGCCGCACTTGTCTCTGGGCTCATCGTACTGAGCTGCATCAGTGTCTGGTTCTTCCATCTAGATGCGCCGAACAGTGGGTTTCGGCGGCGCTGTGCTGCAGCCATAACCCACGCCGTAGCGCACTTACCTCGGACGCTCTTGGCAATTGCGCCGGGGGTGCTCATGGTTCTCTTTCCGTTCTTTTTCCCGGGACAATGGGGGAGTTACGTCTTCTTCCTCGCCGTGCTCGGCCCGGCTCTCGCCATCTACCTAGCCGAGCTTGCGCTGCAGTGGCCAGAGCTCTCGACGCAGGCCGCACGAGACTCCTAAAACAACAATAGGGTAGAGGCACCCACATGGGCCTCTACCCTTCTTCATCACCACACGAAGCTCCGCGCGGTTTAGGACTCGTTTTCTTCCTGTTCCTTCTGCTCCTTAAGCAGACGAGCCGCAGCGCGGCGGCGGGAACGAAGGCTTTCGATGCGTTCCGTCAACAGCTCATCGAGTTCCTCAATGGAGCGGCGCTCACGCAACATGTCCCAGTGGGTACGCGGCGGCTTGGTGGGCTTGGATTCCACGCCTTCACCCTCCACGAGTGTGCCAAGCTTACCGTTCTTGCACATCCACTCCTCAGGGATTTCCGCGTCGTCCGCAAATGGCACCTCGTAAATCTCGCCGTCCTCGGTGCGGTACTTCACCATTTGGCGTGGCGCCAAATCGTGATCACGGTCGGTTTCGTAGCTCACAGCGCCCATGCGGCTGCCACGGAGCACGCGATCTGCCATGCAACATCATCCTTTTCAAATAGTGAGGGAGAGTAAGGAGCGACCTTTATCATTTAAAGTTCTTACAGTATAACGAACGGCCTCAAGCCTTTGTTCCCACCCTCAGCTTTATGGGCTAAGGTGTGTGGAGTGATTGGTACACAGGATCGGCAGCCAGGCTCGCCTCGCCGAAAAGGCGCCGCCACCTGCCAATGGTGCGGCAAGGACATCCCGCAAGGCGGGCGTGGTCGACCACGCAAGTTCTGCTCGGCCTCATGTAAGCAGCGTGCATATGAGCAACGCCAGAACGTTGCAGGAACTACCATCCCTGCCGACGCCGTTATCCTCAGCCCAGAAAAGGCAGATCAGCTGCGAGATAGCCTCTTTGAGTTGCGGTGTTGTGCAGAGGATGTGGCGACGGCGGCGTCGGAAAGCGCCAGCGCTGAAGAGATGGATGAGCTGTGTACGGAGCTAGTCACGTTGGCTCGCAAGCTAGAGGAATTGAGATAGAACATGAAATCTGTATTAGGTAACCGCAAGCTGGTCATCAGCGTCTTCGTGATTCTGATTCTCGCCTCAACCGCATTAGCCCTCGGACCTCTCGTGTTCTCCCTGGTGATGGGACGTGGAGTCAAAACTGAACCCATCAATCTAGACCGGGTAAAGGCCGCGTCGACCGAGCTTGACGGCGAGTGGCACGTGGTCAAGGGCTCACCCTATAACTTCACATCAGCAGGCTTTACTATCGACGAAATCCTGCCCGCAGACAAACGAACTACGTCTGGCTCAACCAAAGAAGTTACTGGTCAGGCCACTATTTCAGGCGCGGTCGTAGAGGAAGCCACCATCACCGTAGATATGACCTCGCTTACCACCGATAAGAAGGTGCGCGATCAGAACATGAAGACCAAACTGTTTGAGGTCGCAAAATACCCGGAGTCCACGTTCGAGCTGACTGAACCAGCTGATCTTTCTAGCGTGCCTGACGACGCTTCACCAGCCACCATTCCGATCACTGGCAATCTCACCATCCATGGCGAGACTCAGAAAGTCACGACTGATTTTCAGGTCGTGCGCGATGGTGACACCATCGTTCTCGGCGGCGATATTCCGATCAATCGCCTGGACTTCGGCATAGAAACCCCGGAGATGATTGCTGCCAAGATTTCCGAAGTGGGCAACGTTAATGTCCGCGTAACCCTGCAGAAGTAGCGCCATGAAGTCTCGTCACCTCATCACCGTCTTATGGGTGCGCCTGGTTGTGCTCGCGGGCTTCGGCATCTTCATCTGGTTCACGGGCACGAAGCTGTTGGCAGCGTTCTCTGCGGTCCTTGTCGCCTTGACAGTTGTCCAACTCGCCATGGCATACCGGCAGCGTTAGGTGCGGGAATCCCAGCCTTTTACGTCACAGTGACTTTATAAAGGTGCGTATTTACACCGGGGAAGTAGCGCACCAGGTCGCCTTTTGGCCGCTTTTCGTCAGACTTACCTGCAGATCGGACACTCAACTCTCGCAGTTATGGCGACAATAAGAGGGCCGGCGGGCACCGCCAAGCAGACACGGCACGAGTGCAGTCAGCTACGAGGATTCAACCGACCGGCCGCCGGGGTGCCCGCGTTCCGCAACCGTGCCGGCGAGCCGGACCACAGAGCGCCCGGCGCAAGTCCTCTTAGCCTAACGGGACGAGGCAAGCCAGCGCCCGCGGCGCCTCATGCAGAAGTGCGCCGGCGTCAAGGTTCACGGCCGAACATTAACCGAGGGAAGCATCGTTGCGCTCCCACCCATAACGTTGTGGCCGATAATGTACATTATGTCAGATAGTATGGATGGTCCACACCCCTGCCGCTGCGATGCCCGCGCAAGGTTCTTCATACCCCCAGACCTCGATCCCGAAACTCCATGCTCGCCTATCCCGCGACTACTTAATCCCCCTTTTGGCGACCAGCGTGTTGCGGGTTTCAGGTCTGGGGCTTTGCCAACGTTGGCCTAGGGCGAAGTGATTCGCGTGGCGCCGATAAACGCCCAGGTCGAGTTCAGCACCAACCACAGTACTAAGGCCTCCCTAACTCTACAAAGTCCAGCTCAGATTTGCTTTTGAAGCAAGACTTTCGCGAGTTAGGGAGACTCATTCCTTCTCTGAGCTAACTCACAGTCTGAGCAGCACGTGCTTCGGCCGCAGCTTCTTCGTCGAGCGGTTTGCGCCTCACAATGGCCGCGAAGATTGCGCCGGTGACATTAGCCCACACAGCAGCCACTACCCCGGGAAGTGCTGCCTCCGGGGTAAAGAACTGCAACGCCAGAGCTGAGGCCAGGCCGGAGTTCTGCGTGGCTACTTCAATAGCAGTTGTGCGCGCAGCGGACTCGCGCTCGCGGGCAATCTTGGCCAGGTAGTAGCCGAAGACAAATCCGATAAGGTTCTGAAGGGCCACGCCTACAAAGACAACTAGACCCACAGTCAGCAGCTTTTCCTGAGACTTCGACACCACGGCCATCACCACGGCGCCAATGCCGGCAATGGCTACCCACGGCAGTAAAGGAAGAACCTTGTCCACAGCCTTGCTGGCCAACACACGCAGAAGCAAACCCAAGCCCACCGGGATAAGGACGGTCTGCACCAGCGACCACATCATGCCCTTGCCATCCACATCCGCGGTCTGGCCCGCCAACCACAGCATAAGCAGCGGCGTCATGATTGGTGAGACCAATGTGGACACCGAGGTCATAGCAACAGACAAAGCCACATCGCCTTTGGCCAAGAAGGCCATGACATTGGAAGCCGTGCCACCTGGGACGGAGCCGAGGAGGATGAGGCCGACGGTGGCGGCGTCGGAAAGCCCGAGCACCTGCGACACCAGCAGCGCGCTCGTGGGCATAATGGCAAATTGACAGAACACACCCAAGAAGATGGGCGTGGGCCGTTTCGCCACCAACGCTAAGTCCGGGATAGTCAGCGTCAAGCCCATGGAGAACATGATGACCATGAGCAGTTGCTTGGTGTACTGGCCTACCGGTTCAAAAGTACTGGGGCTCACAAATGCCACGGCGGCGCAGGCAATGATGACGAGGGGGAAGGCATAGACGGCGATCTTCTCGCCGCGCTCCCCTTCCGTACGTGGGCTGGTCATAGCGTGTCCTTTCCATCAATAATCTCATTCAGTGGGCTAAGTATCCCATATTCCGGACGACGCGTAGCCCATTTCACCCATATTTACTGTCAAGCGATAGATTAGAGGTATGTCAAAGCTCTTCAGCCCCGATACCTCGCGTCTCTCACGCCCTGAGGGAACCACCAGCCAAGCCGACGCCGTCCCGGCCCGCTACAGCCACGGCTCCCCCGCCGAACTCGTCGCGGACATGGAAGCCATCGTCGGCAAAGAAAACGTACATGGCCGCTTAAGCGACCTCGTGCGTTTTTCCTCTGATGCCGGTCCCTACCGCTCAATCCCCAACATCGTGGTCTCCCCGCGCAACGCCGCTGACCTTTCGGCGCTCATGGCCTACTGCGATGCGCATGACCGCCATATGACTTTTCGCGCGGCAGGAACCTCGCTCAACGGCCAAGCTATGGGCGACGACATACTCGTCGATGTAAAAACCCACTTCAGCGGCATGGAAGTGCGCGAGGGTGGCACCAAACTGTGGTCACGTCCCGGCGTCATTTTGGGCGATGCCCAAGCGGTGCTCTTCCACCATGGCTTCATGCTGGGCCCGGACCCGGGTTCGACCTCCGTGTGCACCATCGGCGGTGTGTTGGCCGATAACTCCGGAGGAATGCGCTGTTCACTGGAGCGCGATAGCTACCACAGCATCGAAGAACTTGTCTTCGTTCTCCCTTCGGGCACCATCGTTGATACCGCTCGTGGTGATGAGGCCTTCCGAAAGCAGGAGCCGAAGCTCCATGCTGACTTGCTGGCCTTCCGCGATAAGTTACGCGCCAATACCGAGATGGTGGAGTTCCTGCGCACCAAGTTCTCCATCCGCAACACCAACGGCCTGCGCATCGATGCATTCCTCGATGAGGACGAGCCGGTACACATTCTCAAGCGCCTCCTCATCGGTTCCGAAGGTATCTTCGGTGCCATTACCGAGTCCGTTATGCGCACGGTGAAGCTACCTCGCGTGAAGGCCACCACCTGGGTCGAGCTGCCCAACTTGCGTGATGCCGCTAACTTCGTGCACCCCATTATGGAAACCGGTGCTGAGGCCTGCGAGTTGCTCGTTGCTCCCGTTATGCGCCGCTCGGCAGAGCATTACTCACACGCGCCGGAATCGTGGCGGAACCTCGACGATGACGCGGCAGCTCTTCTGGTAGAGGTCGGCGGCGGCAATGAGGATGAGCTGAACCAAGCCATGGAGCGCCTGCGCGCTGTGCTTGCCGACGCCCCACTGCTCCGTCCCCTCGAATTCCTCACCACCCCAAAGGGCATGCGCGGAGCCTGGGAGCTGCGCAATGGCCTGTATGGTCTGCTCGGCGCTGACCGCCCCAACGGCACTGCCTACATCACCGAGGACGTATGCTTCCCGCCGGCCCAGATCGGCGAGGCTGCAGCTGACCTTATGGATCTGCAAGCCAAGTACGGTTACCCGGAATCCGTCATGGGCCATGCAGCCTTTGGAAACCTGCACTTCTTCTTTACCCCACGCTTTGACCGTGAGGAAGAGCGTGAATCCTATGCCAACTTCCTCGACGACTTGGCGGAGCTGGTCATCGATAAGTACCAGGGCTCAATGAAGGCAGAGCACGGCACCGGTGTGAACATGGCGCCCTTCTTGGAACACGAGTGGGGCACAGAGGCCTTCGAGCTCTTCTGGGAGGTCAAGAACATGATCGACCCGAAGGGCATCCTCGCTCCTGATGTGAAACTTACCCGCGATGAGACCATTCACCTGCGCAACTTCAAGTCCTTCCCCAAGGTGGAAGAGGAGATTAACCCGTGCGTGGAATGCGGCTTCTGCGAGCCAGTCTGCCCGTCGCGTCACGCAACGGTCACCCCGCGACAGCGCATCGTGCTGCGGCGCGAAATGGCCCGCCAGAAAGAAGGCTCGCAGGTGCTTGCCCAGCTGCAGGAAGAGTATCAGTACGACGCGGTGGATATGTGTGCTGCCGACGGCACCTGCTCCATCCCCTGCCCCATCAGCATCGATACCGGTGCAGTGATGAAGCAGTTGCGTAACCAGCAAACCACCCCGGCCCGTGAGAAGGTTGCGCTAACCACAGCGCAGCGCTGGGATGTCGTGGAAAAGCTTGCCCGCGCCGGCATTATTTCCGCCAACAAGATTCCGCACAAGCCACTGGAGCTGGGTGCGAACATGGCCCGTAACGTCGTGGCACCCGACCTGCTGCCAACCGTTCCAGGACCGCTGCCGAAAGGCGCCTCCCGACTTCCAGGGACCCCACGCGAGGGCGCCCAAGCACTCTACTTCCCTGCCTGCATTAACCGCATCTTCGGCCGCCCGGCAGGAGCCGCGCAGGACTCGGTGGACCTGCCACGCGCAGTCGTCGAGCTCGGCCGCCGTGCCGGCCAACCAGTGTGGATTCCAGAGGATGTAGCCGGCGATTGCTGCGGTACACCCTGGTCCTCTAAGGGCTACAAGGAAGGTTTCGAATACCAAGCGCAGAAGATTGTGCGTGACCTGTGGCACTGGTCTGAGCATGGTCGCCTGCCCATCGTGGTGGATGCCGCTAGCTGCACCCACGGCCTGCTGGATTCGGTACCAGACGCACTGTCCACGGCCGACCGTGAGCTCTGGGAGGACCTGCGCATCCTTGACCTCGTGGAGTGGCTGCGCGATGAAGTCGCACCCCACCTGCCGATTGTCAAGAACATGGGAAGCATTGCCGTACACCCCACGTGTTCAACCGATCACATGGGTATCAGTCAGGACCTCGTCGATTTGGCCAACCTCTGCGGTGACGCCAAGGTTCCCGAGGGCGCGATGTGCTGCGGCTCCGCTGGCGACCGCGTAATGCTCCACCCAGAGCTCGTTGAGTCCGCTACCCGCGAGGAACGCGCCTCACTCGACGCCGAGCGATTCGACGCGTACGTCTCCGATAACCGCACCTGCGAGATGGGGCTAGAGATGATCGCGGGCAAGACCTATGACTCTATCGCTGTGCTCCTCGAACGCGCCTCTCGACCGGTCGTCACGCCATAGCAAAACGCCGGTGGCGGCACTCACTGTGGGAGCCCCGCCACCGGCGCATCGGATATGGCCGAACCTGTTTAGAGGTAGTCGTAGTTGATTTCGGTATCTGGAGCGAAGAAGACGCAGCCGCCCTTTATCGGGCGCAAGTAGATCGTGTCGCCCTGATCCACATTGATGCCGCGCGGCACCTTTACCGTTATACGGTCACCACGGACCGCAATCACGTCATCCGCGGACTCCTCGCGACTACCGTAGACATACAGCTCGGAGCCTAAGTGCTCCACAATATCGACCCGGACCGGAAGACCATATTGCTCACCGGGCTGGTTCACGCCGACGATTTCCCAGTTTTCTGGGCGCACACCGACGATGACGCGATCCGATGTCACCTTCGCAGCCTGCTCCTGTGGCATGTAGTAGTCCAGAGCATGGTCCTTGCCGCCAACGACACGACCATCGACGAACGGGACGTTTTCAATGAGGGTCATCGCCGGCGAACCAATGAACGTCGCCACAAAGGAGTTTCCGGGGTTCTCATACAAGGTGTTCGGTGCATCAACCTGCTGGATGATGCCGTTTTTGAGGACGCACACTCGGTCCCCCATGGTCATTGCCTCAGTCTGATCGTGGGTGACGTAGACCGTGGTGGTATTGAGCTCGCGCTGCAACTGCAGGATTTGCGCACGCGTGGAAACACGCAGCTTCGCATCCAAGTTAGATAGCGGCTCATCCATGAGGAAGACTTTGGGCTGGCGCACGATGGCACGCCCCATGGCCACACGCTGACGCTGGCCGCCCGACATTGCGGACGGTTTGCGATCAATAAGGTCTTCCAGTTCGAGCATTTTCGCGGCAAAGTTCACGCGCTCTTCGATGGTTGCTTTATCCACTTTGGCGTTTTGCAATGCAAACGCCATGTTCTGACGCGCTGTCATGTTGGGGTACAGCGCATAGGACTGGAACACCATGGCTACATCGCGGTCCCGCGAGCGGGTCTCAGTAACGTCGGCCCCGTCGATGAAGATTTGCCCTTCGTCGATCGGCTCCAGCCCGGCGAGCATACGCAATGTCGTCGACTTGCCGCAGCCCGAAGGTCCGACGAGTACCAAGAACTCGCCGTCCTTGATATCGAGGTTAATGCGGCTGACCGCTGGAGGCTTCTTCGGATCGTAGATCCTGGAAGCTTGGCGGAATTCAACAGTAGCCATGATGTCCTTTCAAACGATCCGAAGTGTTACTTCAGCTTCGGGGTGATGTCGCGGTCGATAACGCTCTGGGTCTCCTTCTGCAGGTCACCGAATGCGGACTCGACGTCCTCATTGCCCACAGTGATGCGGTCCAGAACGCCACCGATGCGCTGTCCGCCGCCCGGCACGAAGACGCGAGCGTAGTCCTGCGGCTTGGTGTTCTCGTTGAGCTGCTCGATAGCGGTCTGGGCGTTCGGGTTCTCCTCCAAGAACTTCTTCTCTTCCGGATCATCCAGGGCGTCCTTGCGCACCGGCATGTAGCCCGTCTTCTGGGAGAACTTGATGGTGTTCTCGGTGTTGGTCAGGAAGTCAATGAACTTGACCGCGTTGGCCTTACGCTCGTCAGAAATTCCAGCCGGCACGGCCAGACCAGCACCACCGGTGGCTGCCGAAGGACCAGGGCCTGGCAGGTAGGTGGTGATGAACGGAATCGTAGCCGTCTCCTTCAGACCACCCAGCGAACCGGTGGACTCCAGCAGACCGGAGGCCTTGCCGGAACCGAATGCGACGGTCGGGTCAGTGGAGATTTCGATGTGGCCTTCCTTGACCTGGTCCTGCAGGAACTTACCTGCCTCGATGGACTCCTTCGAGGTAAAGTTCGGCTCCCACTCATCAGAGTAAGAACCACCGAAGGCCCAAATCATGCCCTGGAAGTACCAGTCGAGGTAGTTGGAGCCATCCGGAACGGTTACGGCAGGCTTGTCGAGCTTGTCCTTGATCTTGGTGGCCCACTCATCGAACTCTTCCCAGTCCTTCGGTCCACGGTCGGTAGGAAGACCGGCTGCCTTGAGGTCATCGGTGTTCCAGTACATCAGGTTCGTGGAGCGGGAGTACGGGACGCCGTAGTGCTTGTCCTTGTACTTGTAGTCCTCACGCAGGGTATCGACGTAGCTGTCAGAGTCGATGTCGTTCATCTCCCACAGCTCATCGAGCGGCGTGGTGGCCTCATTCAGTGCGAAGTTGAACCAGGTGACGTCGGACGCAACGAGGACGTCAGGCAAGTCGCCACCAGCGAGCGCCGCGTTGAAGCGCTGTGCAACTTCCTCATAGTTGGAACCAGCGGTGACCAGTTCAACCTTGAGGTCCGGGTTTTCCTTCTCGAACTCATCGATGAGCTCTTGCTCCAGGTCACGGGAGGAACCCGGGTGGTTGGACCAGAAGGTGATGGTGTTGGCGTCGCCGCCGTCCTTGGAGCCGCTTCCTGCAGTGGTCGAGCCACCTGCGCAGGCGGTCAGAGACACGGTGGTCAGCAGTGCTGCACAAACGGCAGCGATGCGAGTAGAGGTCTTACGAGACATGGTGGAGGTTCTCCTTGAAAAGTGAAGAGTATGGGGGGACTTGAGTGAGTTGGGCGTTGGGATAGCAGGCGGTCAGACTAACCCTTGACTGCACCCGCAGTCAGGCCCTTGATCATCGGCTTCTGAAGAATAAGGAAGATGATGATCATGGGCAGGGTTGTCAGCACGGTGCCGGCCATCACTGGCGCCCAGTTTGTAACGCCTTCCGCGTCCTGCAAGCGGGTCAGGCCCACCGGCAGCGTGGCTGCAGCCGGTGTATCCGTAATCAGGAAGGGCCACAGGTATTGGTTCCATTCATTGACCACGGTGATGAGGACGAACGCGGACAGCGTTGGCCACGACATCGGCAGGACCACGCGGAACAAGGTGGTAAAGAACCCTGCCCCGTCCATGCGAGCGGCCTCGAGAATTTCCGGGGGCAATGACTGGAAGTGATTGCGCATGAGGAAGGCACCGAACGCCACACCCGCCAGTGGGATGATGACGCCGGCGTAGGTGTCTCTCCAACCCCACGACGCAACCAGCGAGTAGTTGGAAATAATGGTGATCTGGTTGGGCACCATCAGCGAGGCGATGATAAGCAGGAACAGCAGATTGCGGCCGGGGAAGCGAATGAAAGCGAAGGCATAGGCAGTCAGAACGCCGAGGACTACCTCTACCACCGTCAGGATCAGCGTGATGATGACGGAGTTTTTCAGGTAACTCGAGAAGCCAGAGGTCTGCCAGACGTAGGAATAGTTCTCTGCCTTGAAAGGATTAGGCCAGAAGGAAATTGGATCCGAATACACGTCCTGGAAAGACTTGAAGCTGGTGATGAAAATAAAGTACAGCGGCACCATAATCATCAGCACTGTCAGTACCAAGGCGATGTAGCCGATGACCTTCGTCGCTGGATGACTGTGATCAATTGGCTCGCCTTTGCGCTTTCGCTGTGCATCAGTAATAACCGGAGCTGCGAGGGATTGGGAGCCAGGAACGGGCGGAAGTTCGCCTTTGGCTTGCGGAAGACCTACCTGGACGGAAGCCGGAATTGCGCGACTTTCGGACATCTATTTATCCATCCTTTCCTGCAGCTTTATCTGCAGTACCGTAATGACAAGCACGACGAGGAACATGATGGTGGCCACGGCAGCGCCATAACCGGCACGGTTGTTAATGAAGGTCTCCTGGTACACCTGGAAGACCATCGTGGAGGTTCCGTAGCCAAACGGTCCACCACCGGTCATTGCATTGATGATGTCGAAGACCTGGAAGGAATTGAGCAGCACAGTAATCAGCAAGAAGAAGGTGGTGCCGCGAAGCTGCGGCAGGACCACGCGGAAGAAGTGCCGCGCGGCAGGGGTGCCGTCAATCTCCGAGGCCTCATCAAGGTCTCGGCGGCGGCCCTGCAAAGCTGCGAGATAGATGACGAAGACATAGCCGACGTTCTTCCACACGTAGGTCACCGTAATCATGAACAGTGCCCAGTTCTGCTGTTGGTAGAAGTTCGGGACGTCGACCCCGATAAGGCCCAAGAAGTACTGGATGAGGCCGTAGTTAGGATCGAATACGAACTGGAAGGCCACACCAATCGCCGCGCCTGCAATGACGTAGGGCGCGAAAACCATCGAACGCACTGCAGCGCGACCAAACAGTTTCTGGTCCAGCAACAGTGCCAGCGCTAGCCCCAGAACCATCGAACCGGCCACTGCGAAGAAGGTGAACACGACGGTGTTGAACACCACGCGTCCGGTATCTGGGGCTTGGAACCAGTCGATGTAGTTCTGGAGGCCGACAAAGGTCATCGTCGGCGAGGAAATATTCCAGTTAAAGAAAGAGATACGGATGTTATCGACCAGTGGTCGATAGGTGAAAAGAATGAGAAGGAGAAGGTTCGGGCCAATGAGCAATGCCGCGAGGCCGATCTGTCTCCAGTCGAGCTTCTGCTTGCGTGGGTGACGCGCATACTCCTCGGAGACGACCGGCTTCTCGGTGACTGCTGGGATCGCAGTCATGTGCCCGTTTGCCGGGTTGGATATTGCCATGCAGAGAAAGCTAGACCAAGCCGGTTAACAAAAAGTGGATCAAAAGTTTTGGACGGTTAAACAGCCGGAGAATTTCAGGGGTCCAGTCCCCAAAAGTGGCATATACGCGTGGATAACGTCACACATAGCACCACCATGAACATCCCGTCACACGTCACTAAAGGGTAAATGCCGCAACCTCAATAGCTAGACCTTTTAGACTCATGAGCGGAACCAATACAGGCCTAACTTAATGCTAATTAGCTGCGTAAAATCACCTCTAGGGCCAGCTCCGGCAGATCGGTTGCCATGAGCTCTACCCCGCTATCGCGGCACCACGCCATGTCCTTCGGCAGGTTCACCGTCCACACGTAGGTCGGGCAATCAGTGTCAACAAAGAAGTCGGCTTCACTCCGTGCCTGGCGAATGGAAGGCCCGAAACCCGTCGCGCCCTCACGGGACTGAGGAAGCCCCTCTTCCGGCTCTAGGAGCAAAAAGGATTGCAGGGACGGGAGCAGGTTTCGGAACCGGGAAATTGCTTCGGGATTAAAGGAAATGAGGCTAAACCGTGGGTCGGCATCGAGCTGTCGGTTGCGCAAGACCTCCGCTACCGATTCCTCAAGCCGCGCGCCAAATGGGGACGGATGTTTAGTCTCAATGAGTAGCTGCTTGCCGGGATAGGATTCGACGAGGTCGAGCAATTCGTCGAGAAGCATGATGCGTTGCGGATCCTCAGCGGTGCCGACATTAAGTGCGCGCAGCTCCCCCAGCGTCATATCGCCTACTGCACCGCTGCCGTCTGATGTCCTGTCCACCGTCTGGTCGTGGATGACCACGACTTCCCCATCCTTGGTCAGGTTGACGTCGCACTCCACTCCAGCCACATCAAGCTTGAGGGCTTCATCGAAGGAACGGTGGGTATTCTCCGGGTACCAGCCGTTATAGCCGCGGTGCGCGATAATTCCAGTGCGGTCTGACATGTTCTTCCTCCGAGCCGCGAGGTGGGTTGTGATGGCGCCGCCCAGTGTAGACCGCGCTAACGGCGCCCGCCGCGGTGGCGATGTGTTGCCACAACGTGGACCGCGTCCAACATGCCTAAGGTAAGCAAAGCCTCACGTAATGCAAACTGGAAGGTCCACAGACGGCGGAACACGTGGTCAAAGCCAGCGGCCGCTGCCTCACGTAGGCGGCCATCGAAGAAACTGCGCTGATAGCGCACGGTTTCCAAATAATGCGTGCCCACGTGGGTCTGCGCAACAATGCGCAGGTTTGAACGCTTATCAAAAAGCTGGTGGGTTTCCTCCAGCGTCGGATAATCCAAGCCTGGCCAAATATAGCCCCGCATAACCTGCACGGCTGATCGTGCTGCCGGGGTCATCTTGGTGGTCGCGAACAACGAGGACAAGCCCACGCGGCCGCCGTTGATAAGAGAGCGGTCAATCACTTGAACGAAGCGAAGGCGCTCCCGCGGGGAGAGGGTCTCCAATTTCTCCACGCTCACGATGGCGTCATACCGCCCGCGCCACTGTTTTGGATCCGGCAGCGTGGTGTCGATTGCTTGCACATGCACCGAATCGGCAGCACCTTCAAGGAGAAGCTGTTCGTCGAAAAGCGCACGCTGCTCCTCATCGCCCGTAAGAACATCAACGGTTGCACGACGAGCCACTGCCTGCACCGCCACCTGCAAGCCCGTAGCCGGATAAACCAGAAGGTGGGTACCGGCACCAGTATGGGTAGCGTCAAGGAGCCACTGCGCCGCTCGACGCTGCGCATCCCCCAAGTCCTCACGGTCCGTTGACGTCGGCTCGCTCACCGTCGTCACGTCGACGAAATGCTCCTTCGGCTCTTTGCGGCCTGCATGCGCGCTATAGCTGCGCACTGCTTCGCGCACCGTAGTCGGCACGCCGCTGGCAAAAATGCCGCCAGAGTGACTCAAAGAATCACCGGCATAGAGCTTCACCACATCGAGGGGCAACTCCCCCGGCGTGGATTCTTCCACTGTCACGTCCTTTGCCTTTGGGCGGTATCCCACCCCCAGCAAGCGCAATAGCACCTTGACCAAGCGCTCGGAATCCGGAGTTGTCCATTCTCCCGCCATGTAGGATTCCGCCAGGCCGAGCCAGCCGGAATCGGCGATGCGGGAGAAGAGGGCGTCGTGAAGCACAGCAATATCGGGATCGCTACCTTCTAATTCGACCCCCGCCTTGGCACAGGCCTGCGCAAACTCTGATTCTGCACGCCTAGCATTAAAACGCAACAGACGCGAGGACGGCACTGAGGCCACTCCTGGCCAGGCCTCAGCATCGATCGAAGCCAAGTGGGAATACACGCTTAAGCCAGCCTCCTCATCGCACACACGTCGCGATAAGAATAAAGCGCTCCCGCCCACAAAGGGTGGAGGCGCGGCCCAAAAAGCCAGTTAATCCCCCAAATAGTATGCATGTACGGCTAGAAGGGTTTAGACTAGCTCGCGTAAAAATTTCTAGCTTTCTTCAGGAAGGTACACAATCGCTATGGCGCACACTCCCCACCGTCCAGCTAACGGCCGCCACCACGTCGTTGTTATCGGTGCAGGCTTCGGAGGCATCAATGCCGTGAAGAAGCTCAAGGACGCAGACGTTGAGATCACCCTCATCGACAAGAAGAACCACCACCTCTTCCAGCCGATGCTCTACCAAGTAGCAACCGGTGTTATTTCTGCCGGTGAGATCGCTCCGTCCACGCGCCAGATTCTGCGCAACCAGGACAATGCTCACTTCGTCAACGCTGAGGTCACTGACATCAACATCAAGGACCAGACCGTTACCGCTGAGCTCGATGGCGCAACCCGCACCTATGAGTACGATTCCCTCGTCGTCGCTGCCGGTGCTGGCCAGTCCTACTTCGGAAACGACCACTTTGCCCAGTACGCGCCGGGCATGAAGACGCTGGATGATGCCCTCGAGATTCGCTCCCGCATCATTTCGGCTTTTGAGAAGGCAGAGCTCGAAGAAGATCCTGCCGAGCGCGAGAAGCTGCTCACCTTTGTCATCGTGGGTGCCGGCCCGACTGGTGTGGAGCTCACCGGCCAGATTGCTGAATTGGCACAGCGTACCTTCGCCGGCGCTTACTCCAACTTCGGTTCCACCTCCGCCAAGATCTACCTGCTCGATGGTGCCCCGCAGGTTCTGCCGCCGTTTGGCAAGCGCCTTGGCCGCAAGGCACAGCGCGTCTTGGAGAAGCTGGGCGTGGACGTCCGCCTCAACGCCATGGTCACCGACGTGACCGCGGATGCTGTGACCTACAAGAACATGAAGACCGAGGAAGAGGTCACCATCGAGGCTGCCACCAAGATCTGGTCCGCCGGTGTGGCTGCATCCCCGCTGGGCAAGCTCATCGCAGACCAGGCCGGTGTCGAGGCTGACCGTGCTGGCCGCGTTGCTGTCAACGAGGACCTCACCGTGGGCGAGTACAAGAACGTCTACATCGTTGGTGACATGATTTCCCTCAACCGTCTGCCGGGTGTGGCTCAGGTAGCCATCCAGGGTGGTAACCACGTGGGCAAGCTCATCGAGGCCAAGATTGATGAGGAGTCCACCGCGAACGAGTCTGAGGCATTCGACTACTTCGACAAGGGCTCCATGGCGGTTATCTCTCGTTTCAACGCCGTGGTCAAACTGGGCAAGACCGAGTTTGCCGGCTTCCCGGCATGGCTGTCCTGGCTGGGCCTGCACATCGCGTACATCGTGGGCTTCCGCAGCCGCGTACTCGTGGCGCTGCACTGGCTGCTCAACGCTGTTTCGCGTGACCGCGGCAACCTGGAGATTACCCAGCAGCAGCGCATTGCCCGCAATGTGATTGACCGCGACCTTAATTAATAAGCGTCGCGCCACCGTGGGAGAGGAATTAATCCTCTCCCCTTTTTCATTCCCAGATACGGTGGGAAGTGATTCCAGTTCCCAGCCTGAAGGAGAGCCATCATGCCCCTGCCTCGAGTTCTTAGCATCGCCGGTACCGATCCCACAGGCGGCGCAGGTATCCACGCGGATTTGAAGTCCTTCGAGGCTGCCGGCGCCTACGGAATGGCTGTAGTCACAGCGCTGGTAGCACAAAATACGCAGGGCGTGCGCAGTATCCACACCCCTCCGGTCAGTTTCCTTCAGGAACAGTTGGATTGTGTGAAGGACGATGTGCTTATCGACGCCATCAAGATCGGCATGCTCGGTTCCGTCGCCATCACCGAAACGGTGAGCAAGTTCGTGTCGTCGTTGCCGGATGGAGTTCCGGTCGTGTGCGACCCTGTCATGATTGCTTCCAGCGGGGACCGTCTCTTGGAGCCAGCGGCAGAGCGTGCGGTGCAGGAGCTCGCTCGGCGAACTACCGTTGTCACCCCCAATCTGCCAGAACTTGCTGTCCTTGCAGGTGTGGAGGAACCGCGCACGCTGGAAGAGGCGATTGCGGTGGCGAGCGAGTGGGCGGCCACGAATGGCACGTGGGTCGTGGTGAAAGGCGGACACCTTGACGGCATGCAGGCCGATAACGCCACGGTAAGCCCCGATGGCCACGTCACCCGCGTCCCTTGCCCGCGCGTGGAGACGAAGAACACGCACGGCACCGGCTGTTCTCTTTCTTCAGCACTTGCCGCGCGCTTAGGCGCGGGCGATACGCTTGACGCCGCCCTTCAGTGGGCCACGGAGTGGCTCCACGAAGCCATCGTGCATGCCGATGAGCTTCACGTCGGCCACGGCCATGGCCCTATCGACCATGGACACCGCATGCGCCGCCTCGCTTTATCCGAGTAAGTCCGCGCCGGGGCGAGTCAGCACCGCGACGAGAAACGTCGAATTGTCCTTGAACACCTTCATGTCCCATGAAGAAAAGGTGAAATCCACGCGGTAACCTACCGCTCTGGCCAGTGCAAGAAACTCTTCGAAGCCCCAGCCACGTCCCTCACCAAAGCCAACAACGAAGCGCCCGCCTGGGCGCAGAGCATCAAAAACGTTACGCAGGGTCGCTTCCCTACCTTCAGGGGCAATGAACGTCATGACATTGCCCGCTGCCACGGCGATGTCGAAATCACCTTCCGGGATCTCGTCTTCGGAGAGGTCCCCCACCTCCCAGCGAGCCTCCGGATAGTCGTGTTCGGCATGCTCGATAAGAATTGGGTCGACGTCCACGCCCACTACAGTGTGCCCACGCTTAGCCAGCTCACCGCCGAGGCGCCCAGAGCCACAGCCCGCATCAAGGACGCGGGAGGAGCGCTCCACCATGGCATCGATCAGCCGTGCTTCCCCATCGATATCCTTGCCTTGGGCCCGAAGCGTCTTCCACTTCCGCGCGAAATTGTGGGAATGGGCCGGGTTAGCTGCGGTAACTTCTTTCCAGGTAGGCATAAAAGCGATTATATGCCCATTCACGGTGTAAGCTTTAGCCGCTCTCATAAAACTCGCCAGGGAAGCTTGCCTCCCAGGCTTACATCTCGCGAAGGAGGCTGTCACCGATGCCGAACGTACCGTCGCCATTTAGGCCACGTAAAAAGAGTGCTCCTCCCAGTTCCTCCTCGTCACTCACCGTCCCCGCCGAGCGTGCCATCGAACATTGCCGCGTGTTCGTCGACGGTGAAGCCTTGCCCGGTGAATATACCCCGCACAGCGCACTGCAGACCATCGAGGAGTATGGACGTGGCTTCGTATGGGTCGGCCTGCACGAACCGTTGGAGTCCCAAATGACCAAGGTGGCCTCCGAGTTCCGCATTCACGAGCTCATCGTGGAAGACGTCGTCCAAGCTCACCAGCGCCCGAAGCTGGAGCGCTATGATGACCAGCTCTTCGTTGTTGCACGCTCCGTGAATTACCGCGACCACGATGAGGTGACCGATAAGCGTCAGATCATTTCCACCGGCGAGGTGCAGATGATTATTGGTGATACGTTCATCATCACCGTGCGCCACTCCGCCAAACTGCCTAACTTGGCCTACGTGGTGCAGGACGAACAAGACCTTGTGGAACAGGGTCCGGTGGCCATGGCCTGGAAGATTCTGGACATGATGGTGGACCGCTACTCCGAGATTTGCCGCCTCATCGCCATTGAGGTCGACGAGCTCGAAGAGGAAGTCTTCACGCCTAACTCGTTGCCTAACATTGACCGCATTTACATGTTTAAGCGCGAGATTCTCGAGATGAAGCATGCCATCGACCCGCTCTCGCCGGCGCTACGCGCGATGAATTCCGACCACAAGGATCTCATTTCCAAGACGATCCGTTCCTACCTGCGTGACGTTAACGACCATGAATTGGTAGTCAAAGACCAGGTAGCGGGCTTCGATGAGCGCTTAACCTCGCTTATCGACGCCTCCGTGGCCAAAGTCACCATGCAGCAGAACTCCGACATGCGCACTATCTCCGCGGTGGTTGGCATGTGGGCAGCTCCCACGCTGGTCGCTGGTATCTATGGCATGAACTTTGATGTCATGCCTGAGCTCCATTTCGCGTGGGGCTATTTCGGCGCACTTGGGCTCATGGTGTTAGTGGTCGCGGCCATGTGGTGGTGGTTCCGCCGCAACCACTGGCTGTAGCGATTGCGTCTTATTGCACGACCATCGTTCGCAGCGTGGAGGCAGCCAGCAGCACATCGCCCTGGCTAATCTTGACCTCCCACAGCTGCGTGCGGCGCCCCTTGTAGAGCGGCGTGGCCACAGCTGAAACGATTCCTTCTGACACGGGCTTGAGGAAATCCGTGTTGTTGTTAACACCGACGACAGGCTTGCCTGCCACAATGAGGCTGCCGACGGACGCGGTGGACTCTGTAATCGTGCAGTACAAGCCGCCATTAGCCACGCCCCACGGCTGGTGGTGGTCCGGCACGACCTCAACCTCGGAACGGATTTCATCACCGGAGATGTACGTGTAGCGCAGTCCGATCAGTCCCGCGAGGCCTTGTGGGTTGGAGTTAATGAGGTCGAGTTCTTCCTCGTTGAGCGGGCGTTCTTGCGCCGCGCCGAGAAGCTTGACAAAGATTTCAGCGTGTTCCATGCCACACCAGAGTAGTAGATTTTGGTGACGTAGGATGGTGAACATGACTCAAACTTCTGAAAAGACAGATCTCGCTCAGATTGGTGTCGTGGGCTTGGCCGTTATGGGTTCCAACCTCGCACGCAATTTTGCCCGCAACGGCAACACCGTAGCGGTGTACAACCGCAGCCCAGAGAAGACCCGAGCGCTCATCGACAACCATGGCGATGAGGGCAAGTTTATCCCGTCCGAAACCGTTGCGGATTTCGTTGCGTCCTTGGAGCGTCCGCGTATGGCCATCATCATGGTGCAGGCAGGCAAAGCGACTGACGCCGTCATCAACCAGCTGGCTGAGGCTATGGATGAAGGTGACATCATCATCGACGGTGGTAACGCGCTTTTTACTGATACGATCCGTCGTGAGAAAGAAGTCGCTGAGAAGGGCCGCCACTTTGTCGGCGCCGGTATCTCCGGCGGCGAAGAGGGGGCCCTCAATGGCCCGTCCATCATGCCGGGTGGTCCGGCCGAGTCCTGGGAGACGCTCGGCCCCATCCTGGAATCCATCGCAGCTAACGTTGACGGCACGCCGTGCGTGACTCACATCGGCCCCGATGGTGCTGGCCACTTTGTCAAGATGGTTCACAATGGCATTGAGTACGCCGACATGCAGGTTATTGGTGAGGCCTACCAGTTGCTGCGTTACGGCGCAGGTATGGAGCCAGCGGAGATCGCGGAGACCTTCAAGGAATGGAACTCCGGTGATTTGGACTCCTACCTCATTGAGATCACCGCCGAGGTCTTGGCGCAGAAGGACCCAGAGACGGGAGCCCCGCTTGTCGACGTCATCGTGGACGCCGCCGGCCAGAAGGGCACCGGCCGCTGGACCGCCATTAATGGCCTCGAGCTAGGTGTGCCCATCACTGGCATTGCGGAGTCCGTCTTTGCCCGCGCCTTGTCCTCCTCCACTGCACAGCGTGCGGCTGCACAAGAGGGCCAGCTGCCATCCGGCACCATCAAGGAACTCGACGTTGATAAGGCCGACTTCATCGAGGATGTGCGCCGCGCACTATATGCTGCCAAGCTCATCGCCTACTCTCAGGGCTTTGATGAAATCAAGGCTGGCTCTGAAGAGTTTGGTTGGAACGTCGATCCGCGTGATCTGGCCACCATCTGGCGCGGTGGCTGCATTATTCGCGCCAAGTTCCTCGACCGCATCCGTGAGGCCTACGACAATAACGCTGACCTCCCAGCCCTCATTCTGGACCCATACTTTAAGGGTGAGCTCGAGGGCCTCATCGATCCGTGGCGCCGCGTCGTGGTCGCCGCCACTCAGCTCGGCCTCCCAGCACCGGTTTTTGCGTCCTCCCTGTCCTACTACGACAGCCTCCGCGCTGAGCGCCTGCCTGCTGCTCTGATCCAGGGCCAGCGTGACTTCTTCGGTGCTCACACCTTCAAGCGCGTTGACCGCGAAGGCACTTTCCACATCGAGTGGTCAGGTGATCGCTCCCTGAGCGAGTACTAAATACCGCGTACAAAGCTCAAACGCTTTGGGTAAAGGCCTCTCGCCGTGATTGCGAGAGGCCTTTACCTTTACCTTTTCTGCGTTGCCACTAACGGATCTCACTATTTTCGGACACGCTCTACGATTCCTGCGTCAATGAGTGGTTGGCGCAGAAGGACTTCGCTTGTATTCGAGATGTATTCAATGGCGGCCGTCTCCCCGGCAAGAACTTCAGACATGACGTATTCTGTCTCGCCCTCGTACGAGTTGTAAATCATAAAGAGCATCGACCCACGAGTTGTTTTCACTTCGTTTGCTGTACCGACGATATCGATCGTATCGGCCAGCGACTCGAACTTTTCCTTGTGTTCCTTGCCTGGTTTGGCTGCGGCGGCAATGGCATCCTTATTTCTCGTGTAATTGGCCATGAATTCGCCTTCTTCACCGAAAAAGCAGGTGATGGTAGGCACCATCCCACTAGAGAAGAATCCTTGGTCATCGGGTTTACCGAAGAACGATGCTCCCTGCACACATGTGTCGCTCAACCCCGCCAATTCCTCCGGAACAGGTGCCTCCTTCAGGTCTCCCTCGCGGATCTTCTCGGCTTCCTCGATGGATAGTGAGTGGTCGAAGTAGTCCTCCGGCAAGCCTTCTAGCGGCGCAAGCGGTGCGGCTTCTGCCTGCGTTGCTTTCTCGCCGTCAGCTGTGTCCTTATCAGTTGTATCTGCAGCGTCATCCGAGGTCGGCATTGTTGATTGCGCAGTCGCCTTCGCTTCAGTTGCTGACGCCGGTGTGGGAGCGGATGTGCCATCATCATCGTTGTTGACAAGCCCCCGAACTAGGAAGAACCCAACGCCAAGAAGAAGGAGCATCGCAATAATGACGGCAAGAAGAATCCATATCGCGGCCGATGAGGACTTCTTCTGCGGCTTAGCAAAGGCGGGGTCTGCCAGGGCGCCGGCGCCATACGGCCCTGCCTGATGGTTTCCATATGGGGCGCCCTGCTGCATCCCATATTGCTGAGCCCCATTCGGTCCGGAGTGATTGAACGGCTGTGTGGATTGTTGTGGATTCTGTGGTCCCTGCTGGAAGTGCGAGCCATTGTGAGGTTGCGTCATGGTTGCAAATTAGCAAAGTCTCACCGAGTGCTCCCGGGAAAATGGCAGGCCATGGGTGCTAATCCCCACCTGTCAGCAGTCATTCACACTGAGACTGCTAGGCGTCGATGAAGGGTGGGCCCGGAGTGCTGTCGAGAATTCCGGCATCGACGAGCCTCTGCATACAGTCGTAGTCAAAGCCTGTTATATCTTCAGTGAACAGCATGAGGTACTCAATCACGGCTTCTCCGTTAGCCAGAACCTCAACAATCACCAGATCAGAGTCCTGTATATAGCCAGCAATGGTGGAGCCGCGCGCAGTAGAAAAGTCCACTATCGATTCCTGCAGCCCCATGCTCTCCGCAGCAGCGATGGCTTCCTTGTTCTCGGTGTATTGCGCGGTGAATTCGTTATCATCACCAAACATGCACTCAACGGTCGGCACCCAGTGTGCATCGCGGCCATCGTCGTCAGATTGACCAAAGTAGGATGTGCCTTCATAGCAGTCAGACGTAAGGTCTGAGAGGGCGGAAGGTACCGGTGCATCTCCCGCAGAATCGCGGAGGGTATTGGAGGGTATTGATGTCATCCACATCAATGGTCCGGTCCCAATAGCCGTCATCAGCTGGCGTTAACGATTCCGCCCCATTGTGGTTCTCACTGACGCTACTGGTGGCATCATTGAAGGCTTGGAAGGCGACAAAGAGTGACAATCCGAGTACAAACACCACAGCTCCAATCACTCCGAGAATTGTCCATAGCGTCTTCTTTGAGCCGCCATTTTTCTGCGGTGGCCACTGTGCAGAGGGTGACTGCTGCATTCCTGGAGCAATGCCTAGTGGTTGCTGAAACTGAGCTTGTCCACGTTGCTGACTACCAGGGATCGCTGCACCGTGGTGACCGTATCCGGCATCTTGTGGTTGCATGGGGCGCGGCACGCCAAACTGTGGACCAGGAGCAAAACCACGCGGCGACTGTTGAGAGTAAGAGGAGTTTCCGTGAGGGTTTGTCATGGCCTTAGAGTAACAGAGAACTCGGTCACAAATTTCGCATAATTGCAGGCCACGGGGATCCTTCCCCTTCTACCGACGGTAGGTCACGACGTGGTTTCTGAATCCCTAGGCAGGGCATTAAACTTTGGAAGCGATGACTACTTTTGCCGATCTCGGTCTGCCCCGTGACGTCGTCCGTGTCCTTGACAAACAGGGCATCACGACCCCCTTCCCCATCCAAGCCGCTGCGATTCCTGACGCTCTTGCAGGAAAAGATGTGCTCGGCCGTGGCCCGACGGGCTCGGGAAAAACGTTTACTTTTGGGCTTCCGATGCTCACCCGCTTGGCGGAATCCGGTGTCTCCCGTCCCGCCCATCCGCGTGGACTGGTGCTAGCGCCTACACGTGAACTTGCTATCCAAATTCAGCAGCGCCTAGAAGAACCCGCCGCTGCATTGGGGCTCCGTGTGCTGGCTGTCGTCGGTGGCGTCAATATCAACAATCACATTCGCTCGCTCGCGCGACCAGTAGACCTGCTCGTCGCTACACCAGGCCGCGCTCAAGACCTCATTGACCAGGGCAAACTTTTCTTTGACCACGTCGCCATCACCGCGCTGGACGAGGCCGATCAGATGGCCGATATGGGCTTCCTCCCCCAGGTGCGCAAGCTACTTAGGCTCACGCCGGAAAATGGCCAACGGTTGCTCTTTTCGGCGACTCTCGACGGCGAAGTCAACAAGCTCGTCAACCAGTTCCTGCACGATCCGGTTACTCATTCCACAGCCCCAGTGGAGGCAGCCGTGGATACCATGGAACACCACCTCATCTTTATTGGCACCCGTGAAGCCCGTAATGATGTGGTCCTGCGCTTAGGCGCACGCAAAGGCAAGACCATCATGTTTATGCGCACCAAGCATGGAGTAGACCGACAAGCCAAGAAACTCCGCCGCGTCGGCATCAATGCACTGCCTTTGCATGGAGACAAAGGGCAAGGATCCCGCACCAAGGCAATCGAAGGGTTCGCCGACGGCAGCGTCCCAGTCCTCGTCGCCACGGATATCGCCGCCCGCGGCATCGACATCGCGGATGTGTCTCTCGTCGTCCATGTCGACCCGCCTGCGGAACACAAGGCCTACCTGCACCGCTCCGGGCGGACGGCCCGTGGAGGTGATTCTGGCACCGTCGTTACCTTGGTAACCGATGAGCAACGCGATGAGGTAGCCAAGCTCATTCAGAAAGCTGGTGTTAGCCACACGGACCTTGACATTAGCGACCGCACCAACCCCGCCAGCAGCCCTGAGCTCGCGCAGATGACCGGAGCGCGCAAGCCCACTGGTGAACCGCTCGGGCCACCGCACCAGCAACCATCGAAGAACAAGCAGAAGAGCGAGGCCCACAAGCAGTCTTCGCGACAGCGCTCGGGAAACCAAGGTCACCGCGGACGCGGCCGAAACCAACGCCGTCGGCGCGGCAATACGGGTCAGCGATGATACTTCAGCCCACAGATTGGCAGGCTCAGATGCGTGCCCATGAGGAAGCGGCTAACGAGTATCTCTCTCGCTACCGCCATCCTGGCTCCTACCACCCTGTCTACGACTTCCTTTTCGAGTACTACCCCGTACGCCCCTCCCACTTGCGGCGCTGGCACCCAGGCGTTGGTGTCACACTGGCTGGTGAGGATGTCCCCCACGCTGAGTGGCGGTTCTATCACCGCACTTCTGAAGGAATCACGCTTGATGCCGATGCATTCCTCGAAAGTCGCGGAGGCACGGTGCGCTATGTTCTCAAATTGCTCGAAAAGACTACCCGCAACCCCATCCAATTCGATTGCTTCGGCCTCCACGAGTGGGCGATGGTCTATCACACGGATACCCCGCGTCACGACTTGCCACTGCGGCTGGGCGCGGAGGGAACAAATGAGGTCGTCGACAAGCACCGCATCAAATGCACTCACTATGATGCCTTCCGCTTCTTCACCGCTCCTGCCCGGCCTCTCAACCTCACGGTCCTCACGCGTGATGACCAGCCGGGTCATGACCAAGCCGGATGCGTCCATGCCACGATGGACTTGTACAAGTGGGCATGGAAATTGGGGCCGTTGGTACCCGGCGAGCTCTTCCTTGATACCTTTCGTCTGGCCGTCGCTGCGCGAACCTTAGATATGGAGGCCTCGCCGTATGATTGCCGTGAGTGGGGCTTTGGCGTTGTTCCGATTGAAACTCCAGAAGGCAAGTCCGAGTACGTGCGCCGCCAACGCGCGCTGTCCGACGCCGCCGCACCCCTCCGCGCACGGCTTGTCTCCCAAATTCGCGCCGTGCTGCCCGCTACAATGAAGAACCATTGATGTGACCAGTCGGGGCACACTCTGCTGCCCCCAGGTTTCCACCACGGCCCCAGCGCGGAAGGAAGAAAATGGCCCGACACTCGGATGGAAAGAACAACTACGCATTCGCACCGTGGGTCATCATTGTGGCCATCCTCGCACTGCTAGCGCTGATTGTTGGTGGCTTTTTCCTCTTCCGCGGCGGCGATTCGGATTCCACCGATATGGCGGCTACCGAGACATCCGCAGAATCCACGGCTGCGGCAGGCTCCGGCAGCGAATCCACCGCTCATGCAACGAATTCCGCGTCGGAGTCGTCCGCAGAAGCCACCTCATCTACAAAGGCCGGAGAGTCTGAAGCCGAGGAATCTGAGGGCGAGTCCTCATCGGCAGCTCCCAGCTCTGAAGACAAACCTGCAGATGCAGTTGCAGAGGTTGCCCCGAATACGCTGTTCCTTCTCGATACTTCTGACAACCTGGCGCCATATTTCGAGGCAGTAAGCCAGGGTGTCGCCGATGCCGCAACGGCCGCCGGTGATGAGGGCAGCCAGGTGGGTCTGTGGAACTATTCCTCCCCTATTTCCGCTACGGCAACCGTGGGTTATCGTCCGAACGTGGCCTACGGCGAGGCTGACAACGTGGCTCAAGCCGTGGGATTGTTCGGCACCGGAGGTGTGCCGCAAACGCGCAGCGCAGTCGTGGCCGCGCTGGGAAACGCTTCTGATCAAGTCGCTGAAAGCGGAAAGGATGCTCGCGTTGTTCTCGTCACTACGGGAACCCAACAGGACATGGATGACGCCGCTTTCACCGAAGCCGTCAAGAATGCGCGCGGCGAGGGCGTTAGCCTAAGCGTGGTGCACCTCGGAACGGGCGAGAAGGATGCTGAGCTGGAGAAACTTGCCGATTCTTACAGCACTGTCTCAGATCCTTCAGATGCTACCGCGAACAAGAAGAGCATCACGGCCGCAGCTGGCGCTCAATAGGCAGCCAGTAGTCAGCGCGAATTCAAGCGTGCTGACTAGCCTTCCCTCACAGCAAGCACGAAGCCACCGCACCTTCCTATGGCACTGACGTGAGCAGCAGTGCTGAGAAGGTGCGGCGGCTGTATGGAAAACGAAGCGAACCTTAGGAGGACTTGCGCTTGCGGCGGGCAGCGAGCTCGTCGAGGCCCACGACCACGTCGGTTTCTTCCTCCTCAACGATGCGCTCAGCCGGGAAGGACGTAATGGTTCCGGAGAGCTCCTTGAGGATGCCCGGCACTGCAATGCCGAAGACGCCCTGACCACCGGCGAGGAGGTCAATGACTTCGTCATTGGAGCGGCACTCGTAGACGGTGGTGCCATCAGACACTAGGGTGAGCTCGGCGAGATCGTTGACGCCGCGGTCACGCAAGGACTCTACGGCGAGGCGAATATTCTGCAGGGAGATACCCGTATCCAGAAGGCGCTTCACAATCTTGAGGACGAGGACGTCCTTGAAGGAGTACAGGCGCTGGGAACCGGAACCTCGGGCGGTTCGAATAGAAGGCTTCACCAGATCTGTACGCGCCCAGTAGTCCAGCTGGCGGTAGGTAATGCCCGCCACCTGGCAGGCAATCGGCACACGATAGCCAAGTTCCTCGTCGGGGCCAATGTCAAACAAAGACTCTTGAACGTAGCTGCCGCATTCGTCGTAGTTCAGCGCAGCGCCGGTCTCAAGGTCGAGTGTCTCGGTGTGAAGGTCTTTACTGCTCACGTAATTACTCCAGTGATGTTTGAAGGGAGTTCTAATTGTCTATTAAAGGGCACGCCGTCAACCACGTCAAGGGTGCATCGGAATGAACCTCTAGTAGAACTTTAGACTTTTTCTACCTCATTGTCATCATGAGTCACACGCGTGTCATTAAAAAGTTTACGGACAGTTAAAAAGACGCCGCCCCGAAGGGACGACGCACGGTTTAATGTCAGGTGAGAATCTAGTCTTCGTCGTCGGGCTCGTCGCCGCCAAGCAAGTCATCTTCGGAGATACCAGAATCACGCATCATCTGCTCGAAGTCATCATCTTCTTGGCTTTTCTGTTGAGCTAGCCGTTCCTGAAGTTCCCGCACTCGTTTCTGCGGGAACGTCTCCGGCGATGCGGCATCGCGCTCAAGGCCGTAGTACTCCTTCAGGTCCTCATCGCTGATGTAGATAGCTACCTCATCGAGCACGTCCTTCTCAAAGGTGATGGGAACCCCGTAGTGGTCTGCGAGGACAAGAGCATCGCACATCCGAGCATCGTGCTCTTCTCCCCTGCCATCTACAAGGTCCACCATAAAGGCACCTTTGCGGTACTCGGATACGCAGATCTCATCAATACCGTCGAGCTCATCCGCGAAGGCGATGAGAAGTTCGTACGTGCTGGGGCGAGCGTTGAAGTGGCGCTCCAGCATCTGGAGAACACGGGCTCCATCAATGGGTGAGACCCATACGGGCACGTGGCGGTCTGCTTCCTCCCAGTAGAACAGAGCGCAGAGATTATTTTCGGGACCGACAGGATGGATACCTAAAAATTTCAATACTTCAGAATTCATGGTGTCCACTCTCCCATAATTTCGGTGATGGTGACTGGCGCACCAGTTCGCGACGGAGTAACCGAAGGGGTTTAGGGTAGAAATTCGTCACGCAGCTCGGTCTTGACCAACGTGCTGTGCAGAGACAGGACCAGCGCAGCCATCTGCTGGGAAAGCTCTTCTGCTTGCTGTGGAGCGGTATCGGACTTCGAGTGCGCTACCGGGCTAGCAACTTGCGCGATGAGGTCAGCTTGGCGGCGGGCAGCATTGCGCAGGGACTTGAGCTGGCGAGCATCGAAGCCAAAAGACTCAAGAGCCACGGCCGCGGACACAATCGATACATCGTCGGTATCGAAGAAACCCGCCGCATCCGGCTTAATAAGGCCGACTGCAACGAGGCTGGCAATCTCTTCCTGGGTGGTGCCGGCTTGATCGGCCACGTCGGCGTCAGTAAGCCTATTGACCACAGGGGCACGCAGCTGTTCAGCACTAATGAGCGCCTCGGCCTGTGACGAGACAATCGCAGTAACCTGGCCGGAGTCCATAGCCTCCAGCTGTTCGCGGATTACCTTAAGCGGCGTGTAGTTATCGCGCTGCGCAGTCAGAATGTAGCGCAGACGGTCCAAGTCCTTCTGGTAGTAGCGGCGATAGCCCTTCGGCGTGCGCTCAGGGGTGATAAGTCCCTCAGACTCCAGGAAGCGAATCTTTGACACCGTGACATCAGGGAACTGCTTCTGCAAGTGCTTCAGCGTCACACCGATAGACATCGGCTTCTGCTTGGCGGCCTTGGGCTTCCTAGCGGCAGTGGACGCTACTGCGGCGGTGGAGTTCTGGGAGCTCACGATGGGAACTACTTCTGCTTTCTACACGGTCTGGACATCACAGCGAGGCGGGGAGAACACTCCCCCAGCCCCGCAGGTGTGGACTTACTTGGCGGCGATGAAAACCAGACGGAATTTACCAATCTGAATTTCGTCGCCCACCTCGAGAACCTGTGCGTTGCGCGGCTCGCGGTTGACGTAGGTGCCGTTGAGTGATCCGACGTCCACGACCTCAAACTGACCGTCCTGAGCGCGGAACTCAGCGTGGCGACGGGAAACGGTGACATCGTCCAGGAAAATGTCTGCCTCTGGGTGACGGCCAGCGGTGGTAGTGGGCTGATCCAGCAGGAACCGCGCACCGGCGTTAGGGCCACGCTTGACGACGAGCAGCGCCTGCCCCTCAGCTAGATTCTCAGCACCAGCGACGGAAGCGTCAGAGCCTGCCGACGCACCGCTTTCCATCTCCTTGAGAAGATCGGCACGGAAGACAGAAGTAGTCTCTGCCTGCGGTTCCGGCGTTCCGGTGTTCTCGCTCATTTTTACCTCCGAAGGGTCGGATCGATATTGACTAAATCCATAGTAGCGACTCCGCTGTCCTCGCGAGCCACCACCAGAAAAATTATATTAACGGAAGATATTTCCGATGCCCTTGAGCACTGAGTTTCCGCCTCCTGCCAGTGGATTATCAGAAACCATGTAGGTCCATGTCGCGCTCGGGCGGGACAGGCCGTGGTCTTCCAAGTGGGCGCCATCGGAATCGATCACCACGGTGTTGAACGTCTCAACGGCATCATCCACTGCGCGTTGGGCTAAGTCCTTGAACTCTCGCACCGCGATGCGGTGAAACTCGTCGATAGGGGTTTCACGCGCAATGGCGCGCAGGTGGATGGACTCGCGAACATCGTCCATGAGCTCTAAGTGGTCTGCCCAAGATAGATCCAGGTGGTACAGCATAATCTCGCGGGCCGCACGCTCGCGGGCGTCCTGGGGGACATCGTCAAGCTCGGCGGCCCGTTCGGGGGCACGCTCGGCCAGTTCCTCCCATGCCTGGGCAGTATCAAGGAGCTTGGCACGGCGCTCGTCGATGATGATGCGCTGGTCGGCGAGCAACTGATTGTACTTCCAGGTCTGCGCGTGGATCTCAAGCAGTTGGCCCTCGGTTACGCGCTGGCAGTGCGCCACAAAATCGCTCACCCGCTTCGACTCGATACGGCCGTCAGAATCCGGACGCGCGGAGAGGGACTCATCCTCCCCTCCCTGCTGGACCACATCGTCTTCAAGAGAGACGAAAAACACGGACATTCCAGGATCTCCCTGGCGGCCGGCGCGGCCGCGCAGCTGGTTATCCAAACGCGACGAGCGGTGCCGGGAGGTACCGATCACTGCCAGACCGCCCTTCTCTACCACCGCATCGCGGTCAGCCTCATCAGCGCCACCCAATTTGATGTCGGTACCACGGCCAGCCATTTGGGTAGAGACGGTGACCCTCCCCACGTCGCCGGCCTCAGCCACGATGCGGGCCTCATCCTCATCATTCTTGGCATTGAGCACGCTGACCTCAATGCCGCGTTCCCGCAGTGCTTCTGCGAGATCTTCTGACTCAGCCACATCGTGCGTGCCCACCAACACCGGCTGTCCAGTGGCGTGAAGGGCAGCAATTTCTTCGACGATGGCCTTCGATTTGTCATCGATAGTCGCATAAATGCGGTCAGCTTCGTCGAGGCGCTGCAGCTCCTTATTGCGATCGATAACGGAAACGTGCAGATCATAAAACTGACGCAGCTGGTCAGTGGCCTCAACGGCTGTACCAGTCATGCCACACACCAGCGGGTAACGCCGCATCAATTCCTGCAGGGTAATGGTGTCGAGAATGCGCCCACCTTCAGAAACCTCAAGGCCTTCTTTCGCCTCCACGGCCGCCTGGAGGCCATCGGGCCAGCGTTGGAGGTCGGCAACGCGGCCCCGGGAGGCGTCGATAAGCTGCAGCTTGCCATCCGTTATAATGTAGTGAATATCGCGGATAAGCAGTGCCTTCGCGTGCAGTGCCAGGTTGACCTTGACCAGCACGGAACCGATGTTCTCCTCGGAGTACAGCGAATCGATGCCTAATTCGCGCTCGACGCGCGCCGCGCCGTCATCGGTAAGCGCCACCGTGCGCCCATCCTCCGCGATCACGTAGTCCTGGTCTTCGCGCAGGCGGGACACCACGTTGGTGATATGCCCCGTCGACTCCTCACCAGGGCGATTGCCGGCTAGAACCAGCGGAACCAGGGCCTCATCCACTAGTACAGAGTCCGCTTCATCTACGAGCGCCACGTCAGCGCGGGCCTGAACGGTCTGCTCGCGAGAGGTGATCTGATTATCGCGCAGGACATCAAAGCCCAACTCATTAACCGGGGCATAAATGATGTCAGCGCGGTAGGCTTCGCGCCGTTCATCAGGTCCAAGCTTTTCCGTCACGGAGGCCACGGTAAGCCCAAAGAACTCCACGAGCGGGCGCATCCACTCGGCGTCGCGCGCGGCCAGATAGTTATTCACCGTCACCACGTGCACGCGTTTGCCAGTCAACGCAAAGCCAGTCGCAGCCATGGCGCCGACTAGGGTCTTGCCCTCACCGGTTGCCATTTGGATGACATCGCCCTCTAATAACCGGAGCACCGCCTGGGATTGCACGTTAAAGGGGCGCATGCCAAGCTTGCGTTCACTCGCTACGGCGAGGGCTGCGAGGAACTGCGACTTATCCGCAATCGTGCCGTCTTTGACGCAGGAGCGAGCGGCGGTGGCCACGGAGGCGTCGTCAAGCGCCGCAACATCCTCCACCGCTGAATCTGCAGCCGCCACCACAGCCTTAGACTTCTTGTTGTTGCGTTCGGACTGCGCGCCCATCGCCTTCCAGAACCAATCGAATGCGCCCATGTGCACTCCCTACCTTTCTGAGCGGCCTTACTCGTCTTCCCTCGACTCTAGTCAACCCCGGTTCGCAGCCTCACACTTGCCCTTATATCCTTATTGGCATGCAATCCGTGAACGTGACGCTCCCCTCCAGCACCGGCACAGCGATGGCCGGAACTATCGACTTCCCCGACACCCCACCGAAGGCTTTTGCTATCTTCGCGCACTGCTTTGCCGGCTCCCGCCACACGCCGGGCGCCGCCCGCGTAAGCAAGCAGCTCACCAACTTCGGTATCGCGACCCTGCGCTTTGATTTCCCCGGTCTTGGCCAGTCCGAAGGCAACTTTGGGGAGACAAACTTCAGCCAAAACGTAGCGGATATTCAAGCTGCTGCTGAGTGGCTGAGCCACAACTACTCTGCCCCGCAGCTACTCATGGGACACTCGTTGGGTGGAGCTGCTTCCCTAGCAGCGGCTAATGACATTCGCTCACTCAAGGCAGTGGCCACTATTGGCGCGCCGTTCGACCCCGCACACTCCGTTCTTCATTACGCCGACAAGATTGGTGAAGTCGACGCCAACGGCGAGGTGGAGGTCACCCTTGGCGGCCGAGCTTTGACCATTTCCCGCCACTTCCTCGAGGATCTCGCTGAGACCAATCCGGAGGCCTACCTTCCGCGCTTGCGCAAACCGCTGCTTCTGCTGCACTCCCCGATTGATCAGACCGTCGGCATCGATAACGCCCAGAACATCTTCCTCATCACGCGCTACCCCAAGTCCCTTGTGGCCTTGGATAAGGCAGACCACCTTGTGACCAAGCAGGGCGCCGCTGCGCGCGCGGCAGATCTCATTGGTGCTTGGGCTGAGCAGTACATTGTGCCGGAAAACCTCCCGGAGCCCGTCGACGCTACGGCCGCCGTCGCCATCCCGGCGGTGGGCACGCGCATGGGAGTCATCGTACGCAGCAACGAGCACACCGTTGCTGCCGACCGCACGAAGAAGGCCGGCGGCAAGGGCCAAGGTTTTACCGCTGAAGGTCTGCTCATGTCGGCCCTGGCCACCGCCACCACACAAGAGCTCAAGGCTGCGGGCAAAGAACACAAAGTGGATGCTAAGGCTTTGGAAGCAATCAGCGTTACCATTACCCAGGATTCTGAGTCCGCCTTCACACGCACCATTTCTCTTCCGGATTCCCTAAGCACAGCACACCGCACCGCGCTTCTCGACGCCTCCATGGCCACCCCCATCGATGCCCTCCTCAATGCCACCGTCACGACCACCATCGTGACGAATGAGGCCATCGATTCCTAGGCCTAGACATGATCGTTCTCAACCCCCTCGACTCTAGTGCTCGGTGCCCCTGTGGCACGGGTTTAGCCTTTGGCGAGTGCTGCTCGCGCTACCACGCGGGCACTCCTGCGCCCTCAGCGGAGGCCCTTATGCGCTATCGGTTTAGTGCTTTCGTCACCGGCGACGAAGACTATCTTCTGCGCACCTGGGACCCTGAAACCCGCCCTGAGCGCCTAGAGCTGGCCGATACCGGCATTCGCTTCTACCGTCTCGACATTATTGACACCGTTGCCGGCGGCCCACTCGATGACACCGGCATCGTCGAATTTGAGGCCTTCTACAAAGGCGCTGCAAAAGGTTCACAACGCGAGCGCTCCTCTTTCCACCGGCAAGGCGGGCAGTGGGTCTACTCCTCCGGCGAATTCTAGGACAACTTCACGCGCCGCTCGGGCCGCGCCCGCCACATCGAGGTCACTAAAAAGGCGCGTGAACAGCAATTTGTTGAAGCGAATACCGCTGGTGTAATCTGAAGCAGTTGCACCACACGGTGCGACAGCGGACTATGGCGCAGTTTGGTAGCGCACTACACTGGGGGTGTAGGGGTCGCAGGTTCAAATCCTGTTAGTCCGACAGTGTGAAGTGACGGTTTTGCGAATCTAGCTTAAATCATTTGCGAAACTGCTCCGCATAGACAAACCCACCGCATAGAAGCGGTGGGTTTGGTCGTTTTCGCCTCCTGGACAGTACTAACCAATAACAAACACAGCATGGTTCGTCCCCTCTAAAACGACTTCTAGCCCGGAACCCCTTATCGGTTTTCCGAGCTAGATGGATAAAAGTATTTAGTTGGTCTTAAGCAGCCTCGCGCGCAGGCGGCGCGTTCGGGCTTGCCTTCTCACGCGCCGGATCGCGCGGCGGCTGTGGCTCACGACATTCAGGCGGTGGTGTCTTTTCGTCTCGCTCCACCCGGCCAAGGAAACGCCGGATCATGGATACATTGGCCGCAACCACACCAAGGGCCGTATAGAAGAATGCCGCAGCAAAACCACGTACAGGCCTCCTGGTGTGGTCGCCAATTGCAGCACCACCGCGATTGTTCTTCACATAGTCGTTGCGAGTTTCAATCACATTGCGCCAGGTGCCATACACCTTCTTCCATTCCGGTGTCTTGAAAGCAGGGCCAGTTTGCCGGTAGCGCATACCTTCCTTATTTGGAATGGTTACCGAGGCCTTGTTAGTACAGCACTTGCCTTTTCCCATACGCGCAGTAGTTAGATGTGGCCCGGAGATGGAGGGCAGTCCTTTGGCTCTCGCGTCCTGGCGCTGACTCTTTTCCACCAAGGGACATGCCAGTGTCTTTCCTTTACCTCGTCCCGGACACATAAACATCTGGCTGTCACCGGCTAGATCTTTGCCTTTTCTTCGCATGGCAAACATGCGGCGCTCGTTGATCCGCTGGTTGTAGGTGGCTTCGTCAATGCGTCCCGCATAGAAGTCTTCGGTGGCTTCCACCAGTGGTTTCGGCATGGCCGGACAATACCAGTGGCCTTCGACTAGCCCCATGGTTTCATAGGAGCCGCGCTTTCCCAGCTGGTTCGTCTTGTAGTCTCCCACCAGCGTGTAGCCGAGTTTTCGCAACGGCTCATGGAAGTGCTTGGTCTTGGCCACGGCAAAGTACGCGCGGTCGCCCACCACTGTGCCTTTAGGTGTCTCAGGATCGTCGGTGAGGTGGCGCATTGCTTCCAGCCCACGGATCGCCGGGTTGTGGCTTGGCCGGTCGAAAGCCATGCCCATAATCAGGTGTGGCTGACGATATGGGCCTTGGTCGCGGATTACTCCGGCAACCAGTGTGGCCTCCCAGCCCCAGACGTGCTTGGCGTTCCTCCTGCGCTTGTTTTCGCCGTGGGTTTCCTGCCGCTCGTCACGGGAGTACCAGCCTGCCTCCGGCTCGGAGGACATGAGATCGTCCGGCCGGTTCGTCCATCGGTTGTTCCCTCGGCGCACGCCTGGAATCAGCGTGCCATCCAGAGTGAGGTCTCCCTGCCAGTTGGCTCGGTACTCTTCGGGCATGTCCTGGGTACTGGCCATGACCAGTTCATTGAAGACGTAGGTGGCGCGCTGCCACTTTTCTTCGCGCCGCTCAGAGGATTGTTCGTCCATCAGCCGGTTGAACTCGCTGCGGGTAAGCCGGGCGTGGTGAGTGATGTTGTCGAAGGGATCAACGACGTGCAGGAAGCTGTGCAGTGCTCGCCACAGACGGTGGTACCAGATGGTGTGCTGAGTGTCGTAGTTGTCGCCTACCCGGCGTGCCCTATCGCGGCTGGGCAGGTTAAGCAGTTCCAGGGCCTTGTCTGTCGTGTCGGGCGAGGCCAGCAGTGTGGTCATGGTGGTCAAGTGCATGGGTTGACCAGAGCGGGCCAGAATGAGGTAGAGCGCGAGGATGGTGCGGTCGGTGACGGTTGTTGGCCGTCCTCCTTTGGAGGGGTCGTAGCCGTCTACGCGCCGCCACGTTGCCAGGTGATGACAGATGTCGGTGCGGTCGATAATGCTCAGCGCCCAGGACACGCTGGCTCCGTCCAGGCGAAGCAGCGGGGTGGGCGTGGTGTTGAAGTTCGCCACCTACCCTTCGCCCCCTGTATTCGGTTCGACGAGTCGCAGCGGCGGGTAGTCCGGTTCGTCCCTACTACCACCGATCCACTCGCGGTATTCGGTCTCGGTGAGCGCGCCAGACTCGACAATCATGTGGTGAAACGTGTCGCGGAAGGGCTGGATGTTTCCGGTGGCATAGACCAGCTGGTCAAAGTCCACGCGCTCGGCGGCGTGGTCGGCAATCCAGGTATAGCGCAGCCTGGGCAGTGTCGGGGCAAGGCCGGTACTCGATGGGTTCTGGCTGGTCTTGTGAATGAAATCAGCAATCAGGTGCGGGCCGGTGGCATCGTTGCGGCGGCGCGCCGAGTTGGGTTTCACCAGTGGTTCGTCCCCGCGATCCTCACCCACACCATGCAGCACCTGGCGCATGAGGTCGTCGAACGGGGCAGTCAGCGGAACTATACGCGGCTTTATCCCACGACCACCGCGCGCATGAACCGCCAGCACTGTGCCAAAGTCAGTGAAGTCGCCGTATCGGCAGTGATAGATTTCCTCGGTGGACATGCCAGCACCTAAAGCCAGTGACACGATAATGCAGGCCACGCGCCGCGACTCGCGGCGCGGTCGGGAGTGAACCCAGTCGTCGATTCGGATAAGTTCGCTGGCGTTGTAGGCGAGACGCTGAGACTTAGCTGCCAGGTAAAAGACCTCCGGCAATTCTTCTGCCCACTCCAGTGCACCTTTGAGGCCAATGACATGGCTCGCGCAGCGGTTGAGGATGCGGCGGGTGACATTGAGGCTGGGCTTGGATAAATCTGCTGTTCTAGCTTGTAAGTAGGTGCGGATCTTTCCGCCATCACGCAGCAGGTAGATGCAGCCGTCCACGTCAATGTCGTCGTACCAGCGGTCGCGCATGTAGCAAAAGTACGTGGCGAGTACGCGCTTGCGGTTGCGCTGAACGGTGGGAGTTGTAGGTGGCAGTAATCCGCGTGTCGTCAGTGTGTCGATCACAGCGTAGACCTCATTGTATTTAGACTTAGGTGGTTCGTCTTTTTCTTCTTGTTCAAAGGAAGTGGTCTCGTGGCTTCCGACCTTCCCGCCGAGGCTCCGGTCAGGCGTTACGCCAACTGGCCTAATGCCCATATCGAGGCCCACGATCCGGTCATGCGGAAATTGCAGGACTTTGCCCGCAACGTCCAGAAACTCACCCTGGACGGGAGCTACCCCAGTGCCAAAGACTTGGCCGAGGCCTGCGGTATCCCCACCTCCACCATCACCCGAATCATCCGCGGCGAGATGATCCCGACGGGACGTGTCATTGCCAATATCGAGGTCACCACAGGCCAATCCTTGTGGCCGCGCCATCGCAGCAACCGATACGGCAGTCAGTGACCCGAGGGTTGGAAACTGCATGTTTCCGACACTGGTGAGGCGGGTATTAGTTACATGGGTGTCGTTCATGGCTCACGAGGTGAGCACACTCGCGCCATGAAATAGGCGGCGGTGCCTTCTTATCGCAGCGCGCCCATAAACCCGCAGGTCACAGGGTGGTTCGTCCCTAGCACTTGACCTCAGCCACAAGCTTCAGATTGCGTATCCGCAAACAGATTTTGCATATCCGCAATCGCTAGGGATAGCCCAGGGAGTCTCCGCGAGCTGTGCTACAGCACGTACAGCCCGCCACCTGGGGTGCCGTGGGTAGAGCCACCGGCGAGAAGAAGCCGATAGGCGTGGCGGCGGTTAGCTCCGGCTTCAACCACATAATCCTCGAATTGATGCAAGGACTTTAGTCCTGCCGCAGCACACAGCACATCAGCGGGAACTCCGGCTGCAATGCGGTCGATGATCCAGGTGTTGCGCAGCCTGCGGGTATCCGGCACCATCTCTGGCGACGTGCTCGGTGTTACCCGGCGAAGATAGGCCGAGAGCTGGCTGACATTCTCGTTGTCGCGGCCTGGCCTAAACAGGTAGTCCTCCGGGCTGGTCGCCATAATGACCGGCTGAAGTACCTCGGTATGAGTTTTCAGCAGTGGTACCTCGCGCGGGCCAGCACCGCGGTATCCGTGCGGAAGTAGCAGCACTCCGTCGCCGTCAACGCGTACGTCTTTGCCGCGCAGCGTACAAATTTCTCCCGCGCGTAGCCCCGCGCCCAGGGTGAGCGCTAGCACCGTGGTGAAGTTGCGGCGGCGGGCGGCGGTAGGTTGCGACTCAGCCCAGTCCCACAGCCGGTCGGTGGCGTAGCTGTCGTAGGGCTGGAGTGCTGGTTCGTAGGTGATCGGGTGCTGGTAGTCGGGATTCCAGTCGTCGTTGAGCACTTCTGCCGCCCGGCACAGTAGCGAGCGCTGGGTTCCTGCGGTAGATGGGCTGAGGTTCTTGCCGTCACCGGCAAGGAAGTAGTTTCCGATGATGTCGGGATGGAATACGGTCTCGACGGTGACCACGCCGTAGCTCACCCAGACCCAGGCGGCGAGCTTGGACACGCAGTTGAGCGTGTTGCGCAGTGCGTCGCGGCTGGTGTTGTCCGGGGTGAGGTCAAGTGCGCGCACGCACTCGCGGGTGAAGTCGGCAACGTGGCTCCACGGTTCTGAGCGAACCGCGTGTGGTGTGTAGTTGGCGATGATCGCCTCGTAGTCGGCGGCGGTGTAGTTGCTGGGCATTCGGTCTTTCCTCCCTGACCTTTGAGAGTGGAGTGCAGCGGGTGTAGCTGATGCTACGTCTTGAGAGTCAAGTAGTGCATCCCGCCACACATAGTCTTGTTTGCCGATCTGCAATCCGGCAAGGCGGTGGGTTTATCTCGCCAACGTCACACAAACTCCTTATATGACCTGCATGTTTGCGGTTCCGCAATCGGTGCCGAGACGAACCACCACACCATGTTGGGGCAATCGACAAAGGGACATGCCATATTTAGTACCCCCGAGGCGGCGACATTCGCGGCCTTAACCCTACCCACCACGCCCACCACAGCCCCGTCTTGTGGCCTGAAGGACAGGCCGCCCCAACATGTAGATTCACTGCCCCCGGTTGTGGTTAGCCGCCCAGCCCGCGACCTGCGTGGAGCCTGGTGCGCGACCCGAACCGTCTAGCGTGACCACCGTTGGGACAGTTTGCGGATACGCAATTACGACCGATGCACGACCGACTCCAGTACCTGCGCGGTGTAGCCCGATCTACCGCGCGGACAGTTTGCGGATACGCAATTTAATCGCCTGCACGCTGCGCCCAGCACCTGTCCACACCACACAAGAAAGGGGACGAACCATGTCCACACTTGACCTCACAGCACCGCTGTACTGCCAGTACTTCACCGCCGAAACCACCGTGGATGAACTCGAACTCATCACCGCCACGCTGCGAGAGCGAAAGCAGGTGGAAGGCACCATGGTGTCAATGGCCACCGCCGCGCTCTACAACCACACTCTGACGTTTACCGGCGAGGCCGGTCAGTTCACCGACCAGGACGACCGTGTACTCACCGCCTTCTCGGCGCTCGCTGTGCCTACAGCCCCCGTGCGCGTCACGTTTGTCACCCTGGCAGATACCTACGGGAGCCGCGCGGGACTCACCCGAATCCAGGGCGGTGAGGCTGCGCGCGGCCCCATCCCGCTCACCCGGTCTGTGAACGAGGCCACGGTGGCCGACATGTCCTACTCCACCCCAGGACTCACCCTCAACCTGCCCAATAGTGTCCACGACGACCTGGTTGTTCGCTGTACTACTCACGACCCGGACGGCTGTGTTCCCGAAGCTAAAGACGAGTTCCCCGGCGTGGACTACTGCCCCAGCCTGAACCACCTACTGCGGGACGAACCACGACCAGGCATCGACATCACCCACGACATCCTGCGCGCCCTCCTTCCCTACCGCGGGATCCACATGGAAATCGAGCCGCGCGTACTGGATGGAGATGTAGACATCGAGCGGCTGTAGCTGCTGGCTACGCTGTAAGCCATGAAGGAACCCAGCTGTGGTGTGTGCTGCGGCTGGGTTTCTTCTTGGGGAGGGTGAAGAGGGGACGTGATGGGACACCGGCCACGTCTTAAGTCGGGCAGCGTTCCCGCCAGACCCGGCAGAACTTGCGCACCGCTGACTGTAAGCATATACTTACACCTGACATCGTTCGATTACGATACGGAGGGATGATGGACGCAGCACGGCTCGCTCAGATGCTCAGTGCTCTCGGAAGTGAGCCTCGGTTGCGAATTATCGCCTCCCTAGAGACGGATTCGACCCATGTCAGTGAGCTGGCCCGCCGACTCGGGATGTCTCGGCCACTGCTCTACCAGCACCTCAACCGCTTGGAAGCTGCTGGACTCATCGAGAGTGGCCTGGAACAGCTCGGAGAGAGCCGAGTGAGGAAGCACTACTGGGTCGCTCCGTTTCAGCTTGAAGTAACTCCAGACCACATTAGGCACCTGATTAATCAAGAACAGAAAAGGGAATCTTCGTGACACTTACCGCTACCGTATTTCTTGTCATCCTCGCCGCCGCACTACCACTCGCGATCTTCGTTGCTCTTACCGTCTGGGTGGTACGCACCGTCACCAGCGCACGACGCGAAACGGCGACGGCGATCGATGGTTCCAACCAACTCATCGTGGAGCATCTACGCAACATCACCGAGCGGTTGGATCGGATTGAGGCCCAACTCAGCGAGATCCCCGAGTAATCAGGCTCTTCCTTAAACAAGGGGCGCGGTGGTTTTGGCTCCGCGCTATGGGCTGTCACAGCGTATGCGCTAAGCACGTCGCGTAGACCTCCAGCACCATAAACTTGCTTGTGACTTTGGCGGCGGGGTGTGTCTCCGGTCGTGGCGTTATCCTGTCCCTCTCGCGGATAGGGGCTAGGACTGGGGACGAACCACGTGGTGTGCCCCCACCTCCGACACCGCCCCGGCCCACCAGGCGACGGAACCGGGAACGGAAACCGACGGAAACCACAGCTGTGGTTAGTGCCGTTGCAGGTGGATGGGTAGTTTCGCAAAAGACTCGAAGTCTCGAGACATCGTTCCGATCGGCGTCTCGAGATTTTTCGTTTTCGGGTTAAGAGTCGTTTTTGGAGCCGTCATTCAGGCTTAAGGCCACATTCACGGTAGATAAGGGCCAGAAATTTTTCGCCCTTATCTACCGTGAATGACAGTGACAGGTGTGCGAGTCCCAGAGCTGTGGGCTGGAGCCCGGAAATCGGGTAGCCGCAACACCTCGGATACTTCGCGGGACAGGGAACTGTGTGGCCCGAGAACGTGCCCCATTTGCGGGCTTTAAACGCGATAGCTGGGGCTTGGTTGCGATCTCAGTTGTCGTTCATAGGTTGAGACACGCTTCTAGAACTGCTCCTGAAAGCGCTAGAAGCAGCAGAGCTGGGCCTCGCACGGGCTTATTTTCAGCAGCCGTCACTTCGGTGTGGAAAGCCGCAGAGAATCGATGTGGTGAGACTTTGCTTTGCTGTTAGGCAACCACGGGGGCTCATGCGGCTACCGCGTGAGCTCCTTAATGTAGCAAAACATGCGGTAATCGTTCCCGTCTTCGTAATGTGAGAATCCGCGCTTTTCGTAAAATCGGCGAGCGTCAACGTCCACTTCATCGACATTGATCTGAATCTCAGTGACGTCTGCTTTAGACACTGCGGTTTCTACTAGGTCCATGATGGCAGTGCCTATCCCCCGCGCTCGAAGCCCGGGATGAACGTAAAGCTCTTCAAGCATCACAGTAGGCCCCTCATAGTAGGGGCTGGGGCGAACCGTCACGAAGGCGAAGCCGACAGGTAGCTTCTCACCATCAGCAATGCAGACAATGACGTCATCGCGTCGAAGAAGACGCTGAAAACGCTCTGTAAGAACATCGATTGACGGGCACGGGGTGTCGAATTCCGCGTTGGAATCACTGAGCATCACGGCAACATCATGAGGGCGCTCATGCGTAGCGCTTCTGACGGGAACCGACTCGTTCCCCATCATCATTTACGCCTATGATTCTGGTGTGCCGGTACTTGCCGGGACTGTGATGTTGAAGCCAACTCCAAATCGGTCAACAACCATGCCGAAATAGTCTCCCCACGGCGCCTGAGCGAAAGGCATGGACACCGTTCCATCATTGGCTAGCGCAGCGTAAATCTTTTCGGCTTCTTTAACCGAAGTGGCCTCGACGATGAATCCGATATCTCCAGGGGTGAGTCGGTCACGAGAATTCTGCAGATCGTCCCCGCCACCAAGAGAAAAAGGCCCGCGGAGAGTGCCGTGCGCTACAGCCTCACGAGGCGGGTCGAAGGGGAATTCAACTCCACTATCGAGCTGCTCGCCATAGGTCAAACCCTCGAGCTCACCGCCGAAAACCGAATGGTAGAACTCGAGGATCTCGCGGGCGTTACCAGGGAAAGAAATGTACGGCGTGGTCTCTACTGTCATGCCGCGATGATAACCACGTAACAACCACGCAGTCGACCGACAAGTCCAAGAAAGCAGCAAGGCCACACCCCTGGCTAAGAGCCGAGGGCATGGCCTCATACTGCTTGCGCGCGTGAGCTATCTGGGCTACACCGCAGTAAGCCTCCTCAACTAGCGGTCAGCGCGCCACGGGATGCCTTCCTTGGGCAGGTAGCCCAGGAGGTAGAGGTAATCCATCGCGCCCAAGACAGACACGATGAGACCGCCACCAAGGATTGCAGCGAGGAAGGAGTAACCCACCATCGAGGACGTATCAACGTCCTTGCCATCTTTGCCGTCCTTGCCGTCTACACCGTCACGACCATTCAGACCGTTAAGACCATCGCGGCCATCTTGGCCGTCCACTCCATCACGACCCGGTGCGCCGGGAGCACCAGGAGCACCGTTCAAACCGTTGGAGCCATCTCGGCCGTCCTTGCCGTCTACGCCATCCTTGCCGTCGCGGCCAGGCTCGCCGTCCTTGCCATCAACGCCGTCCTTGCCATCGCGGCCTCGTTCGCCGTCCTTACCGTCAACGCCATCCTTGCCATCGCGGCCTGGTTCGCCGTCCTTACCGTCAACGCCGTCCTTGCCATCGCGGCCTGGCTCGCCGTCCTTACCGTCAACGCCGGCCCCAGGAGTTTCGGAGGGCTTGGTCTCGTCGCTTGGCTTGGTCTCGTCGCTTGGCTTGGTCTCGTCGCTTGGCTTGGTCTCGTCGCTTGGCTTGGTCGGCTCATCGCTGTTGACCTTCTTGCCGTTCAGCATGTCAGCGCACTTCTGGCCGGCAGGTGCGTTGACCGCGGCAAGCGCAGAGGCTGAAGCAGAAATACCTCCAAGAGTCTCTTCAATCTCAGCGCGCTGGGCGTCGGACAGCTTCAATTCCTTTGCAGCGCTAGCTCCGGGGAAGAGACCGGCGATGGTTACCGCGGCATTGAAAATCTTGAGAACTACAGACACGCCCTTACCAAAGGCGCCATCGGCAAACTTGATGAGGTTAGAAACGGTCTTTTTGGCCGCGTCAGGGTTTTTAAGATCAACCTCCGCATCCGCGTTATCAATCCGTCCGATCGCCATGCCCTGTGCACGAACCAAGTCCCACGTTACGGACTTATCCGCTTCGCCCTCGCGGACGAGCTTCTCAATCTTTTCCCACGAGCTGGCACCGATCTTCTTGATGAAATCTGCGGGTACGAGGTCCCCTACCACTGGGATGACCTCCCAGACGGTCTGCAAGAGCTTATTGCCGCCGTCATAGAAAGCCTTCGCAAGGTCGAGCTTGCGCTCCAGCAGTTGACCTTCCTTGCCCGGCGCATCCGAGATCTCACACACCAGCTTGCCGTTCTTTTCCACGGCGGTCACGGTCACGTCAGATGTCGTAGCCTCGGTGGTCTTCAGCTCATCGAGACTGGATGGCTTGGCATCGTCAGCACCGTAGAAACCAAATTCGTTGCCGCGGGACTCCCGCTCGATCTCATCGATAGCTTTGTCGCCGGCATTGTCAGAGTCAATCAGGTTGCCGTTTTCGTCAAAGGTGGTGCCGTTGACATCCACCGTGTCAGACCCCGACTGCTCATGAACGAAGGCGGAATCTTCAGGCGCTTCTACTGCAAGCGCCTGAGGTGCAACGATGACGGACGAGAAGGTAGCTACAGCCACCGCGGTGGCAACAATGCGGGAGGAAATAGGGCGCATGGTAATTCTTTCTTAAGCCTAAATGAAGAACAACTTACCGCTATCGCGTTGTGCGATAAGTTTCGGACGAGGCCACAGTACCGCCGCGCAGAAATGATTTCTACACTTAATTAACTATTGCCCCCTTTTTGGGATCGCCAACCCCATTGAACATAACGCCAGTTCACGGCGTATACATTCAGGATGTAGATACACATATTTCTACGAAACTACCATCGCTACGTGGGCACTTTTCGATAGAGCGTGCTGATTCTTCGGTCAGCACAAGGCCCTGTCATCAAAAAATATTCTCTACCTTTCCTGAGAGGAAGGCAGGGAACCGTGATGCACATAACAGCATCATGCGTAGGCCTAGACCCAACGGCTACTTCGCAACGCCAAGGCTGCGCATGACACCGCCAAGCTCAATATCCATGTAGTGCGTAAGAATCTCGAAGATAAAGTCCGTGGAGTACCCACGCAGTGGCCCCTTGGCGCTCAACATGGCCAAACCATGAGCACCTGCCCAGACAGAAATCACGAGAGTGAAGAGAACCCACGGTGCGCGTGGACCATCAACTTCATCGATAGCTTCCCGCACTAGGGACATGATGAAACCGAAAGCCTGACCAAATTCACTGAAGTCACGCTGGACTTCCGCAGCCTTGTTGGCGTTCGGCAGGAAGTCATCCTCGAAGGACATCGGGACAATGGGGCCGGAAGCAATCTTGATGAGCGCTTCAAAGCCGAGCGGATCAGCCAGAGCATGAGACACATAACCGTAGCCAGTGGCCTTAATTCTGGATACCGCGCCGGAACCTTCCGGCACTGCAGCTACCTGACGGTAAATAAACTCGTAGTTAATCTTGTCCAGGTATCGCTCAAGGTAGCTTGCCAACTCCTGGTCGCTTTCGATGAGGTGCTCCGCTTCCTGCACGGTAAGCCCGGCCCGAGTCGCGGCACCGCCAATATGGAGACCAGTAACTCCGTGGTCGAGAGACTCCTCAATTGCCCCTCGAAGAAGTGCCGTACGCTTCTCTTCATTGGTGCTGCGGGGAAAATCGACCGCCTTTGCCAGCAGAGGCTCAGGCTGCTCACCCACTAAGCCGAAAGGCGCGGTTTGTTCAACGCGCTCCCCCTGGAAAAAAGGAATGAGCCCCACGCTCAAAGTGTCCATAACGCCGCCAAAGGTCTGCTTCATTGCAGCGGGCGACAGATAGCGAAGGATACCTTCGGCGGCCAACTGGGTTACGCCATGTAGGTACGAGAAGATAGCCAATGCGGAAAGCATCGTGCCACGGGCATCAGTAGTGCCTCCAGCTTCCTTGATGGCATCACGAGTTAAATTGAAGAGAACCTCAAGAATAGGGCACGTATCTGCGCTGCCGCCCTGCTCAGAGAAAACCTCAGCGGTCAGACCTTCACGCGGGGATGCCTGCACCGCCGTGAAGGCGGCGAAAGAGGTGGGGTCCTCCACAGCAAAGGAGAAGTAGGACATCGCTGCGGCCCGTAGTTTATCCACTGCGGTGGCATTCTCTGGGAGGCGCTTAAAGTGCAGATCCACCACGGACAGAAGGGCCTGGTTCAAAGTCTCTTTGGTTTCCTCGACCAGTTCGCCGTCACCTGCGAATTGCTCCTGAGCTTCCGCTAGGGGCACATCAACTTGGTCGGCAACATCACGCAGCCGAACTGCGTCCATGCCAGCCTTAGCGATAACCCGACCAGCTTGTTCAATAAGGAGCTGCCGTGAGGGCTGGTTGCCCTTTTCCGCACCTTCTGAAGTAACCACGGATATGAGCCTACCCAGTAGCATCGTCGTTTTAGTTTCATGCGATATAACTTAGCGTTCATTAATGTTCCGCTCAGCTTTAAGTTCAGGATATGGAACTCATTTTCTCACATAGTGGATATATACTATTCATCATAGTGGATAGAAAAAGAGTCCAGGCCCACATGAATGGGTCCGGACTCTCCTGCGCTGTACCGCTTACCAAGCATGCCCACAATAGGGGCACCACTCAGAAAAGCGGCGCAGAAACCTAATTACTTCTGGTCGTTCTGCTCCGGCTGGTTGCCCTCAGCACCCTGGTTGCCAATGCGCTCATCCAGCTGGTCGCGTGCAGAGTCAATCTTGTCAGCCTTATCCTCGCCGAGCTTGCTCTTTGCGAAATCAGCGCCCTTATCCAGTGCAGAGTCAGAAACCTGCTCGCCCTTATCGGAGTTCAGTGCATCCTTAGCCTTGTCGAAGATACCCATGTCGTATCATCCCTTCTGTCTAACTACATTTCTAATTCACTGCGGCCGCAGCGAGTGGCTGAGACTCCCCTTTAATTACTGCAGGACAGTGCCGGCAACGGAAATGTTTCTTGTTTCTCGACACCTCAGTAAGGAGCAGCTATCAACTTCTGCTCGCGACCACGTCCCCCACGGTACCGATGACTTTCAAACTTTGCCACGTAAATTATAAATGCGCTTTCGGCTTGCGCCCGTCCTCCAATGCCGGTAAACCTAGCTGAGATTCTTAAGCTTCTTAACGAAAGTTTGCCCCCCCCTTCGTCACCCCCTTTTCGTTCAACAACTTGCGGTGAGCTATTACATCTCAGCTACAGGCCCCTGTACCCTATTTTCAGCACTGCCCCACGGATGCAACATCTAGGTCCGGCTGCATTCTTCAATGCTCGACAGTTTAGGGCGTAGAGCAGGATATGCGGGCGTGCAAGCATTCCTCATCTCGGTTTTCATAAGAATTTTTTCAGCACTATGTCTTCACCTAGTTCCTCACCCTCAAACCCCGAATCCTTCTTCGGACTAACTTGGCCGGGCAAAGAAGAGGCTGCTGGCCGAGCGCACGGAGAAGCTCGGGTTAAAAGGGACGTCGTCAAGGGCACTGGCTCCAGTCCGAATTCTGTCACTGTTAGCGATAACCTAGATGCTCTCAAGGACTTTAGTGCTCGCAGCGTTCAGGCAGACGTTATCTATATTGATCCGCCCTACAACACTGGCAAGGACTTCGTCTACCGTGACAACTTTCGCCAGCGCCGTGACATGCGCTCGGAGCATTTCGGTCAATGGCATTCAGATTGGCTGTCCATGATGTTGCCTAGACTCATCCTGGCACGGGACGTCCTGTCGGAGAACGGCTTTATTTTCGTTTCTATTGGTGAATCCGAGGTTGCTCATCTCCGGCTCCTCATGGATGAAGTTTTTGGAGAGGATTGCTTTGCTGGCCAGCTCATCTGGAAGAAGGGCGGAACCGGCAAGAATGACTCCAAATACGCCATCGTCGAGCACGAATATGTGTTGTGTTACGCCAAATCTGCATCCAATCCAGGATTCAATCTTGATGCGCAGGCACAGACCACAACGCGGTATAACCACACTGATGAACGCGGAAATTACTCACTCGTTCGCCTCGATTCCAAGACCCTGGGCTATCTTCCATCCCTCGACTTCCCCATTACTGGACCCGATGGCCGCGACTATTGGCCCCACCAACCCGAGGGCAAAAGTGAGGTTGCGCGCTGGCGCTGGGGCAGGGACAAGGTAGCAGAGCAATATGACGAGCTAGTTTTTCGCCGTGGCTTCGTTTACACCAAAAATTATGAAAAGAAGGGCGCTCGTCCACGGTCCATCCTTGATGGCGAGCGCTTCGGTGTTACCCGCACCGGGCGCAAGGATGCCGAAGAGGTACTTGGCGTTCAAGGAACCTTCGATTTTCCCAAACCCGTACGGCTTATCAAGCACCTCATCGCCATTGCTGGTGGTCCCGACGCCGTGGTCCTCGATTTCTTCGCTGGTTCGGGGACCACGGCCCAAGCCGTGGCCGAGCTCAATCGAGACGACGGCGGCCATCGAAGCGTCCACCTCGTTCAGATTGCGCAGCCAACGGAGGCTTCGAGCGCCGCTCGGCGTGCTGGCTTCGACACAGTGGCAGATATCTGTCTAGCCCGTGTAGAAGCATTGGAGCACCTCGAGTTCGACCACATTCGGCTCATCCCTGAAGAACTCTGAAAGGCTTCTAGCCTCGGCTCTCCTCGCTAGATTCAGGTGGCGGGACGCTGCGAGGACTCCGCTACGCCATGTTCCTCGGTGCCTTCCGGCCGGCCGGGAATCCCGAAGAAATCCAATACCGTGTCGGTGGCGAATCCGCGCCCAACCTCGGGTTTGTCCTTGCTCGGCCGGCCAGGCCACACGTGTGATCCACCTTCAATACGAATGTGCTGTAGCGGGGCCTGGCAGGCGGTCCAGGTCTCTTTGACGGCGTCGTTTGTCAGGCGCACTGTTTGTACATCACCCACGCACTTGTTGCGTTTCTGGTGTTGGTTCATGACCTCCGTCACCGAAGAGTAGGCAGTTCCGTGGCGAACTCCGCCCTCATAGTTAACTACGGGATCATCAGTTCCATGGATGTCGAGGCGACCTACGGGCCGCTCTGAGCACTCCGAGTGAATACCCTCGTAATACGCCGCCGACACTGTTGCCACAGAGCGGAACGTGCCCGGCATCCGGCAGGCTAAGAACGCCGCGAAGCCACCTCCGTTGGATAATCCAGCGGCAAAAATCGCGTTATCGTCCACGCTGTACGTCGCTCGCAAACTATCAACTATCGTATGGACGAAATCTAGGTCTTCTTCAGCACTTGTCGTCGCGTAGGGCGCCGGCGACCACGCTTTGTCCACTCCTTGGGGATACGCCACGATGGCGTCTGCCGCATCAAATTGCGTGTAGCCTTCCATGTTTTCAGGACTGTCGTTCCATCCATGGAACGCGAGCAGGACCGGCCACGAACGTTCAGGAGTGTAATCGGCGGGCACGTGCAGTAGAAAGGTCCGTCCCGACGACAGTCTCATGTTTTTGGTCTCGCCAGGTTCCGGGCCCACAAGCATCGGCGAAAGGGGGACGCCGAGATCATTTGTCCATACGGCCGGGCTGGTGGGGGCCGAAGGTGCATCGTCATGTCTCCCGCAGGCGCCAAGCGCGCCTACACAGGCAGCAACCGATAGTGCGGCGCAGACGGTACGCAGAAAACGCGGCCGCTGACTTTCCTCGCCGCGCGTCTTCACGGGTGTCGTTCCCCCTCCAGGTTGAAACTTGAACTGTGGCCTCTACAAAGTAACAGGTCGCTGCCTAGAATCACGAAGCGGCGCGGTATCTTTAAAGGCATTATGGCCACCACCAGTTCCCCACATCCCCGCCCGGAGAACTATCCCAGCTACCGCAAGGCATCTGCGCAGGAAGGACCAACGTTCCGGAACTCCCAACAACGCGCACGATCCGCGCGAGCTTTTGCACATGGGGCCGATACCTACCATGACGTGCGCCCAAGTTACCCATACGAGGTAGCCGCCCTCATCAGTTCCGCCCACTCGGTGCTCGACATCGGCGCGGGAACGGGAAAACTCACTGAAACTCTGACTAATCCCGAAGTCTACGCCAGCGATCCCTCACCGGACATGGCCCGAGTACTCACTCGTCTGGGTGTGCCCTGCTGGCGGGCCACTGCAGAGGAGACTGCGCTCAGTGATTCCTCGCTCGACGCTATTACCTGCGCCCAGACCTGGCATTGGGTAGATGAAAAAAGTGCGTGTGCCGAGTTTGATCGCGTCCTGCGCCCGGGTGGCCGAGTAGTTCTGGTGTGGAACACTCTCGATGTCGGAGCAGACCCATGGATTCTGCGTCTATCCCGCATCATGCACTCTGGTGACGTGCAGCGCCCCGGTTTCTACCCCACCATTGCCCCGCCGTGGGAGATACGGGAGGAGCTTCGCCTGACCTGGGAGCACACCCTCACACCGGAGCAGCTTCACCAGCTGATGCACACACGTTCCTATTGGCTGCGCAACGGCGAAAAGATTCATCAGCGCATGACCTATAACCTCAACTGGTACCTCTATGAACATATGGGCCTTCACCCCGGACAAAAGCTGGCTATTCCCTACCGCACCGATGCTTTCGTCCTAGCCCGCCCTGGCGAATAGCCGCCTTCTGCAACCATGACAACTGTCACGCGAAACTCGTGACGTCATGGCTACGCTGCAGGTTCCGTGCGTACCTAGCGTGAAGGTATGAACACGACGCACACCTCACCCCCGGCCATCGAAGTCTCCGGAATCAGCAAAACCTTCAACGCTTCGTCCCACAGCCCTGTACGCGCGCTTCACGACGTCTCCCTTACCATCCACCAAGGAGAAATCGTCGGCCTACTCGGCACCAACGGTGCAGGTAAGACCACGCTCATTGATCTCATCTTGGGGCTGACTACCCCAACGTCGGGCACTATCAGAGTGTTTGGTCAATCCCCACACACTGCTGTGAAGAGCGGTCGCATCGGCGCGGTCATGCAGTCAGGTGGCCTCCTTCCCGACATCACAGTAAAGGAAACTCTTGAGCTCCTCGGCGCTGCCTTCCCCTCTCACCGCCCATACGAGGACATCATCGAGCGCGCGAATCTAGGTGGCATTCTTTCGCGCCGGGTAGGCAAATGCTCCGGCGGCGAGCAGCAACGCCTGCGTTTCGGATTGGCTCTGTTAGGTGATCCGATGCTCTTGCTTCTCGACGAACCAACTGCCGGCATGGACGCTGGTGCCCGCCGCCACTTCTGGGAGACCATGCGAGAGGAAGCCAAAGCCGGAAGAACCATCCTGCTGACCACTCACTACCTCGAAGAAGCCGATACCTTTGCGCAACGCATCATCATGCTCAACAAAGGCGAGATTCACGCTGACGGCAGCACTGAGGAAATCCGCAACGCAAATTCCACCCGCATCATCCGGGCCACCTTCCCTGATGGCGTCCCCGATCGTCTCCTCAACGAGCCCTTACCGGGAGTGCTCCATCAAGTTCCCACAGACACCGGCCTCGATATCACTACGCGCGACTCTGACGCGGTAGCCCGCTTTCTGCTCACGGAAACCACAGCGCAAGATATCACCATCACCGGCCACAGCCTCGAGGACTCGTTCCTTGAGCTCTCTGGCTCTTCACTCGACACAGTTTCCCGTTAAGGAGGCATCCGCCATGAGCATACTCACTTCTGCCACACCCACGTTTGGTACGGCCTTTAAGTACGCCGCCCACGATCTCAAACGACTGCGCCGTGACCTACCCACTCTCTTCTTCAGCATCGGCCTGCCCGTCATCTTCTACATTCTCTTCGGCGCCATGCAGGAATACGGCGCCATCGAATTCAACGGCGGCAACGTCGCAGCGCTGGTCATGATAGGCATGGCACTCTACGCCGGCGCTACTGGTGCCGTTGGTGCAGCGGGTTCTATGGTCGCGGAAAACCGCGCCGGGTGGGGCCGCCAGCTGGCGCTGACTCCCCTACGGGCTTCTCAGCTCGGCCTTGCCAACGTCCTCAACATTGCGGTCCGTGCCATCTTGCCTATCGCCGCAGTCTTTATCACCGGCGGGCTCACCAAAGCAACGATGCAGCCGGACCAATGGGCGCTCTCTTTTCTCATTACCGCGGCGTGTGCCATCCCGTTCGGTGTCTACGGTATGGCCTGCGCCATGCTCATCCCATCGGAGAACACCGTCTCCATCGCGACATCCACAATCGTCATTCTCGCTTTCGCCGGAAACGTCTTTATGCCGCTCAAAGAATCCCTGCTTGAGGTCGGACGATTCACCCCGATGTACGGCGCACAGGCCCTTGCCCGCTGGCCGCTATCTGAAGGTGCCCAAATGATCAACGATGAGCGCCTCTTCATTGAGGACCCACTCTGGTACGCATGGGTTAACATCACTGTATGGACAGTGGTTTTCGTAGGGATTTGCTTACTCCTTCACAACCGCGACAAGAACCGAGCATGATGGATGACTTCAGGCTACGGGACGCTGTCTTCTCCGCCATTTGGTTGCTCTTTCTTCTCACAGGGCTGGTGCAGATCCTTGTTCTGCCCTCTTATTCCACGGCACAGCGCCTCTGGGCCGTCGCCATCACGGCAGTATTTTGCGTCACCTATTTTGTTTCATTTGGTACCGTCCATGCCTATCCTCGCGGATGGTCCCAGGAGCGTCGAGTAGCACTACGGTGGGTTATCCTCGCCGCGCTCGCACTTGCCGCGATTCCCGCGTATGGGGTGTGGGCCGTATGCTTTGTGCCCTATCTTGGAGCCTTGGTCGCTTTCACCCAGCCCCTGATGACTGCCGCAACCATCATCGCGCTCACCGGAATCATCGCTAGTGTCCCCGCGTGGCTTGTCGCTCGTCCTAGCTTTGTCGACCTCGCGGTCATTCTCTTTGGCTGGCCCCTGCTTATTTTGGCTCTCGGCACGCTATCTCAGCGCGAAGACACCGAAACAGCCTTAAGGCATGATTTGGATTTGGCCCAACAACGCGAAGACATTGCCGCCGATATCCATGATCTCCTCGGCCATACCTTGACCGCTATCAATCTTAAAGCCGAGGTAGCACGCCGATTTATCGACCGCGATCCAGCCAAAGCCGCAGCTGAGCTTGATGAGATCAGTTCTCTGTCGCGATTATCCCTCGCAGAGGTACGCTCCACCGTCACGCGCATGAAGAACCCCACCTTCGCTGGCGAGATTCAGGCCGCACGCCGGATCTTGGACACTGCCGGCATCCATCCCCACCTCCCTGAAACTCTTATCCGTCCGCGGACGCATGAGGACTTGTTCTCGTGGGCGTTGCGCGAGCTCACCACCAACGTCGTACGCCATTCGGGGGCATCGCACTGCTGGGTTATCCTCAGCGAAGAATCCCTTCAGGTCACAGACGATGGTGACGGTTTTACCGAGGACGCTACGCAAGCGCTTGCAACGGGCCTTACGGGGCTCGCCGGTCTTCGCCGCCGAGCCCACGATGTCGGTGGCGATGTCATCATTCAGCGAGCGGAGGGATTGACCACAGTCCTACTTACTGTTGATGGTGTCCGCGAGATAAAGGAGGTTGCCCCATCATGACACCTCCCATACGGGTGCTCATTGCCGAAGACCAGTCGCTAGTCCGCGGAGCGCTGACAGCATTGCTTAATACCGAGCCGGACATCGAGGTCGTTGCTGGGTGCTCATCCGGAGTCGAGGTCGCCGCCCTCGTCGCTCAGCATCACGTTGATGTGGCGCTGCTCGATATTGAGATGCCGGGTATGAACGGCATAGATGCTGCTAAGACGATCGCCGCTACTGATTGCCGAAGCCTCATCGTCACCACTTTTGGGCGTGCCGGCTACGTCAAACGCGCACTTGACGCAGGTGTCGATGGTTTCCTCGTCAAAGACACGCCACCAGACGAGTTGGCCGACGCCATCCGCCGCGTCCGCTCAGGCCTGCGCGTCATCGATCCGCAACTTGCCCAAGACATCCTCTTTGCCCCAGATAACCCTCTAAGCGAGCGCGAAATCGAGGTCTGTCATTTGCTCGTCCGCGGTCTTGGGTCCGCGGACATCGCAGCGCAGCTGCATCTTAGCGGCGGCACCGTGCGCAACCATATCTCCGCCATCATGACCAAGACTGGAGCGGCCAATCGCTTCGAGGCCGCGCGGCGTGCCGAAACCAACGGTTGGATCTAAGGAATTCTTAGAGCAAGACTTGGGCAAGTAGGGAGCCAACCACACAGGAGGTTAGGACTGAAATCGCGCCGGGGATGAGGAAGGAATGGTTGATAACGAACTTGCCGATACGCGTCGTTCCAGTACGGTCGAAGCCGATGCAAGCAAGGTCTGAAGGATACGTCGGCAGAATGAAGTAACCATAGGCTGCACCATAGAAACCTACGATGACCGCTGGATCGATGCCAAGTTGCAGTCCAATAGGAGCAATGGCAACGAGAGCTGCTGCCTGGGAATTCACTAGCTTGGACACGATGACGAGCACCACCGCATAAGCCCATGGAGCAGCTTCGACCACACTACCCAGGTTGGCTTCGAGAGCCTCAATGTGGGCTTGGAAGAAGGTATCCGCCATCCAGGCCACACCGAAGACGGAGAACACCGCAGTCATTCCGGCCTTGAACACTGGGGTTGAGGCGATCTTGGATGGTTCGACCTTGCAGCTCAACAGAATGATCGCGCCGGCAACCAGCATGATCATCTGAATAACGAGGTTCATCGACAGTGGGCTCAACTCACCGTCTTTACCCGGGACCAGCGGACGCAGGAATTCGAAGGCGCCGAGCGCGACGACTATAGCAATCGCAGCCAAGAACACCGCCACGGAGCGCTTAGCTTCCTTGGTGAACACTTCATTCATCAGTGAACCAGTGCTCTCATTAATGCGCGCTGCAAACTCGGGGTCCTTCAACTTCTCCTGGAAGATGGGGTCCTTGTCCAAATCCTTGCCTCGGTGAAGCGACCACAAAGACGCCAGAATGACACCAGCTAGTGAGGCCGGGATGGCCACCATCAAAATCTGCGGGATGGAATATGCCTTGTCGATGACACCGGCGTTCTCCGCAATGATTGAAGCGAGGGACACCGTTGCTACCGACACTGGTGAAGCAGTGATACCCATTTGTGCAGAGGTCGAGGCTACCGCCATGGGACGCTCTGGACGAATGCCCTTCTTAAGAGCAATATCCTCAATGATCGGGAACATTGTGTACACAACGTGGCCAGTACCGCAGAGCACAGTGAGGAACCACGTCGTCAGAGGAGCAAGAATCGTGATGCGCTCGGGATGAGCTCGGAGAATCTTTTCCGCAAATTGCATCATCACCTCCAAGCCTTTGGCCTGTTGGAGTGTCGCAGCGCAACCAATGACGGCGATGATTGTGAGCATCACCGAGACCGGTGGCTCACCTGGTGCAAGCCCGAAGGCGAAGACCATAAGCAACAGGCCGATACCGGAAATGAGGCCAAGACCGATGCCGCCGTATCGGGTGCCAAGGAGCAAGGCTCCCAAGATGATGATGACTTGAAGAATGATGGCCAGAATGGAATCTGGTGCGATGAGGCTAGCTAACATGCCACGCCCTTCAGATAAAGAATGGATAATGGACTAGGTTCACCATATCCATGTACACACGTCCGGACATAAACGGAAATGGGAGCGAATTATCACACTCGTCGGAGTGCTTAATTCGCCCATCTCTCAGGTATAATCCCAGCGTAACGGGCATACTGTTAACTCTGAGGCCCACATTAGAAACCCAACCCCATGTGGGAATTCCACGCCGTTTTCGGCCGCCTAACGACGCTGGCGTCGCTCGCGCACGCGCACTGCAATGCGCACTGGGGAGCCGTGGAAACCAAAGCGCTCGCGGAACTTGCGCTCTAGGTAGCGGCGGTAGCCGGCATCCAGGAAGCCGGTGGTAAACAGCACGATCGTGGGCGGCTGAGTGGATGCCTGGGTGGCAAACAGCACGCGCGGGAGGCGGTTGTTATTCATCGGCGGCGGGTTAGCGGCAATCGCCTCGCGCATCCAGTTATTGAGCTGACCCGTGGAGACGCGCTGGTCCCAGCTGCCTAGCGCCTCAATCATCGCCGGCTCCAGCTTCTGCAACGCGCGACCAGTCTCTGCAGAGATATTGACGCGAGTCACCCACGGCAAGTGGCGCAGGTTCTCATCAATCTCGCGGTCCAGGTAGTAGCGACGATCCTCGTCAACTAGGTCCCACTTATTGAAGGCGATGACGAGGGCTTTGCCGGCCTCCAGAATCATGTTGAGGACGCGCTGGTCCTGCTCGGAGACTTCCTGGGAGGCGTCGATAAGCATGATGCATACCTCAGCCGCATCGATAACGCCACGGGTGCGCAGAGACGCGTAGTACTCGTGGCCTTGAACGTTTTTGACCTTCTTGCGCAGGCCGGCAGTATCAATGAATTTCCATAGGCGCTCATCTAACTGCACGAGTGAATCCACGGGGTCCACGGTGGTTCCGGCGGCGTTGTCAACGACGGAACGCTCCTCCGAGGTCAGCTTGTTAAGAAGCGAGGACTTGCCCACGTTAGGTTTACCCACAAGTGCGACGCGGCGCGGACCAGAGGTAATTGAGGAGTTACGTGGCTCCTCCGGGAACAGACGCAGGATCTCATCGAGGACGTCGGCGCCGCCGCGGCCGTGCTGTGCAGAAACCGGCCACGGATCGCCCAAGCCCAGTGCGTAGAATTCCGCCATGTCGGCATACATCGTCTCCGAATCGAATTTATTCGATACGAGGATGACCGGTACTTCGGATTTCTGCAGTTTACGGGCCATAACTGCATCCGTCTCGGTGATGCCGACTTTGGTGTCGACGACGAACACAATCACGTCCGCGGTGGCCATGGCCTGCTCTGCCTGGCGCGCAATGGCGGCATGAATACCCTTGACATTGGGGTCCCAACCGCCTGTGTCTTGCACGAAGAAGCGCTGGCCATTCCAGTCTGCCACGTAGGACACGCGGTCACGGGTGACACCAGGATGGTCCTCCACCACTGCTTCACGACGTCCCAAAAAGCGGTTCACCAGAGAAGACTTACCCACGTTTGGACGACCCACAACGGCTACCGTGCAAAGGTTTTCCTCCGTGTGACCGTCATCGACACCGAACTCTGCAGAAAGAGCTGCCCACTCCTCTTCGCTCAGCGGGGCATCGCTATCAGCATCGTCCTCGTCATCGCCGAAATCGGCTTCACCAAAGTCTGAATCGTCAAACTCAGACTCATCGAATTCATAATCGAACTCATCTGAGTCGAAATCATCCGGAGCCCAACCGCCATGTGGATCGCGCACGACTTCTTCTTCCAGTTTGCCCACTGGGTAGTGGAACTCAGTCTCGAACTCCTCGGGCTCCTGATCTGGGGCCTGATTCAGGTTCTGCGGTTCATTAGTCATGGGAGGTCTCCTTTGCGGTTGACTCTTCGACCACGGCAACGAGCGCGTCGAGTACCTCATCGCGGGACATGTCAGAAGTATCGACAAGCACGGCATCCTCTGCTGGACGCAGAGGTGAGGTACTGCGGGAGGAGTCTGCGGCGTCGCGCCGTTGAACGTCGGCAAGCACGGTGTCAAAGTCGGATTCAATACCTGCCGCAAGATTTTGATCATGGCGGCGCTGCGCGCGCACCTCGGCCGACGCCGTCATAAACGCCTTAGCCGGTGCATCCGCGAGCACCACAGTGCCGATATCGCGGCCCTCCACGATAGCGCGGTGAGCCTTCACAGCGAGGTTACGCTGCAGGTCAACGAGGTTCTGGCGCACCTCCGGAATGGCAGAAACGGCAGAGACATTCCGGGTGACCTCGTCCTCACGAATGACGCGGGAAACGTCTTCACCATCAAAGATAACCTGGGTGGAATCCGGATCATCAGAAACTTCCAAAGGCAGGTCGGCGGTGGCGCTAATGACCGCTGCGGTATCCGCCGGATCCACGCCCGCGCGCAACACAGCAAGGGTAGCCACGCGGTACATGGCACCGGTATCGACATACTTGGCGTCTAGGCGCTTGGCCAGCGCGCGGCAGGTCGTGGACTTGCCCGTGCCTGACGGCCCATCGACGGCCACGATGAGGCCTTGGTTTGGCATATTCGAAATCATTACATCCCCACCGCCTTATACAAGCTAGTCAATTCGTTGGAGTTCAAAGCGCGCAAAGAACCCGGCTTCATGTCACCGAGCTGCACCGTGTGGAGCTTAGTGCGCACAAGGCGCTGGACTGGGTAGCCAGCCTCCTTCAGCATGCGGCGCACGATGTGTTTGCGGCCCTCATGCAGCTCGACGCGGACGAGGGAGTAGCCCTGGTTCTTGTCCACGATTTGCACATAGTCCGCCTTGGCGAGTCCATCCTCGAGCTCAATGCCTTCCTGAAGCTGGCGGACAAGCTTCTTATCGCCTTCTCCCAGTACGGTGGCTAGGTAAGTCTTGGTGACTTCATACTTCGGGTGCATCAGACGATTGGCCAGCTCACCATCGTTGGTGAGCAGCAACAGCCCCTCAGTATCAGCATCAAGGCGGCCAACGTGGAAAAGCCGCTGGCCCGATACGACACGGTCAGCTACGACATCGCCCACGCAGGGGCGACCCATGTCATCAGACATCGTCGATTGCATGCCGCGTGGCTTATTGAGAACGAAGTACTGAGTTTCCTCGTTGACATTGATACGGGTGCCATCGACGCGGATGACATCCTTGTTCGGATTCACGCGGGTGCCCTGCGTGACGACGACCTGGCCGTTGACTTCTACGCGGCCCTGTTCAATGAGGATCTCTGCATGGCGACGCGATGCTACGCCTGCCTTAGCTAGCACCTTTTGGAGGCGTTCTCCTTGGTTCTGGGAGTTCTTCTTGTCGTTGCCGTCTACCAGCCAATCAGCGCCCAAGTCGCGAGCGACAGAATCTGCGGTGACCTTCTTCTTTTTAACGTGCTGATGGCGGGCCGGCTTAGCGTTGGAGACAATCATGTCGCTGTCTCGCTGCTTCTTTTCCGGTGTGCCATCGCGGCGAGCGGGTGGAGTCACGGAATTGTGTCCTCTCAATAGTTCTTCAATTTGCGGTGCAAAAGGCACCGTGGTCTGCGCGCAATCCTACCCCAGAGGGGAACTTTATGAATAGTCCTCATCGATTTGTTCAATGTCCGGCAGCAGCGGTGCAAGGTCAGGAAGGCGTTCTAGCGAGTCAATGCCGAGGAGCTCAAGGAAGAGTTCAGTCGTTTCGTACTGGTGGGCCAGACCCTCGGCACCTTCAAGCTCGCGAATCAAACCACGCATCATGAGTGTTCGGACCACACCATCGACATTGACTCCGCGCACACCGGCTATCTGGGCACGAGTGACCGGCTGGCGGTAAGCAATGACAGCCAAGGTCTCCAAAGCGGCGCGCGAGAGCTTGGTTTGGGTTCCATCGAGCACGAACTGCTCCACGGCATCCGCATTTTCTTTGCGGGTATAAAAGCGCCAACCTTCAGGTGTTTCACGCAGATCAATTCCGGAGCCGCGCTCGGTGAGCTCGCGCTGTAGGCGGCGAAGGACGTCACTGACGACGGTGGTCTCCGCATCAAGGGCGCGGGCCAAAGCCTCGACGCTCGCCGGTGAATCCACCACCAGAAGGATGGATTCCACGCGGGAACGCAATTGGGAGATAAGCGGTAAAGCTGTGCCTTCGGTGTGGGCTTCCATGACTGCGTAGCGTACCTTTCTTAGTCCCAGTTAGCTGCCGCCACGACGGCGGGATCCACGTCGAGTCCGGTCCATGCGAGCTCGAGTGGACCGAGGGATTCCTCCTGCGCCGCATCGACAGCCTTGGCTTTGTACAGTTCGAGCAATGCGAGGAAGCGGCCGACGATTTCCATGGACACCGTGCAATCCCGAGTCAACGCGTCAAAGCTCATCCATTGACCAGACCCCAGCATCTTGAGCGTGCCGAGAATCTTTCCTGCCTGCTCCGGCACGGAAACCGCCACCTGATGGATGTGGCCGGTTGCCACTTCCTCAGGTGGTTTGGGGCGAAAGACACTGGCAGCAAGTTCCGCGAAACTAGCCGGGTTGTGTCCGAGCTTTACCGGAGGTAGAAGCTCGCTGAAACGCTCTTCCATCGCCACAGCACGCGGGTAACGGCGTTGGGCTTGATGCTGCCACTGGGCGAATTGGTCCGCAACCTGCTTATAGGCCTTATACTGCAGCAATCGCGCAAAAAGCAGGTCACGGGTCTCGAGTAGTTCAAGGTCTTCGATGTCATCCACGTCACCGCGTGGAAGCAAGCGGACGGCTTTCAGGTCGAGCAACGTCGCCGCAATGAGGAGAAACTCAGTTGTTTCATCCAAATCCGCGGTTTCCCCAAGCGCTCGGGTATACGCCACAAATTCATCGGTAACCTCTGACAGTGCCACCTCAGTGACATCGAGCTTTTTCGCTTGGATGAGCTGGAGTAGAAGGTCAAAAGGACCTTCAAAGTTACCCAGCGCAATGCGAAAGCCGGTGATTTCCGGTTGCGTCATGCCGGCACGCTAGACGGTTGCTCGCTCGATGACCTCTTTGGCCAAGTCACGGTATTGCTTAGCTGCCTGTGAGCTCGGGGCCCATGAGGTAATCGGCTCACCGGCAACCGAAGTTTCGGGGAATCGAACCGTCCGAGTAATTACTGTGTCAAAGACCTTATCGCCGAAGTACTCGACCACGCGGTCCATGACCTCGCGTGCGTGGCGAGTACGGCGATCAAACATGGTGACGAGGATGCCCATGACCTCAAGGTCGAAGTTGATTCGATCAGCCACCTTCTCCACGGTGTCCGTCAACAGTGCTAGGCCGCGCAGGGAGAAGAACTCGCATTCCATTGGGATGATGACGCCTTGGGAGCAGGCCAAAGCGTTGACGGTGAGGAGACCCAAAGAAGGCTGGCAGTCAATAATGATGAAGTCATATTCCTTGCGTACGGGACGCAGTGCGCGAGCAAGCGTATGCTCGCGGCCAACTTCGTTGACCATTTGAATCTCTGCCGCCGAGAGGTCGATGTTGGCGGGGACTAGGTCAAGACCTTGGACGCCGGTATGCACGATGGCAGAATGCACTGAAACATCGCTATCCAACATGACGTCATAGATGGTGTCACCAATCTGGTCATGTGTAAGACCCAGACCTGCAGAAAGAGCACCCTGCGGGTCCAAGTCAACGAGGAGGACTTTACGGCCAAGCTCGGCCAGACAAGCTCCCATGTTGATGGACGAGGTGGTTTTTCCCACGCCACCCTTCTGGTTGCACATCGAAATGATGGTGGCGGGCCCATGCTTTTCCAGTGGCTCTGGTTCCGGCAGCTCCCGCAGTGGGCGGCCGGTCAAACCGACCTGTGCCTCCGAGGCCTCAAACAGTCCCTCGTCGCTCACAGTCACACCTGCTTCCTTGACCTACACGGCCTCTCACGTCTGGCCCGCAGCGCATGCCCACGCCGCCTTCTTACATCGTTGTGATTACAGAGTACCCCCTTGGGCACCCGCCCCGCGATTATAGCCAGCAATAATACTGAGATAAAGCCTAGTGGCTAGACTTTCGACCACGCGAGCGCCAGAACACAAGACCAGCGATGAGCACCACAAGACCCACGCCACCGAAGGCAGCGATGTGCCTGCCAGCGCTGTTCCCCTCGCCATCCGCACCGTTTTCTTCGGCATTGTCTTGTCCATCCGCACCCAGTTGCTGGTCACCCGGAACACCTTCGGCGACGGCTGTAGTGGGATCTGTCAGCGTCACAACGAGTTCAGCGGTCTGTGATTCCTTCTGAATGAACTGCATGATGAAGGGGTTGTCAGGAGTCGCCCCCTCCGGGTAGGTCAAGGTCATTGTCCGGGAAGCCTTGTCGATGTCGCGCTGGACGCCTTCCACGAACTCTCCCTGCGCATTGAGATAGCGCAGGGTCACGCCATCATCTTCGAGGTGCTTGAAGCGGTTATACAGATCCAATGCCTGCTTGAAGCCAAGCTTCGCGGTGATGGTCTGCCCCTCAATCGTGGATTCGAGGTTGACATACTCCGTATGAGAATCATCCAGGCCTTCCCAGCCGCGACCGGTATGCGGCGTCTGTGCTTGGCCGTGCCCGGCCTCCCGCCCTTCGCGCTCACCGGAACCGGAATCGGCGCCAGATTCCTCGTCACGGTGAGCGCCAGGGGCGGCGCCACCATCTCCTTCACCAGCCTCCCGCCCTTCGCGCTCACCGGTATCCGAACTAGCGCCAGAATCTCCATCACGGTGAGCGCCAAGGGCGGGGTCGCCCTCAGGGCCAGCTCCCTCAGCGGGCCCGCCAAGGCTTTCTGGATCACCATTGGCCGCGGCGTCATTGAGGTCTTGACCGGTAACGTGCTCATCAGCGACCAACAAGAAGGTCATGGTCACGCCCTGGTAGGTCACAGGAACGCTAAGTTGTCCGCCAACAGCGGGAGCGGTGACCGTGGCGGAACCACCGGAAGCGGAGACGGTCCAACCGTCAGCGGCCATGTTGACGTCAACGGGCACAGGCAGAGACACCGTCGTGGTCTGCCCTGCCGGGACCGGAATCGTGGCATCCTGCGCGTGCGCTACCACACCATCACCCCAGTTGGACGCTGCCACGGGAAGCACAGTGAGGCACCCGGCGGCTATGGCGGCAGCGAAACGGCGGCGGTGCGATGCAAATTGAGGCATAGGGATCTTTCATTATGGGTTTGGTTCTAAGGAATAGCTGTCGCGATTCTAGGCGCGGGGGTGGGCGGTACGCCAAACCTCACGGAGTGAATCTGCGGTGACGTGAGTGTAAATCTGGGTGGTCGTCACCGAGGAATGCCCCAGCAACTCTTGGACGGTTCGAACGTCCGCACCGCCTTCCAACAGGTGGGTAGCAAAGGAATGGCGCAAGGTATGGGGAGAAATAGTGGCCTTGAGTTGGGCACGCTCCGCAGCTGACTTAATCGCGGCCCAAGCGCTTTGGCGCGACAATGTTTTACCGCGAGTATTGAGAAACAGCGAATGGGACGCACCTGTGGACAGGACTGGTCGTGAACGCACAAGGTAGTCCTCCACCGCTTTGACCGCATGTGATCCCATGGGCACAAGGCGCTGCTTGTCGCCCTTACCGCTGAGTATGAGGATGTCCCGCACCGAGCGCGGCCCCTCGTCCGTCACGTCATCGACGTTCAAGGAAATAACCTCGGAGATTCGCGCACCGGTGCCATAAAGCATCTCCAGCAAGGCGCGGTCACGGATGTCGATGGGCGTGGCGGCGTCGTCAGTAGGGATTGCGCTGAGTAGCGTGTCGATATCGTCGACGGTCAGCGTTTCCGGCAGGTGCTGCGCGCGTTTGGGCGGCGAGACTTCCGCCGCCACATCGGTTTCGATAAGGCCCTCTGCAAGGGCAAACTTGTGTAGGCCGCGAGCGACGATGAGAGCACGGCTAGCAGATGATTGCGCGAGCGATTCACGCAAATGGACCAGATAGTTCTCCACATGGGTGCGCTGGACGTGCCGCAGGTCCGTAATGCCTAGTTCAGCCAACCAGGTGATGTAGCGGTTGATGTCACGGCGGTAGTTGCTCACCGTGTTTTTCGATGCGCCTTTCTCCACCATGAGGTGCATAAGCCAAGCATGCCCTGCTGACTGGGCCGGAGTGTCGCCGCTCACAGCTTCTTGAGGTCCGGGCCTAGGCGCCGACGTGCCATAGACTGCGGGCGGATATCAAAAGGTTCATCCACTGAACGTGGGGTTCGGCCAGCACTGACGCAGGCATGCGCAGCTAGAATTCCTGCCACGGCGATCGAGTTCACTATCTCGCCTGACAAGACGCGTTCCACGGCCTCGTCAAGGTCTACCCACGCAAAACCCATGTCGGCTTCTTCATCGCCTTCGGCATCGAGCTTGTCCACCTGAGACAAATCACGGGCCAGAAACACTCGCACTGCTTCCTCGCAAAAGCCTGGTGACGTTACTAAGTCAGTCAGCACACCCCACTGCGAGGCGGAAAGGCCAGCTTCTTCTTGCAGCTCGCGCTGGGCACCAGTGAGTTCGTCTTCTCCTTTGACGTCGAGAAGCCCTGCGGGCAACTCCCATAAGCGCCGGCCCACGCTGTGGCGGTACTGTTCCACCATAGCCACGCGATTGCTGTCATCGAGGGCTACCACAGCGACAGCGCCTAGGTGTTCCACGACTTCGCGCTGGGCGACGACCTCGCCGGGCATGACAACGTCATCGCGGCGAACGGCGATAATGGGGGCGTCGAGAAGCCGCTCGGTACCTACTGTGCGAAACTGGTGCGCCATTTACAGATCCTTCGGCAGTGCCGGTGCGGCATTCTGAGCATTGGCGGCAGCACCGTATACGCCGTGCTCACCGTCAAGCTGTTCCTTGACCGCGAGAACGGCAGCCATCTGAGACACCGGGTGGTCAATGGAATCCACCGTAGTGATTTCCGTTTTGGACTTACGCAGCTTCTCCAGTGCACCGCCGTTTCCGGCGGCCTTCACCTGACCTGCATAGACGGTTGATGCACCGACGGAATCGAATCCTTCGAGGAACTTCACTGTTGTGTCGATGGCGTACCGGGCCGGAGCATCCTCCTCACTATCGTTAGCGGTCTGCCGGCCACCGATAACGATGACTGCTTGCGCGGGCACAATCGTGCCATCCTTGTAGTCGATAAACCCAGCTTCACGCAGCGCACGCAGAAGAGTGGCCCGGTCATCCACGGACGCCAGCGGCTCGGTACTCTTCGGATCCAGCATGAGAGCAGCCGCCAAAGCTTCACCCGAGTGTGTGCCGGCGTCTACTTTCTTCTCATCAAGCTTGGCGCCCGCCGGAAGCGTATTCGTCACCAAGGAAAGTAGCTTGTCAGCAGAATCCTGTTCAAAGAACTTCCGGGTAAGAGTGATATGTCCGGCATCCGTCGAATCGGCGGATTTCAGCAGATCTTTCACCGCATTCACGTCCGGTTCCTTAGCATCAGGAGCGCTAATAACCATCACCGGACGCTGCACCAAAGAACCATCGACGACGAACCGGTTGAGATCACGTAAGACAGAGTCCGCAGAATCCAACTGAGCCTCATGAATCTCGTTTTCGACCACCAGCTCGGCATACTTCTCCCGGACCTCGTCATTGGAGCCTGCTCCACCACTGCCTCGAGTGGAGTCCATATTCGGCGCAATGAGCAGCGTGCCCAGGGCAACGCCGAGTGCCGTGCCAAAGCCCAGGCCAGCGACGAGAAGCGACTTAGGCGAAGCCATTATTTAAACCACCCCTGGACACTAAGCGCAAAATTATTCCAGGTGTCAATAAGGTTCTGCAGGAAGGACTCATCGCCACCGAGTCCCACGATGAGGATCACCACAGCGAGGGCAACGAGGATTCCGAGAAGGGCCCACAGCCAGCCCATAGCTCCCGAGCTTGGCGCGGTGTAGAGGTTGATAACGGCATCAGCATCCACCAAACGGGTACCAGCCTTCATGCGCGACAACAGCGCCGCCGGAGTGGCATTAGGTTTGTTGGCAAAGATGTCATCAAGGTCAAGCGCGCCGCCTACCTGCACGATCATCTGCGCATCGTGATAATCCGCCAGCAACAGTGCAAGATCCGTGGCCGAGTCTGTAGCAGCCGGGAAGGTCATAGCACCAATGCCAAGATCCTGAATGCGCTCAAGGCCTTCGGCAGTGCCGTCTGGTTCCGCAGGCAGGATAACCTGGGCGCCTCCGCGCAAGGTCTCAGAGCTAACGTCGGATGGATTTCCCACGATGAAATGCGGCTGATAGCCCAGCTCAACAATCGTATCGGCAGCGGCATCGACGCCGATGATGACGGGTTCGTATTCGCGAATGAAGTTACGCAGCAAGGAAAGCTTTTTGCGGTGTTCCTCAGAAGGCGAGACAACAAGTACCTTGCGGCCCGCCATGTCAGAACCCGCATCAGGGACGCCGAGGCCGTCGATCAGCAGCGGGCCCTCCGAGTGAATGAACTCGATGGAGTTACCGAAGTATGCCTCCATATGATCGATGAGTTCCTGCTGGGCGGAGGCAAAATTCTTCTCGGCCCGGTCACGGGTAACAACGGTTCCTGATGCCAGCTGAGTGTCGCCCACGTAGATGGTGCCGTCCTCGGTCAGGCGGGCCTTCTTGCCGTCCTTGAAGTGTGCCACGAAGTCTTCGCCGACGCCCTCGATGAGGGTGACGTCGGCGTCGAGAAGCATGTGCGGACCATAGTTGGGAATGGAACCGGTGGAGAATTCAGCCACGTTAATCACGGCCGCCGGCTTCATATCAACGAGGGTCTGGGCCTCTTGGCGGGAGATGTTGGCTGCGTTAATGACGGCGAAATCACCGGCGCTGAACTTCTTCATGCCCTTTCCGCCTGGGGTGCAGTCACGGAGCGCGCCGTGTTCTCCAGGCAGATCGGTATTACGGGAAAACAGACTCATGTCTGACAGTTTCCCCTGTTAGAGGCTCAATGTGTGGAAGGCGCGCGGAAGTCTGCTACTTCTGCTTGTGCACGGTCGAAGAGCTCCTGCGCATGTGCGCGGCCCGTCGCAGTGTCATCAAGTCCCGCAAGCATTCGCGCAAGCTCCTCGACGCGTTCTTCAGAGCTAAGGTTCGCCACGCCGGAGGTGAATTTTTCCTTGGAGACGTGCAGATGTGAGTCCGCATAGGCGGCGACTTGGGGCAAGTGGGTGACACAAATGACCTGGTTGGTCGTAGAGAGCCGTGCTAGCCGACGCCCTATTTCCACCGCCGCGCGCCCACCTACGCCGGCATCGACCTCGTCGAAGACCAAGGTCGTGCCGTCGCCGCTGGCAAGAACGACTTCCATCGCGAGCATAACGCGAGAAAGCTCACCACCGGAAGCGGCCGATGCCAAAGGCTTGCCATTGAGTTGGAATTCGACTTCGTCCGCACCCGATTTGGAGTATTTGGCCTTGTTGACCGTGACCGTCAGAGTAGAGTTCGGCATGGCCAGACCGTGGATCTCCTCGGTGACCTGAGCTCCGAGCTTATTTGCTGCTTTGGCACGGGCGGTGGTGAGTTTCTCTGCCTTCGCCACCATGTCTTTTTCGGCCTCCATCACTTGCTTTTTGAGGGCTTCCAAGGCTTCCGTGGACGTATCGAGCGTCGCGAGTTTCGACTCGGCAGATTCGCGCCAGGCCAGCACCCCATCGATATCGGCGGCGTATTTGCGGGTAAGCCGCTTGAGGTCTTGTTGGCGCTGCAGTGACTCTTCCAGAAGGCTAGGGTCTGCGGGAAGATCACTAAGGTAGGTGGTGAGCTCAGCAGCGATATCCGTGAGCTGTGCCGTGGCTTCGCTGAGGCGCTCTCCCAGTGATGTGAGTGCTTCGTCATTGCTTCCCAGCAACGCAGATTCAGCAGCACCCACGAGATTGACCGCGGTGTCTTCATCGCCGAAACCTTCCCCACCATCCAGGGCGGTCAGGGCAGTCGCTGCTGCCTCACGCAGGGAATCTACATCCTGCAGCCGGCGTATGAGGGTGACCAACTCCGCGTCCTCACCCGGCTTCGGGTCAAGCTCAGCAATTTCATTAATGGCGAACTGGAGGCGGTCAACTTCTTGCGCCATTTCTCGGCGCGACTCAGTGCGCCTGTGGTAGTCCTTGGCCAGTAAGCGCCAGTGGCTAAAGGACTCCGCATAAGCGGTGCGTACTTTCTCGATGCTAGGTTCAAACTTATCGATAGCTGCGAGCTGTTGATCGGGCGACAGTAGTCGAAGCTGGTCATTTTGGCCGTGAACGGTAATGAGGTGGGAAGCGAACTCCCCTAGAGTGGCTGCTGGTACTGCGCGCCCACCCAAGTAAGCGCGGGAACGTCCGGCGGCTGACACCGTACGCGAAGCAATGAATTCGCCGTTTTCATCCGGCTCTCCCCCGGCGTTCTCGACCAGTTGGGCCACCACTTTAGAGTGTGAAGAAAAATGTCCCTCCACTGCTGCTTTCGCGGCGCCATCGCGCACCCGGGAGGCATCGGCCCGTCCACCCGCGAGAAGACGCAGGCCAGTAACCACCATGGTCTTACCCGCACCGGTCTCACCGGTCAGCACAGTAAGGCCGTGGGAAAGTTCTGCCGAGGAGCTCTCAATCACTCCGAGGTCAGCGATGCTGATATCAACGAGCACGTAGGTCTTCCTCCTTGTCCTGCGTCACTCTAGTAGGGACAATCTAGTGCCGCGGTCCGCGCCAGCCTTCTACAGGCAGACGGAATTTAGAGACGAGGCGGTCTGTGAATGGCTGATCGTCGAGGCGCACCCAGCGCACAGGGCGACTACCGCGCACGATTTCTACGCGTGCACCGGGTGGCATCGAGATTTCACGGAAGCCATCGAGGATGACCACGGCTGGAGTCGTAGCCGACGCTGATTCCACGGCCACCTGCGCATCGGGCGAGACCACAAGAGGCTTGGTAAACAGCGCATGCGCATTGTTAGGAACAACGAGAATGGCATCCAGCGACGGCCATAAGACCGGTCCGCCAGCGGAGAAGGCATAAGCCGTCGATCCAGTTGGGGTGGAAATAAGCACGCCATCACAGCCGAAGGACGACACTGGGCGGCCATCGATCTCCAGGATGGCGTCAAGAACACCAGAACGGTTGAGGTTCTCTATCGACGCCTCATTAAGTGCCCATCCTCGCTGGCGGAGTTCGCCTTCAGCGTCAAAGACAGCAACGTCGATAGTGAGACGGTCTTCCACGTCATAGGATTGCTCGATAACCCGCACGAGTGCGCGATCCAATGACTCGGCTTCCCACTCAGCAAGGAAGCCCACGTGTCCTAGGTTGATGCCCAAGACTGGGACATCGACAGCCCGCGCCATGTCCGCTGCGCGCAGGAAGGTGCCATCTCCGCCGAGGACAAGGACCAACTCGCAGCCTTCCGCTGCCGCCGGTGTGTGCTTGACGTGCTGTAGACCCGTAAGAACAGTATTGGCTGCACAGACGCGAACCTTTATACCTGCTTCTTGCAGCAGTTCTGCTGCTCGGTGCGTGGCCGCGAGGTTCTCTTCACGGCTGGCATGCGGCACAAGAAGAATTTCTCGGCGCGCGGTGGCCTCCGCGGCAACAGTCCTGCTCACTGTGGTCCCTCCTCAATGGCCGTGTGGATCATCGCGTCTAGCTTATCCACTGGTGTCGACCTTCCGTCTTTCACCAGCCAGAGGAAATACTCCACATTGCCGCTTGGCCCCGGCAGCGGCGATGCTGCCACGCCCTTCACGCTGAGCCCCAAACTCTGGGCATAGATAGCCACGTCCTTAGTGACCTCCGCCCGCAGTTCTGGCGACCGCACGACTCCACCAGAACCGATGCGGTCTTTTCCTACCTCAAACTGCGGCTTCACCATGGGCAAAAGCCACGCATCGTCCGCCATACACTCAGTAATGGCAGGCAAAACCAGTTTCAGGGAGATGAAGGAGAGGTCGCCCACCATGGCGTTGCACAGCCCCCCAGTCTGCTCCACTGTGAGGTTGCGGATATTTGTACGGTCAAGCACCGTCACGCGGTCGTCATTCTGCAATCTCCACAGAAGCTGCCCGTACCCCACATCCACGGACAAGACTTCGGCAGCGCCCCTGCGCAGGCACACGTCTGTAAATCCGCCAGTCGATGCCCCTGCATCCAGCACGCGCCGCCCCTCGAGGTCGACGTCGAAGGCATCAAGAGCTCCTAAAAGCTTGTGTGCGCCTCGCGACGCCCAATCGTCCCCCTCCACGGCTTCCACCTTGATGGAGACTTCGGGTTCTACAACCGTGGCGGGTTTGGTGGCTTTGAATCCACCTACCGTGACTCGGCCGGCCTTAATCATCTCTACGGCATGCTCACGAGAGCGAGCAATTTTGCGACGAACCAGCTCCGCATCGAGGCGGCGGCGTTGTGGGGGCATGGGCTTCTTTCCTCAGTTGTCTTGGAGGGCATCACGCAGCACAGCGTGTACCCGATCCAGCTGGTTAAGTTCCTCCTCGAGGGAGTCTGCCGGTTCCTGCAGAATCTCGGCTACAGAGGCGTCGAGTACCTCCGGCGCCAGGACCGCACGTGGATCGTGTGGCTTTACTGCCATGTAGACACTGCCTTCTCTGCGAACTCACTGCGCGGCTGAATATAGCGCGGTGCCTGCGATCCAGCCCAGGCGACTTCAAGGACCGTGCGCAGCGCTTCAATCGACGTCGACTTTTCATTGCCGCCTTGGAGGACGATGTCGTAACCATCGTAACGCGCCATAAATCCTCCCTGGGCGCCAGGACGTGCCTGGGCTTCCGAAAGGGAGAGCTCGTGGAAACCTGCTCCAACAAAGTTGGGGCGAAGCTCCGCTGGTGCCTCGATTAGCTCAAGCTCCCGGGAAACACCAGTCAGCACGTGAAAAGTATCCATAGCAGCTGTGTTTCCGCCGGCAATGTCGGTATCAAGCCGATCTCCCACAGCCAGCGGTTTGGTCGAGCCGACAAGCTTGGCGGCCTGAGTAAACATAGCAGGCTCAGGCTTGCCCGCTGACTTTGGTTCCACACCAGTCGTCGACGTAATCGCGGCGACAAGAGAACCATTGCCCACAGCCAGGCCACGTTCAGTAGGCAGCTGCGTATCCAGGTTGGATGCGTAGAATTTAGCACCCTGGTTGATAGCAATAGCGCCCTCCGAAAGCTGTTCCCACCCCACGGACTTGTCCATCCCTTGGAGAACAGCCGCCGGTTTCTCGTCTGCACTGCTGACAACCTCGAACCCTGCGTCACGAGCAAGTGTACGGAAAGAATCAGCACCGATAATGAGGACCCGGGATCCTGCCGGAAGATCCTCACGCGCCATACGGACAGCCGCCTGTGCGGACGTCACGACGTGCTTGGCGTCGGTATCAAGCCCAATCTGGCCCAGCATATCTGCCACGGTTTGCGGGCTACGTGAGGCGTTATTGGTTACGTACACCGCCGGAATACCGCACGAGTTGATGACATCTACGACGCACTGCAGTGCCTGGCCACCCTCCCAGACGGTTCCGTCCAGATCCAACAGAAGCGAATCATGGGTTGTGAGAATACTCATTGTTAGCACTCGGCCAGACGCTCAGCAGCGTCGGTCCAGTCTCCTTCATCAATGTCAGTAGCGTGTTGGAACCATTCCTTGGCTTCATCCTTACGGCCGGCTTCCAAAAGTGCATTGGCGTAGGCATAGGAAAGACGGCAGGCAGCTACGCCAGTGTCGTTTTTGTTCGGCTGCGCACGCTGGATGGTGACCACGGCCGAATCAGCCTGGCCCATATCAAGTCGTGCACCGGCAGCAACGATGGCCAGCTCGATGGCGTCCTCCGGTGCAAGCTCCTTGGCGTCATCGCTGCGCCACAGCTCAACTGCCTTTTCTGGCCGGCCCATGCCACGTTCACAGTCCGCCATGACTGCAAGCAGCCCCGGACCGCCAGAGATACGGCGGGCGGCGCGCAGCTCAGCAAGCGCTTCCTTCCATTCGCCCGCGCGGTAGGCAGCGATTCCATTCATCTCACGCGCCACTGAAACGCGACCAGCTCGGTCCTTTGCTGCGCGCGCATGGCGCAAGCTCAGCTGTGGATCATCATCGAGCCACGTGGCCGCCATGATGAGATGCTTAGCCACCGCCTCAGAATTCTCCTTCGACAGCGAAGAAAGATCCTGCAGCACCGAGGGATCAAGATCCGTGATGTCGATATCGGAGGGCAGATCCGGATCGGTCATGCGACGGTTGATTCGCTCCTCACGGTAGCCGGAGCGCTGGGGATGGGAGACCTTGTGTTTGTCACGGTCGTGCCCTTTACGGTCGTTGCGACGCTCATCGCGGCGATTGCCGCGACGTTCTTCTCGACGCCCCGATACTCCCCCACGTTTTTCAAATTTGCGGCCCCCGGAGCGGTTGTTTCCGCGATTGCTATCCGAGGAACGTTCACGGCCGCGGCCGTGGTCGCGGGACTTAGAATCAGACATTAAAGCCAAGCACTTTCTGCGGTAGACGCGTCCGTATGTACCGACCCAGTGTACAGGTCACCACGTCAAAAGCGGCAATACGTTCGTCCCCTAGTGAAGTGCCCCACACCGCGGAATAACTGCAACTCAGGCCGTATCTGGAAGCGGCCCCAAGTTGTCCAGCGGCCAGCCATAGCGGACACGGTCCAACCCTGCTGCCACTTGTGGGCGCGCAAGTCCAGTCTCAAGGCTTCCATGCTCTAAAGGCTTACCTCGTACGACGGCAAGAAAAGTCCATCCGTTGTGACGTTGAGCATCTAGCCGAATCTTATGGCGCTCGCTGGCCAAAGCCACTCCATCAGCTATCAACTGGCGTGGTTTCCTCGCGCACGCTTGAAACTCTTCAATGGTTCGCGTCTCACCGCTGGGAGCAACCACCATGGGGCCTGGCCCCCGGAAAGTAGACACGTCGGGGGTTAGCTATGCTGCTTGGGTCAGTGTAGCTGATGTGAGTGCTTCGAAGTCATCGGGGGCTAGAAGATTGCACCAGGAGTGCCGTCTGCGCGTGTTGTAGCGCATGCACCATCGGAAGACTTCTTGGCGGCAGATGATGGGATTGTCAAAGACTTTCCGATCACGCAGAACTTCACGCTTTAAGGTGGCATTAAACGATTCTGCCAGGGCATTATCGGCACTCGTTCCCACCGCTCCCATGGATTGGCGCACACCAAGCTGGGCGCAGTGGTCCCTAAATGCTTGTGAGGTGTACACACTGCCATGATCGGAATGGAAAATTGCCCCTTTAAGGCTTCCGCGGACTTTCCTGGCATGAGACAAAGCTTCGATAACCAGCGATACCCGCATGTGGTCGGCGAGTGCATGACCGACGAGTTTGCGCGAGTAGGCGTCGATGACCGTGGCTAGGTAGGGCCTGGCCCCCGGAAAGTAGACACGTCGGGGGTTAGCTATGCTGGTTGGGTCAGTGTAGCTGATGTGAGTGCTTCGAAGTCATCGGGGGCTAGAAGGTTGCACCAGGAGTGTCGTCTGCGCGTGTTGTAGCGCATGCACCATCGGAAGACTTCTTGGCGGCAGATGATGGGATTGTCAAAGACTTTCCTATCTCGCAGAACTTCACGCTTTAGGGTGGCGTTAAATGATTCTGCCAGGGCATTATCGGCGCTAGTTCCCACTGCTCCCATGGATTGGCGTACACCAAGCTGGGCGCAGTGGTCCCTAAATGCCTGTGAGGTGTACACACTGCCGTGATCGGAATGGAAAATTGCCCCTTTAAGGCTTCCGCGGACTTTTCTGGCATGAGATAAAGCTTCGATAACTAGCGATACCCGCATGTGATCGGCGAGTGCATGGCCGACGAGTTTGCGCGAGTAGGCGTCAATGACCGTGGCTAGGTACATGTTCTTGCCGCCCTTACACGGCAGGTAGGTGATGTCGCCTACGTAGACGTGGTTTGGCCTGTCAGCGGTGA